>JBAYJY010000095.1:0-17137 GCA_041664945.1 bacterium | reverse complement strand
GCCGTCGCGCGCCTCCGCGATCAGCCGTATCATCGCCTCGGTGTTCGAGGGCCTTATGTGCAGCCACGAGTCGCGCCAGTCGATTTTTATGCCGTCCGAAAGGTCCAGCGCCGCTTTTTTTATGTCTGTTTCAACCGCGCGGCGCGCGTGCTGCACGGCTTTGAAAAGCTCGGTGTAATCGAGCGGAATGTTCTTTTTAATAGTCGTGTATTCCGGAAGCGAGGCGGCAATTTTCGAGAGCCGCGTTTTGCGGCGCGCGAGGTGGTCCAGAATGAACGCAATGGCGGCGAGGCCGTCGTTCGCGTAATGGACGCGCGGGAGAATGACGCCGCCGCTGCCTTCGCCGGCGATAACCGCGCGGCGCTTCATCGCCGCTTCGGCCACGTACGCCTGCCCGATGGGAGTTCGCACAACCTGCGAGCGATAGGCTCGCGCGATGTCGTCGATCACCCGCGAGGTCGACAGATTGGTCACGACCAGGCCGGGCTTGCGTTCGAGCTGCGCCGCGACGCAGATCGCAAGCGTGTGGTCTTCCGGGAGCGATTCGCCGGCGTCGGTGACGATTCCGAGCCGTTCGCCCGCGGTGTCGAGCATGAACCCGGCGTCGCAGCCGATCGCGCGAGAGAGCGCGCGCAGCGAGCGCATGTTCGCCTGATTCGGTTCCGGGTCGTGCGGAAACGGTTCGCCGGGTTCGTCGTTGATGGCGGCCGCCGGGCAGCCGAGCGCGTCGAGCAGCTCCGCGGCCGGTTTCGAGCAGGCGCCGTTGCTGGCGTCCACCGCCACGCGGAACTTCGCTTTCCGTATGCGCGCGACGTCGACCGACGCGAGAATCGCCTTGATGTGATTTCGCGCGGCGTTCGTCTGGCGCTTGAGCGGCTTTATTTCGTTCCACTTGGCTTTGTCGAACTCGCCGCTATGGTAGATATCGAGCAGTTCATCGCTCTGGTTGGCGTTCAGGTAGATGCCGTCCGTGCGGATGAATTTGAGAGCGTTCCAGTCTTCGGGGTTATGACCGGCCGAGACGGCGATGCCGCCCGCGGCGCGCGAGCGCGCGACTGCGAACTGAAGCGCGGGGACCGGGCAGATTTCAAGATCGATCGGCGAGCAGCCCGCGCCGAGCAGCCCGGCGATGACGGCGCCGCGAACCATGCCGCCGGACGGACGCGCATCGTCGCAGACGTAAACCTCGCCTCGGCCCGCGTAGGTCGCGAATGCCTCGGTGAACTGCACGACGAGGTGCGGCGTGAACGTCTCGCCGACCACGCCACGCACGCCTGATATGCCGATTTTAAGAGCGTTCATTGTCGGATTTTCCGTCGATGTCTTCGCTCGTCGCCTCTCGGAACGCGACGAATATTGCGACCGCCACGAGAATCAGCAGGCCTGCTTCGAGCGCTAAGTACAAATAGAAATTCATTTCTTTTTGCCTCTGATGGGGAGAATCGCGTCGAGCCGGATGCGGCGCATCGCCTCGAGAACGAGCGGCGCTGCATTGACAACACGCAACTCGCCGCCCTTGCTGTTCAGTTCCTTCTGCACGTGCGCCATCACGCCCATGCAGCCGCTGTCCACAAACGAACAGTCGGCGAGGTCGAGCCTGATCTTCGGAACGCATTCGCACTCGGCGATCAGCTTTTTAACCTGCGTCTTGAACGCGCCCGTATGCTCGTATGTGAAATCGCCGTCCACGTATATCGTGACGGAGCCCTTCGCCTTCATCGTCCTGAACATCGTCGCCTTCTCCGCCATCGTAATGAATCTCCCTGTCCTAAAACTTAACACGGCGCCGATAGCCGGTCAAGGTCGGCGGAAAGTAGCGAGTGGCGAGGAGAAAAGAACACAAAAGCAGTAGAACAGAATCCAGAACTCAGAATACAGCGAAAGACATAAAAGCAGTAGACTGCAAACAGCAAACAGTAGACAGCGAAAAGAAAAAGCATAAGGCCGTCATTGCGAGCGAAGCGAAGCAATCCCGAACTCAATTCCAATCAGCGCTGGAGATGGAAAATGAATTAAACGCCCGTAGTTATTCGATTATGTCACGGAATTGGATTAATGCCGTTTCTGCTCAATACATCATCAATATCCTTTAGATGACGTAGGAACCGCCCTTTTTCCAATACATAGGACAATCCGCAAATGGCGCAAATAAAAACAGGAACTATCAAAACAATAATGAACAATTCGCTTTTGCCTTTTATTGCCGACAAGCCCACCCCAATGAAACCAACTAAAAACAATGCTATCCAAATCAATAAAAACCATGATGTGAATAATGGCGGCTTCCCAACTATCGCCGCTTTTGTTTTTCCTCCGAGATCAGTCAATTTTATCACGCCCCATAATGGCCACGAACTTTGCATTTCAAATCTGAACCAGTAATATTTTCTTCTGAAAAATATTATTTTCTTTCCTTTTACAGTTTTCACGAGTATTTCTTCCATATTATTAAAATCAACATTGAGTATTTTTTCCGGATCGGCCATGTATGTTTTTTCTGTGCGATAAACTGTCGGCCGCAGATGATATATCACTGGAATATAAACTTTCCATCCGAAAAACATTTCAGTAAAAGAGCCGACGACAAAAACAGACATCAACAAAGGAACCAGCCATTCAAATATGTCCATTACTAATATTCCCCACTCCAGAAAAATCTGCTGATAATTATATTCGGAACTGCTTTTTAAGCATATCCCCTGCCGCATAATTATATTCGCTATTCGGGCAATTAGTTTTCGCTGGTTTGCTTCTTTCCGGATCCTCAACTTCAAATCCTAAGTTGCTTATTGATGTTTAATTGAAGATTCCTCGCTTCGCTCGGAACGACAAAAAAGGCGGAATGACAGTCAGGAGCGAAATGACAAGCAGAGGCGGAATGACAAACGACGCGACATTGATGTTTGCTGTTTTTTATTCTTTCGCTGTATTCTGTATTCTGTTTGCCAAACTAATAGGAATTGAGTTCGGGATTGCTTCGCTTCGCTCGCAATGACGGACTTATGCTTTTTCTTTTCGCTGTCTACTGTTTGCTGTCTACCGTCTACCGCCTACTTCTTTTCAAACACCAGATTCGCGGTCGCCTTTTTGTTCAGCAGGCCCTCGGCCCTGACGAACGCGAACGCAAAGATGCCGATCAGCGATCTCCTGGCTTTGCTGAAGTTCTTCGAAAGCCTCCACGGGTCGCCTTCCATTTTGCGGTTGTAAAACAAGTGGATATAGATGCTGTTCTTCAGAATCCACGAGTCGTTGACGCGGTCGGGAACGCTCCTGACGAGCCGGAAGCCCCGCTCTTCCATTATCCTGGCCAACCCTGTTTCTGAATAGACAAAAACGTGCCCCGGCGGCCCGAATCCCAGCCAGCAGTTTTTCAGCAGCCTGTGCTGCCACGTGTTCAGATTCGGCACGGATATTATGAGGCGCCCGCCCGGCTTCAGTAAGCGCGCCACTTCCTTCAACAGCGGCTCCGGGTCGATTATGTGTTCCATCACAGACCACATCGTTATCAGCGAAAACCGGCCGTCCTCAAACCCGGCGTCGAATATCGTTTTGCTTATGATTCTTCTGTTCAATTCCTCGTTTTCATATTCGGGCTTGAAATACGGCTCGACCCCTACCGCGTCGTAGCCCTCGTTCATCAGGCAATAAACCATCTCGCCTTTTCCGCACCCGACGTCCAGCAGCCTGTCCGTTTCCCTGGACGGCTTTAGGCTCTTTATCGTTTTCCCCCTGAACGGGTCCATCTTGAAGCCGGAAGGGTCCTCTTTCGGGACCGCCTCGAATTTTTCATAGTGGCCGCTGAGTTCCGCTTCCTCCGGCATCGGATTCAAATATGCTATTCCGCAATTTACACACGCAACGTAGTTCAAACCGTAAATTGATTCCGGGTCGGCAAACCGGGGATACAAAAACTCCGTGTTGTTCCTCGAACAGTATGGGCAGCTAACGTGTCGCATGTTAAAAACCGGCAGCCTTTCTTAAGCTCACAACTTAACACGGCGCCGAAAACAGGTCAAGCTAAGCGCGCGCCGCGCGAAGTGAGAAGGATGAAAAAACGAAATAAATGAAAACCTTTTTCGAGAAAAAGGTTTTCACACTTTCCCAAAAGCTTTAATAAGGGGTTAATGAGGACATGAGACATTGATAGACTACTGAGGCCCGTGTTCTCTCTTGTAACTGGTTGCTGTTATGATAATTACCGAGCGGAGCGCGCGGAGCGTCAAAAAGTTTTGAAAGGGTCGAATGAGAAATGAATCATAGGTAGACTACTGAGGCCCGAATAAGAAGCCGGCTGGCCGGCAAAGGATTTTAAGGAAAACTTTTTCAAAAGTTTTCCTTAACTCATTTAGGAGTAAGCTTAAAAAATCGGGCGTCGACGCCTTTTTGGGGATCCACGCGGACATTTACGCGCCGGTGGCACATCGGGCAATAGCCGAAGTAACCGTTTTGTTTTTCGTTGTAATAAATCCGCGAGTAAACTCCGCAGCAGTCGAACTTGACGCCGATGAATTTGCGTCCGCGCTGCCCTCGTTCCTCAGGCGGCAATCCGGTTTTTTCCATAACGGAGAAATTATAACATATTGCTGAAATTTGTAAGCGCTAAAATCCGAATCCGCAAAGAAGTTATTCACAGCGGCGGGTCTGCAAAAACGCGTCGAAAATCACTTCCCGCCGGATTTTGTGTCCGCTTCGGCGGCCGGCGCCTTGGCCGGGGCGGCCGGAGAGGCTGCCGCAGCCGCGGGCGGCGTTTTCATCGGCCTGATATAAACCGCGAGAACAGCGTCCTTATCCGTATCATACTCGGGCTTGGCCGCCGCTTTGGCTTTTTCCGACGCCGCAGCCGCGGGAGCCTGCTTGCGGCCGCCGAACTCGGCGGCGAGCTTCTCTCGCAGCGCTACCATCGTTTTATACTTCCCGCTCACAATGAACCTGCCGGCGTTCTGCTGCCACTGCCCTTTCGCCGTCGGGTTCGCTTTCAAAAACTCGTTCATAAGCGCCGTACACTTTTTCAAAGTGTCTCGCGGATTCGTCGTGTTGATTACATCCATCGCGCTCGCAACCTTGACGCTTCCCGGCGCTTTCGCGGCGGCTCCCGGCGCGGCCGACCGTTTCGAGGGTTGTTCCAGCGCGCTTTCGGGCTGGGCCGCGTCCGCCTCGTCGAAATAGTACGGCATCGCCGCCGGCGGACTGAAAGAATACTTATCTCCGGCAGTATCGTAACTCGTGAGTTCCGCGATAACCGGAGCCGAGGACGGCGACATCGCGCCGGCGGGCATCGGGCGAGATTCGCTATCAGCGGCCACTGCCGATTTCGAGAAGTGCGCAACTTCGGGCTGAACGGCAATCGCGCCCTCTTTCTTCAGAGAATAATCCGCCGCGCCGGCGCCTGTTCCGGTTCCGCCGAGCGCGTGTTGCAATTCATACCTTTCAACCGCATTTTCGAAAGCGCGCGCTTCCTGTGTCGCAAGCGGCATTGATTCTGCGTCAAACCTTACATATGATTTTCCATCCGCATTTGTTTCGCTCGACGCCGTGTATCCTGCCGCTCCGCCGCCGCTCGCCAAACCGATTTTGCCGGCGCCTTTTTCCTCAGACGCGACGATTATATTGTCAGTTGCGATTTTATCTTTTACCGGTTCCGCGGCGGCTATGCTCTTGCCTGCTGCGGCGCTTTCGCGCGGCTCAACCGGCGCGGGCGTTTCAGACGTCGCCGCGTCCATGCCGGCCTTTTCGGATAAAACTATTTTTTCTTCAGGCGCTTCGCTTATAACCCTGTTGGGCGTAACAATTTTGGCTGTCTGGATGCTTCCGGCGGGCGATAGATAGAAGAGTTTCAAGTAGCCGCCGGCGAGAATGACGATGGCGAAAGTCGCCGCGAGCGACGCCCAACGGGGAATATGCCCTATCCGGAATGGAAAAGTTCTTGCGGCATCCTGGCGCCTGCTTCTGCGGCGGGCGCGCGTTTCCGCGTCGATCCGCTCCCGGACGGATTCCTCGAACCCTTCCGGCGCGAGCTCGGCCCCGTACTGCTTGGCCATCTCCCGCGTGCGACGGAACGCGCGAACCTCGCGGGCGCAGCAGTCGCAGGCGGCTATATGCTCGGCCGCCGCGGCTTCGCGAATCTCGTCGAGCTCGCCGTCGATATAATCGTGCACAATTTCGTTGAACCGGTCACAGTTCATAATCAATCACACTCCGGGCCGAGCACGCCCGCCGCAATGAGCCTTTCGCGCATCATCTGCCGGGCGCGGGCCAGCCGGGACTTCACCGTCCCCAGCTCGCATTCCAATATCCGGGCTATCTCTTCATAAGAAAAATCGTTCACATCCTTCAAGACTATCACCTGCCTGTAAATTTCGGGTATGTCCTGAATGGCGTCGCGGACGGCGCCGCGAATTTCGCCGCGCGCGGCGAGCTTTTCAGGCGCGTAGGTGTCGCTCGGAACGCGGTCGATCGGGTCCGAAACGCTGCCCTCCTCGCTCTCAAAGTAGCGTTCGTCGCGGTTGCGCGCCCGCAGGCCGTGGTATTTCGAGGCGTTCATGCAGGTTGTAGTGACAATGGTGTAGAACCATGTGCTGAACTTCGAGTCGCCGCGAAAGTTTTCGAGATATCGGTAGGCGCGCATAAAAACATCCTGAGCGGTTTCGGCGGCGGTTTCCGGGTCGCCGAGCATGCGGCAGGCGTATGAAAAAACGCGGCCCTTGTAGCGGGCCACTATCTGGTCGAATGCGCCGGCGTCGCCCGCGAGCGTCCGCTCCACAAGAGCTTCGTCGCTCACCGAGGCCAATCGTTCTTCCGGCGCGGGTTGGCGTTGCATCGCCGTCCTCGTCATCTGCTCCCTGCCTCATCTGTTTCGACAAGGCAGGCGGGCGCTATGTTCCCTGAACTTAAAAATATAACAATAAACGCCGCGGGGGTCAAAGAACAGCCGATGATCGGGACGTTAGCTGACAAAAGGCATAAGAGCAGTAGACAGCAGACAGCAAACAGTAGACAGGGTAAGAAAAAGCATAAGTCCGTCATTGCGAGGAGCGTAGCGACGAAGCAAACCCGAACTCAATTCCCATTAGTGGGAAGAATCCAGAACTCAGAATACAGCGAAAGACAAAAACAAAACGAAAAACGTCATTGCGAGACGTTTTTTTGCCGAAGCAATCCCGAACTCGGTTCCAATTAGTTTGCAGATAAGCCGTAATCCACTCCCGCTTGTCATTCCGAGCGAAGCGAGGAATCTTGGATAAACTTCAATCAGGTAGCTGGCAATTGGGGATTAACAACAGCAGGCCTTAAAGAATTCGGAAGCATTATAAAACAATATTGCGAATTGGTGAGCAGTTGATGACAGCGGTGAGAATGTAGTAAAATGAGAATAGATAGTCAAGGAGCTCATTTGAGTCTTAAATACGCATACGATATTGACTCGATCGATAATCGAAATGCTGAATTTATCGATAAGATCGTCGGCTTGGCTGACGGATTTCTTGTTGACTATCACAACATAAAACTGCGTGGGCTTGAACGTGTTTCGCCCGGCGCCGGTATTTATGTGGGCAATCACAGTTCAGCCGGATATGCTCCTGATATACTTCATTTCTTATCCGAGATATACCGTAAGCTGGGGATAGACGAAATCCCATACGGCATGATGCATGAGATGACAATTAGAATACCGATGCTACATCAGTTTTTCATACCGCTTGGCGCTGTCCGCGCTTCACATGAAAATGCGCATCGACTATTGGAGCGCGGCAACAAAATACTTGTTTATCCCGGCGGCGATTTGGATGCTTACAGGCCTTACAGACACCGCGACAGGATAGTATTTGGCGGCCGCGCCGGGTATATTCGATTGGCGATTGCCGAGAATGTTCCAATCTACCCATTGGTCACCGCCGGCGCGCATACTATGTTTATCATTATTGACGATATGCGTTGGCTCGCCCGGATGCTGCCGAAGTTTTTCAGGGCTAAAGTGTGGCCGCTTTCAGTGAGCTTCCCATGGGGCATAACACTGGGGCCAATGTTAATTCCCCCAATGGCATTTCCAATGAATATACTGATGGAAATTCTGGAGCCTGTTTGTTTCGACCGGCATGGCAAAAAAGCGGCTTCTGATGAGGCTTATGTTCGTAGCTGCGCCGATAAAGTTGAGTCAGACATGCAGAAAACATTGAATAGACTTTCACAAGAACTGACCAACTCCATTTAAACAGATACAGAGTGAATTTCATGTGAAATACGGGAACGAAAAGAAGTAGTCAGTAGACAGCAAACAGTAGACGGGGAAAGAAAAAGCATAAGTCCGTCATTGCGAGGAGCGTAGCGACGAAGCAAACCCGAACTCAATTCCAATTAGTGGGAAGAATACAGAACTCAGAATACAGCGAAAGACATGAAAGCAGTAGACGGCAGACAGCAAACAGTAGACAGGAAAAAGAATAATACTATAACCACAATAAATACTACGATATTAATAGGAATTGAGTTCGGGATTGCCGCGTCATCCACAATACGGCTTCCTCGCAATGACGCACTCTCCGTTCGGTATTGTGCGCGACCTTCAGCTTGTAAATCCGGATCACTGCATTGCGCCGGACTTTTTTGCGAATGGCGCATAAACAGTCAAAAAAAATCCCGGTTCGCCCCGGCGATGCCCGATTTGTCATCTAAGCCAACGCCTTTGCCGGAGCGATACCGGGCTGTCAATCAATAACCGCTGTTTTGAACGCCGCGCCTAACACCAGTTCGCAATCTGCGATAGATAAGGCGTCTAACCCATTTGTCCGTCTGTTTCCTGGACGGGCTCGACATCCTCGTCAACATTTCCCCGACGCAATACGTTCAGGGCGGACTTGACCATAAAACTATCTCCTGTGATGTGAAAAACGTTTAGGAATGTCGCCTCGTTCAGCTTTCCGAGCGAGACGAGGTTTTTCATCGCATCCTGTTCACGGAGAGATTCCGGACGGGCGCTTCCGCCGTCCGAGACGAGCGAACTGACTTCTTCAGCCGACACCTGCCTCAAGGCGCCGCTCTCGAAATTCTGACGCACAAGTTCCTGCAGCCTCGCTTTGAACGCCGAGTCGACCGTTAACCCAAGATAGGCTTTTCTTACATTGTCCGCCCAATGCGAACTCTTGAGGTCAACCCGCGCAACGCTTGCTTTTTGAGCTGTCAGATCATCCCTAATATAGTTCGCCGCCATCGTTCTCCCCTCCCCTCATCACCGTCTATTTGATAAAACAACGGCGCTTAGTCGGAAGTTCCTTCAAGTCAGCGTCTTATTTTTGTTTTACCCACAATGAAAGCAAAGCAAACACTGGAACCGGCGCAGCCTGTGAAATCAGCGCCGCGCTTTGCTTCCTTTATGTCAATTCATGTCCTTTTAATCCATTTTTTTACTGGCGAGACTTTTTTACGCCGTTTCCGCGCCGTTATTCGATAAAAAACATTTGACGAACGTCGTTTTTTTACCTATATTCCCGTTACCTTTTTGCGCGCGTCTCACGGCTCGCGCTTTACATAAATTGGACTACATCTTGGGGAGGCATCTATGCGAAAAGGTCTGATTTATGCAGTATTGGTATTGAGCGCAGTTCTTTTGCCGGCGTTCGCGCACGCCAGCGGCTCCACAGCCGCGAAAGCTCCGAAGTACGCTGTTTCGTTGAACTATTGGGACGCGAATCTGATTAAGTCGTTCCCGACGTTCAGCGAGAAATCCGGCCAGACATTTTTTCCGGTAATACTCGGCTCCGCGCGGCTCGGCGACAGCAAATGGAGCGCGCTCGGCGAATGGGGCAAGAGCGACTTCAGCCCCGTCACTTCTTTAGTCCGCCCGAACATGAAGGAAAAAGCAAGCCGCACGGTCATCGGAATGCGGTACGATCCGCAACCCGGATTCTATTTCACTCTTTCCTATCCGATTATGAAGCTGAATATCGAAAACAGCGTGTCCGGCTCGACAACCACCGCCGCGATTACCGGCATGCAGCTCGGCGCGGGCTTCGGCGCTTATCTCAAACCGCCGCACATCACCGCCGGCCTTGAAGTCAACATGGTTCCGGACATGAGCGCGAAATACACGGCCGGCGCCCTGTCGGGCAAAGCCAAGGGGCCGGGATTCGATGTGAAATCGACAGTGGCATACAAATTCGACTCAGGCAGCGCGGCATACATCGGTTTCCGCTGGATGTCGCTGCAGGCCGGCGCGGTTACGCTCGGAAACTACCCGATGCCGAAGGTGAACTTCACGCTTCGCGGGCCGTTCATGGGCTATAAGCACGTATTCTGATTGCTATTTGGCTACGCGCATAGCCTGCGCGAGGTCGGCTATCAGGTCCCCGGCGTCTTCGAGCCCGACTGACAGCCTTATGAGCCGGTCGTTTATCCCGATCCGCTTCAGTTCCTCATTCGGGAACTCGTTGTGGGTCATCATTATCGGATAGGCGATCAGGCTCTCGACGGCGCCGAGGCTTACGGCAAGCGTCCAGATTTTAACCGAATTAAGAATCCGCTTGGCGGTTTTCGCGTCGCGCGTGTAGAAGGAAATCATCGCGCCGGCGCCGGACGCCTGCCGCTTGTGAACCGCATGGCCGGGATGGCTTTTCAGGCCGGGGAACAGAACCTTCTCCACCTGCGGCTGCTTGTTCAGCCACGCCGCGATCGCCGCCGCGCCCTGCTGCTGCGCGTCCATCCGGGCTTTGAGCGTCTTCATCCCGCGCATCATCAGCCAGCAGTCTAACGGCGAGGGTATCGCGCCCACCGCGTTCTGAATGAAGCCGATCTGTTTCGCCACCGCCGCGTCAACCGCCGTCGCCAGCCCCATTATCAGGTCGCTGTGGCCGCCGAGGTACTTCGTCGCGCTGTGAATCACGATGTCCGCGCCGAGCGCGTGCGGGTTCTGCAGCAGCGGCGACATGAACGTGTTGTCCACCATCAGCAATAGGCCGCGCTTCTTCGCTATCGCGGCGATTTTCGCGATGTCGGCGATCTTCATCAGCGGGTTGGTCGGCGATTCGATATAAATCGCGCGAGTCGCCGGCGTCACCGCAGCCGCCACCGCTTTCGAGTCCGTGGTGTCGACGAACGTGTGCATGATTCCGAAACGGCTGAATACGTCGGTTATCGCCCGGTAGGTGCCGCCGTACATGTCCTCCGTCGCCACGATGTGGTCGCCCGCGCTGAGAAGCATCAGGCACGACGAGATCGCGCCCATTCCCGATGAAAAGGCGAATCCCGCCTTCGCGCCCTCGAGATCGGCTATGTACGATTCGAGCGCCGCGCGCGTCGGGTTGCCGGTCCGCGAATAATCGTACAGCTTCGCCTTTCCCGGCAGCTCCTGCCTGAAAGTCGACACCTGATATATCGGCACGTTCACCGCGCCCGTGCGCTCGCACTCCCCGCACGGCGGATGTATCAGCTTCGTTCCGGTTCCCTGTTCAATTTTCTTTTTCAAATTGAGGCCTCCAAGCGGTGTTTTGATTATTTAAGAACAATAGCGATATTTATCAGCGGCTTTAGCTCAAACCTTATTCCTCGCTCCGCTGTCAAAATCACATTCCATGTTTTTCGCTATGAGATTTTCGAGAAGAATTCCCGAATGATATCGAAAGCAGGGTGATTGAAATTAATGTACCCTTTTACTGCGGCGATGCCGAATCTTTCATCTACGTCTTCACGCGATCCTAAAAAAACTTGAACCTTTGCTTTAGACATCTTCTTCGGCAATTTGTTTTCTTTTGTTTCAACGCATTTGAAATATTCATCTACGCACTCAAAAACAGGAGCTTCTTTCCATGACTCTAAAAACAAATCTTCAAGTTCTCCAGACTTCCCGCCTCCCGGCAAAAGAAGAACACAAACCTTTATATTACCTTCAGCAATTCCCAACGGATTAGACGGAACCGGCAAATTAGATGCTCTAAGCGCATCACAGACGCTTTCGAATGCTCCGTCTTCATTATCATCAGAATCTCTAATAATTCCTAAAAAAGTGACTGTTTCAGAAAAACTTGGCGAGATGCTTATCGCCCTTATTATTGAGTGGAAATTTTCTTTCCCTTTGATGTCACGGAATTCGATATTTTTGATTCCTGAACGATCACAAAAATACTTAAAAAATAATTCATCGGATTTACCTTCAACCAAAATTAGGTTGGGTTTTTCAGGTTCAAATGGTTTATCGCAAGAATTGTCAGTCATCGGACCTCGAGATTCAGGTCTATCGCGCTTTCAAGAGTCTCCAAATCGTAAGTAAAGCATTTGATATCGCCTTTTACCCTCTCAAGCCTATGCAGGTAAAAGTCATTATAATTACTGCTCTTGATCGCATCAAAGGCCGCTATAACACATTCACGGCTATGCGTTGTCGCAAAAATCTGAACGTTTGACTCTTCAGCCATTTTTTCGATGGCAAGCCAGATTTTTTCCATAGCAGAATAATGGAAGCCATTTTCAATTTCATCTATAAAATAGACACCGTTTTTTATATGGAATATTTCTGTAAATATACCGATTAAACTTGAAATTCCATCACCCATAAAAACCAAAGGTATTGAAGTATTATCTTCAAGTCCGCAATATACCATTGGCGATTCATTTTCGTAAGTAATGAATATCCTGTTTATATTTTGATCGATGATCCTCAAAACATTAATAAGAGACTCTTGGCCATTCTTTAAAAATGGCTCCAACCTCGCGGCCAAAATCTTTTGATCAATTTTGCTATGCGGCGCCCTGAAGTATGCTTTTTCTTCAGTTTTGACAACATCATAATCCTTCATCACGCCTTTGATGCTTAACGAAACATGCAGTAGTTGCTTTTTATCCCCGTTTTGAATTTCGTATTCAAGAACTTTTGTTTTGTAGCCAAGAACCGTCATATTGGGATCAGCAGACAAGCTAGAAGAATCTTTGCCAAGTTGATCAAATATACTTTGACTTTTTAGAAATGATCTGATGGTAACTTTTTGAAAGCCGTTATTGGCGTGCTCACCTTCAATAACAATTTCTTTCACATTTTTTTGGTTATTAAAATTGTAATCCCATGGCGGATTCATGTTTGAATTAAGATTTTGAAAATCAACTTCCAAACCTCTGATCAAATTGACAATCGTCGATTGATCAGGATTATTACGAGCGCAGAGTAAATAAACAGCTTCTAATAACGTCGTCTTGCCAACGTTATTTTTGCCGACGAAAAGATTAATTCTTTTCAATTTATCAATATTGATACTATCGTAGCATCTGAAATTTTGAATGCTGACGCTTTTGTACATTCAAATCACCCGCGAATGAATTGCCGCTTCTTTTTGTAGATTATAGCTTACAATTCCTTCGCCGCAAAGTCGACGGCGTTCTGGAAGATGGCGAAGCCGTGGCCGGGGTCGGCGCCCTCGCCGCGGGTCCAGCGCGGGTGCTGCGTCGCCGTGATGTGGCGTTCCGGATGCGGCATGAGTCCGAACACGCGCCCGGTGGCGTTGCACAGCCCGGCGATGTTCTCCTCTGAGCCGTTCGGGTTCACCGGATAGCCGGAGAGATTGCCCTCGGCGTCGCAGTATTTGAACACTATTTGCTTATTGGCGATAACCTTTTTGCGCGTCTCGGGCTTGTCGAAGATGATCTTGCCCTCTCCGTGCGCGATCGGCAGCGTAATGACGCGCTGGACGCCCTTGGTGAAGACGCAGGGCGACTTCGGGTCGTTCTTCAGATAAATCCAGCGGCACTCGAAATGTCCGCAGTCGTTGTCGAAAAGAGTGACGCTCGGGCGCGCCATTCCGGAGCGGCCTTTCTTGGCGGCGAAGCCCGGCAGGAGGCCGGTCTTCACGAGCGCCTGGAAGCCGTTGCAGATGCCGACGACGAGCTTGCCGTCCGCGACGAACTTGTTGACCGGCTCCTCGATCTTGTTGATCAGCTCGTTGGCGAGCACGCGGCCGGCCGAGATGTCGTCGCCGTACGAAAACCCGCCGGGAAGCGCGAGTATCTGGTAGCGGTCGAGCGATTTCTCGCCGTTCGCGATCATGTTTATGTGCACGAGGTCCACGTCCGCGCCGGCGCTTGCCAGCGCGAAAACGGTTTCCCTGTCGCAGTTTGTGCCTGCCGTCCGCAGGACGATTGCTCTCACGTCTTTCATTTTCGAGGCTCCTGAAACTCTTATTTTTCGCTGCTCACCACGCCAGCGGCGCTTTCCACACCGCTTTCAGCTTGTCGATCCCGGCGCTGATCGCCGTCTTGCAGTTCAGCCCGGTCACCGTCAGGCGCGGCTTCTTCGTCACCACGCCGACCAGCGCGCACGGCACGTTTTTCATCTGCTTCTCGAATTCCTTCCGCTTCGCGAAGTCGACTTCGACCACGAAGCGCGTGTTGGATTCGGAGAACAGGAGATTGTCCGTGCGTTTGACGCCCGCCGCGCGCGGGATGAGCCGCGCGTCGATGTCCGCGCCGAAACCGCCGGCGAACGCGCTTTCAGCGAACGCCACGGCAAGGCCGCCGTCGCTCGCATCGTGGCAGGCGCGCACGCAGCCGGACCGGATAGCGCCCGTCAGCGCCTTGAATATCTTCTTCGATTTCTTCGCGTTCAGCTTCGGCACGCTGTTGCCTATGAAGCCGAGCGTCTGATAGTATTGCGAACCGCCCATTTCGTTGAACGTCGTTCCGACGACATAGACCGGGTTGCCGGGCTTCTTGAAGTCCATGGATACGACGCGGCGCACGTCCGGGATTATGCCGGTCGCCGAAATGAGGAGCGTGGGCGGAATGGCGATCGTTTCGCCCTCGATCGCGAATTCGTTATAGAAAGAGTCCTTGCCGGAGATGAACGGAGTGCCGTAGGCGGTGGCGATGTCGTAGCAGGCGCGAGATGCGCGCACGAGGTCGCCGAGCCGGTCCGGCTTGTCCGGGTTGCCCCAGCAGAAATTATCGAGAATCGCTATGTCGTCGATATCGGCGCCGACCGCCACCGCGTTCCGGATCGCCTCGTCGATAGCGCTCGCCGCCATCCAGTAGGTGTCGATGTCTCCGTAACGCACCGCGATGCCGTTCGAGACGGCGATGCCGCGATAGGAGCCAAAGAGAGGCGCGACAACCGCCGCGTCGCCGGGGCCGTCGTCCTGCGCGCCCTGAAGCGGTTTCAACACGCTCGCGCCCTGCACCTCATGGTCGTACTGCCGCACTACCCATTCCTTGCTCGCCACGTTGTAGCTGCCGAGAACCTTTTCCAGCGCGCGGTTAAGATTCTCCGGGTCCGCGATCTTCGGCTCCGGATGCTTGCGCGTGTTCCACACCGCGGGCCGCGGATAGCGCGGAACGCCGCCGTGCAGGAATTTCATATCGAGATCGGCCACGTCGACTCCCTCGTGCCTGACGACGAAGCGTTTCGTGTTCGTGAATTTGCCTATGATAGTCGCTTCAACGTTCTCGCGCTCGCAGAGCCGCAGGAACTTGAACAGATTGTTCGGCGGGATCGAGAGCACCATGCGCTCCTGAGCCTCGGAGAGCAGGATTTCCCACGGGGCGAGGCCGCCGTACTTCAGCGGGCAGCGTTCGAGGTGAACCTCGGCGCCGATGTCCTTTCCCATTTCGCCGACGGCCGACGAGAAGCCGCCCGCGCCGCAGTCCGTTATGCAGTCGTACAGGAACATCGCGCGCGCCTGAATGATGATGTCGAGCGCTTTCTTCTCGACGATCGGGTTGCCGATCTGCACCGCGCCGCTGGATGAAGTCTCGGAGTCGGAGTCGAGCTCGATCGACGAGAACGTGGCGCCGTGGATGCCGTCGCGTCCGGTTTTGCCGCCGACGGCGACGATCAGGTCGCCGGGGCGCGCCTTTTTCTCCACGCGGTCGACGGGGATCAGGCCGCCCGTGCCGCAGTAGACCAGCGGGTTGCCGAGGTAGCGGTCGTCGAAGTGGAGCGAGCCGTTGATCGTGGGGATGCCCATCTTGTTGCCGTAGTCGCGCACGCCGGCGACAACGCCCTTGTAGATGCGCTTCGGGTGCAGAATGCCTTTCGGCAACTTATCGTGCGGCATGTCCGGGGGCGCGAAGCAGAACACGTCCACGTTGAAGATCGGCGTCGCGCCGAGGCAGGTTCCCATCGGGTCGCGGATCACGCCGCCGATCCCGGTGTTCGCTCCGCCGTACGGGTCCAGCGCCGACGGGTGGTTGTGCGTCTCGACCTTGAACGCGAAGTGGAAATTGTCGTCGAACTCGATCACGCCCGCGTTGTCCTCGAACACGGACACGCAGCGGTCGCCGTCGCCGTCCGCTTCGCGGATGTCTTTCGTCGCCTTCACGATCGTCTGCTTGAACAGGTTGTCGATCAGCTCCTTGCGCCCGTTTTCGACGTAGGAGATGATGCCGTTGAACACCTTGTGCTTGCAGTGCTCGGACCACGTCTGCGCTATGCATTCCAGTTCGGCGTCGGTGGGGTTGCGACCCTTCCTGCGAAAGTAGGCCGCCACCTTTTTCATCTCGCCAAGGTTGAGCGAGAGGAGCCGGTCAGAGCTGATCTTCACAAGCTGCGCGTCGGTCGCCTGGAGAATTTTTACCTTCTCCACCTTGACCTGCGCCGCTGATTTTTTCGGTTTCGCCGCCTTCTTGGCGGCCGCTTTCTTCGGTGATTTCTTGGAAGCCATCGCTTAACGTCCTTCCGGTAAGTTTCTTACTGTCAACTGCTTTTCCTGATTTCTGTCTCTTAGCTTTTTCTGTTCCCGTTTTATCTTTATCTTTTCCCTGTCTACTGTTTGCTGTCTACCGTCTACTTCTTTTTGCCTTTTTCTTTTCCCAAACTACCAACTACCAGCTACTTCTTTTCCGCTGTAAACGACTGAATCACTGGATTCGCGAGCAGCTTGCGGCAAATCGCGTCGGCCTGCTCGTCGGTGAGGCGTCCGCGCAGAATGACCTTTGTCGAGGTCTTCGCTGCGGTCGCGCCCGCTATCTTCATGTCTGCTATGCCCTTGAGCGTCGATTCCGCCACCGGGTCTGTCACCCCGTGGTTGTAGCGGATTTCGAGAACCCAGGCGCCCTTCGACATGTCGCCGTGAACCCGCCCGATGACATAGCGCTGCGAAACCGGGTCGGCCAGCAGCTCGGAGGCGATCCGTTTCGCGTCCTGTTTCGAGATGTCGCCCTCGATCTC
>JBAYJY010000094.1:0-17256 GCA_041664945.1 bacterium | reverse complement strand
TTTATGAACGGCGCTCCGGCGCGCGCGGAACAATCCATGGTGGACAACGTTATACAAAGCCTCAACAAGGAATCGAAAGTGATCGAAGTCCCTCTCGCGAGATGGAAAATGGCGCCGATCAAGGATGAAAGCTGTCTTGATCCGAATTTCGTGCCCGGAAAAGGCTGGAAAACGATCTCAACCGGCAGCATGCTGCCGCTGAACGATATCGGCTACTGGTTCTGGACCAACTTCAAAGTCCCCGAAACGATCAAAGGCCTTCCGACTAAAGGAAGCCGGATATTTCTCACGGCAGGAGTGGAGAGAAACGGAGAGATATATATTAACGGACAGTGGAAGCACAGCTTCTCGCATTTCAACGGCGAGGCGCTTCTGACGATCAACGCAGTTCCCGGCGAAGAATACGCGATAGTAATCAGAGCGAACAACAACGCGAGCGGAGTTATCTTCACTAAAGCGACTCTGGAGTTCTCGGCGTTCGAGGCGGTTCAGCAGGAAGTGAATCAGTACGTCAATGATATTTTTCTTGTCCGGCAGCTTATGGATTTTTCGCCGGACAAAGACAAATGGGAGAAGATGCTCGAAAAGTCAGCGGCGAAAGTGGACCTGGCGGCGCGCGGAAAAGACGGCGACGTGAAGTTCGTGGAGTCCCTCGGCGCCGCGAAGAAAGAGCTGGCTCCTATTAAGGAACTTGCGAAAACGTTTTCGATATATCTGATCGGCTACTCGCACATAGACCTCGCGTGGCTGTGGGACAAGAAGGAAGGCGAGGACGTGTGGAGGAACACATCGAAAACGATCATGGCGCTTTACAATGAATATCCCGAATGGAAATACTGCGCTGGGCAGGCGGCGGGCTATTACTGGATGGAGAAGGATTATCCGAAGCTGTTCGAGGAGATCAAGCAGAAGGTGGCCGAAGGCCGCTGGGAACTCGTCGGCGGCACATGGGCGGAGTTCGACTCGAACCTGCCGGGCGGCGAGAGCTACATACGGCAGCTCGTTTACGGCAAACGATATTTCAGAGAGAAATTCAATAAGGAAGTCGTGATCGGCTGGACGCCGGACTCGTTCGGATACAACTGGAATCTCGCGCAGATTTACAAGAAGGCCGGAATGGTCGGGTTCCTGACGCAGAAGATCAACTGGAACGACACGACGCGGTTCCCGCACCATATCTTCTGGTGGGAGGGTCCGGACGGCTCGAAGCTGATGACGTATTTCCCGGTCGGCGGCTACGGCGATTCGATGGACACGAACGAAGTGCTTTCGCAGCTCAAGACGATGAAGCAGACGACGGGCGTTTCGGAAGTGTTCGCGATCTTCGGCGTCGGCGACCACGGAGGCGGCGTGACGCGCACGCAGCTCAACCGCGCGTTCGCGTTCAAAAACAACCCGCTTTTCCCGCCCACTTCATTCATATCGTCGGAAGAATATTTCAAACATCTGCTCGACCTGTCGAAGACGCACAAGTTCCCGGTTTACAACAACGAACTTTATCTGGAATATCACCGCGGCACCTATACGTCGCAGGCGGACACGAAGCTGAACAACCGGCGCGGCGAAACTGCGATCATGAACGCGGAGACGTTCAATTCGATCGCGGCGCGGCTCGGCGCCACATATCCGCAACAGGACATCCGCAACGCCTGGAACCATCTCATGTTCAACCAGTTCCACGACATTCTGCCGGGGTCGAGCATAAATAAGGTTTATAAGGATAACAAAATTGACTACGCGGAAATGCACAAGATCGCGAACGGCGCGGCGGAAGGCGCCGAGAAGTCGATAGCGGCGAAGGTTGACACAAAAGGGGCGGGGCAGGCGCTGATGCTGTTCAATTCGCTTTCCTGGAATCGCGACGGAATCGTGGAGATTCCCGCGGCGGGCGCGGAAAGTTCCGTTCTCGATGCGGCGGGCAAGCCGGTTCCCGCGCAGGCTGTCAAAGCCGACGACGGCTCGGCGAAGCTGTTGTTCGTGGCGCGCGGAGCGCCGGCGATGGGTTATGCGACCTACCGCGTCGTTCCTGGAGCGCCGAAGGCTGCCGCGAAATCCGATCTGAAGATCAGCGGGACCACTCTCGAAAATGAATTCTTCAAGGTTACGGTTGATTCGAAGACGGGCAACATCACCAGCCTGATAGACAAGCGCGACAAGCGCGAGTACTTCGGCGGCGGCCGAGTCGGCAACGAATTGCAGTGCTACCACGACAAACACCCGGATTACGATGCATGGAATATCCGGTTGCACGAGCGGCTGGATGTCGCGCTCGCGGCGGCGCCCGAGATTGTCGAAAACGGGCCGGTGCGCGTCACCCTCAAATGGACGAAGACAATCGGCAAATCAACGTTCGTTCACTATCTCTCGCTCGTGGCTGGCGTTCCGGAAGTGTTCGGCAAGCTCGACGTGGACTGGCGCGAGGCGCATGTTATGGCGAAACTCGCGTTCGATCTGAATCTTAAGAGCGACGACGCATGGTACGAAATTCCGTACGCGGCGATTTCGAGGGCGGCTTACTGGAAAAACGATTCCGACAAGGCGAAGTGGGAAGTCTCCGCTCAGAAATGGGCGGATTATCCGGACGGCGCGGGCAAGGCCGGATTCAGCCTGATCAACAACAGCAAGTATGGATACGATACGAAGGACAGCGTGATGAGGCTGTCGCTGCTCCGCTCGCCGAAGGCGCCGGACGCCGAGGCGGACATGGGCAAACACACGATTGAGTACTCGCTCTACCCGCACGCGGGCGACTGGCGGAAGGCGAACACCGTTCTGCGCGGCTGGGAATTCAACACGCCGCTGATCGCGCTCCCGGTCGATTCGCACACCGGAACGCTTCCCGCCGCAAAGTCATTCTATAAGGCCGAACCGTCGAATGTGATCATGCCGGTTGTGAAGAAAGCTGAAGACTCGGACGCGCAAATCCTGCGACTTTACGAAGCCACCGGCAAGGACTCGAAGGCGAAGATCACGCTCCCGGCGAAACCGAAGTCGGTCGAGATCGTCGACCTGATGGAAGAAAAACCGATGGCGGTTAAAGTCACCGGCTCGACGATCGAAGTTCCGATCGGCCATTATGAAATACTGTCGCTTAAAGTCACTTACTGAGCGGAAACTGAAATAAAATACAAAAGGGGCGCTCTGCCGGGCTCCCCTTTTTTGTTGGTTTGGATTTGATGTTTTCGTAGATCGAAAAGCGTTTGCCCCGCCGACCTCAAAAACTACTCGAGCAGTTTGCCCGCTTTTTCCATATATTTTACGATGTCTTCCATATCGTCCGCGAAATTCGAAAAATGAACGTCTTTCTGATCGTCGCAGTATGCTATCAATTCATTGGATGCGCTTATAACGCTTTCGTCCGTGCGGTCGAGGAGGCGTATCAGTTCGAGATCTTTGTCCTCGATGTCGCCCGATTTAAGAATCGTTTTTATGGCTTCCGCCGCAAGGGCGACGCTGTCCACGATTGATTTCAGGTTCGCGCGGTTCTCGTCAACGGTCGCGTAACCGTGTTCAATGTTCGTGAAATTCAGGTTCAGCGCGAGTATTGAAAGATTCGCCTGCGAGATAAGAAGCAACTCGGTAGATGTCAGCAGGTTCGCCGCTGTATCCGTCTCTGCCGCCTGCGCTCCGCGTCCCATGAACGCAACGGATAGAACTATGCACATCGCCACTGTCAGAATCAATCTCTTCATCTTCGCCTCCTCGTTTTTGGTTTCATAAAAACTAATCAATTATAATAATCGGATTTGTGTTTTTACAACAAATCTTTTGTCACATAAAAAACGATCATGGCGCTTAATATAAACAAAACATGCTATTCAAGAAATTTCGGGCTGAAACAAAAACTATTTTAAATCTTCGAAACCGATTTCGTGAATGTCGTAGCCGGCAATCTTGCCGTCTTTGACGTGAACAATGCGGTAGCCCCAATGCGGGTCGTTGTCTTTCTTGAGGTCAAGTCCCGCTGCTTCGGTTACGATTTCGAGCGACGACGCGCCGAGCGGCCGTTCGGCGTTGAAATGCACGTGTCCGACGAACACCGGAGAGACTTTGTATTTAGTCATCATCTGAATGAACTGGCTTGTGGAGGGACCTTCGGCTTTTTCCTTGCCGACGCCGCTTTTGACGTTGCTCTGAAGAAACTCCACCGGAATGTGAGTGAACGCCATGCTGGTTTTTCCGGCTTTCGCCGCCGCGAGCGCGTCTTTCTTAATCCACGCCCATTGCTCCTGACCGATGAGCGCGATTGTGCCGACGCCGATCTTGTCGGCTTCCGCGGCCGGTTTGTAACGGAAAGAGTCGGGCCAGTCGTGCGTGTTGATGCTGATGAAATGGATGCCGTCGTAATCGAATGAATAGTAAGTCGGCCCGTAAGTCGCGGTCCAGTATGGGAGGCCGTCGATGGCGGGCGAAACTGAAACGTCGGTGTCGAGATCGTGGTTGCCGGGGTTGGTGTAAAAGGGAACGCTGAGGTATTCGAGAAATTTTTCGTAGTGAAAAACATAATCGCGGTCGTAATTGATAGGGGATAGGCCGAGGTCGCCGGTGAAGATGACGAATTCCGGGTTCAACTTCGCAATGTCCTGCAGGAGCCGGATGCGGATGGCGTTAGTGTCCTTGCCGGGAACCTCGCGGATATTGAAATGGATGTCGGTGAGATGCACGAAATCGAAATCCTTTTTGAACTCTTTCAGGATTTTGACGGCGTGCGGCTGCGAGTCTGAGGATCCGTCGGAGAAAGAAACGGTGAGATTGTAGAGCGCTTCAGGAGCGGAGGCCGGGACGGAAGCGCGGATGGCCGACGGATTTTCAGGCACCGGGCTGAGCGTAAGAGAGATGGGCAGCGCGTTTGCGGCCGAGCCGGACGGCGCGAGAGACGCTGTTGCCGGCTTTTTATCGCCGTTTAGTTTCAGTTCGATATCGAACGAGTCGCCGGCTTTTACAATCGCCGGCACGCTGAATATCGGGCGCATGATTTCGCGAATTCGCTGAACCGGCGCGGCTTGCGCCGTAACAGCGATAAAAAGAAATCCTATCAATGCGAGCAGCGTTTTGTTTTGTTTCATCTTGCCTCCGTTGCGAATTCAGGAGGGCGGATTTGAAATCCGCCCCTACATTCCGTCTCTACATTCCGCTCCTACTCAAAATCATATTAATCAGAAAGTCACTTTGAAAGTTTTCAACTCATAATGGCCGATCGGCGCGGTGATAGTGTCGCCGCTGAAGCCGACTTTTTCCGGCAGCTCTTCCATCAGATTCGTTTCGACAACAGATTTCGGTTTCGCCGGAAGTTTGATGACCGCCTTTGAGTCTTTTCCGGCCGCTTCGTAAACGCGAAGAATGAGCGAGTTTGAGTCCTCTGCGAGTTTGACGGACGATAGAATCACGTTCGCCGGTTCGGAAGAGAAGAACGATTTTGAAGCGGGCAGGGGGCCGCCGTGTTGCGGGACGGCAAACGCGAGCGCCGGGTTGTTGAATTCATAGCCGCGGCGTGGCGTCTGCGCGGCGCGCCAGTCGCCGGCGTGCGGATATATCGCGTATTCGATGGAGTGTTTCCCCATGTCGGCTTCCGGGTCCGGCTCTTTCGGCGAACGGAGCAGCGACATGCGCATCACATTATCTTTGGTGTCGTAACCGTATTTCCCGTTGTTGAGCAGGCTGAATCCGAATTTGCCGCCGGCGCCGGTGTAGTCCACCCATTTCTGCGCGGAGACTTCCCACTTAGCGCGGTCTGCGTCTGTTTTCGCGACCGCCGCGCGTGAGATAGCGGCGTAAGGAATTTCGTACCACGCGTTGTCGCTTTTCAGATTGAGCTGGAATGCGAGTTTCGCCATCACGTGCGATTCGCGCCAGTCGACATCGAGGCGGCCGAACACCTGCGGGATGCCGCTCACGAGCGATATGTAATGAACGAAAGTAGATTTGCCGATTGTCTTCGTCAGCTTGAGAGTGATGCGGACCGGGCCGCTTTCGACAATCTCCGGGGCCGACGTGAGCTCGACCGGCAGTTGCTCGTGAAGCTTGATGTTCCATGCGTCATATTTTTCATGTTTGTCGCGGTAGCACTGCAGCATGTTTCCTTCGCGGGCGCCGCCGAAATATTCGTAGCCGGTCCGCTTGTCCACGAGACTCGATATGTTGCCTGATTTCGGATTAACGGCGACTTTCAGGAATTCGTTTTCGAGAGTATTGGCCGTGACCTTCAGAGCGCCGGAATCCGTTTTTTTCTTTTCGGACGGAACGGCGCGGTAGACAGCGTATCCGGCGGCGGGAAGTTTCCTGGAAGCGAAAATCAGCGCCTTGTATCCGTCGGGCGTCCATACGATCTGAGAGGGGAGAGCGTTCCCTTTTTCGTCGAGTATTGTTTTGTTTTCAAGGCCGTCCGTGGAGACGCCGATAACGCCGCCGCGAGGCCATGCGAGAGAATTGAAAACCATGAGAGGCGTTCCGCGGCCTGCGGTGTTCACTTTGCCGGCGATTGTTTTCATAGCGTCGCCGGACACTGTTTCAGCCGTTTCGAGCATCTTTGCGTAGTCGGCGTCGGCGTCTTTGTAGGCGCCGTTGATGCTCGACCCCGGCAGAATGTCGTGGAACTGGTTGAACAAAAGAATGTCCCAAGCCGAGCGGATTTGCGCGCGAGGGTAGACGCGCCCGAACCGGGCGGCGATGGAGGAGAAAAGCTCGGCGTCGGCGAGTTCAGCTTCGCCGCGGCGGTTGTTGCGTTTTGTCGCCCCCTGCGTCGTGTATGTGCCCCGGTGGTATTCGAGATAAAGCTCGTCTTTATAGACGGGGAATTTGTGAGTTTTCGAGAGAGAGGCGAGATGCCTGAAATAAGCGTCGGCGGTAGTGAATACCGTTTTCGGGAACAGCGGATCGCTTTTGAAGACGGAAGCGTTATGGAGAGAAGTGCGGGTGATGCCGCCGCCGTGGTCGCCCACGCCGTAAGTTTCGAAAGTTTCCTTGAGGTCGGCGGATTTGTCGATAGCCTTCATGTGTTCGAGGACAGGGGCGGCGTCGAGCGCGGCGCCGTATCCCGCAGGCGGCAGATAGGTTAGGATACGCGAGCCGTCCGGGCCTTCCCACCAGAAGATATTGTATGGAATCTTCGTAGTGTCGTTCCAATCCATTTTCATAGTGTAAAAGCCGATGATGCCGGCCTTTTTGTAAATCTGGGCGAGGTTCCAGTTGAACCCGAAAGAGTCGGGCGTCCACGCGACCGCGACGTCCTTGTTGAATTTTTCGCGGAACCAGCGTTTGCCGTACAGCAACTGGCGCACGAAGCTTTCGCCGCTTGGAAGGTTCGAGTCCGGCTCGACCCACATCGCGCCCACAGGCTCCCAGCGGCCTGCTGCCACCATCTTTTGTATCTCCGAAAACATATCCGGATACATTTTTTCGATGTACTGATATCCGGCCGGTTGTCCGGCGCAATAAATCCAATCAGGAATATCCTTCAAAAGTTTAAGAACGGAACGGGTTGTGTTGACCCAGACGTCGACGCCTTCGCGCTTGTCCCAGCGGTAGGCGAGGTCGATGTGCGAGTAGCCGAGAGCGTATAGAGTGAACTGCCGGGTGAATTCCACGGCGGGTTCGAGAAGCGCGCGCGCTGATTTGAGAGATATGGAGAATCGGGAGAAGTCTTTCTTTTCGAGAGCGTCGAGGTCGACGGCTGCGGCCGATTGTTCGAGCAGGGCAGTCCACTTGGCTTTGTCCGGCGCGTATTCAATAAGTCTTTGAATGGTTTTGAGATCGTTGGAGTAAGCGTTCGCCTCGCGGTCAACGTCCTGCTGAGGAGTGTATAAAAGAGTCGCTTTTAAAAAACTGCCGTTGGAATAGCGGTTGTTGCCGCGAATGAGAATCGCGTATTCGTCGCCGGGCACGGCGTTGTCAGTGATCAGAAACTCGCCCTGCAGGGAGTATGAATTGCCGACCCAGTTGCCGTTGACGTAAATGTCGCCGCTTTGAAGCACGACGGGGCGGAACAGAATTTTACTGCCGCCTGCCTGAACGCCGCCGATCTTTTCCGGTATTTTGAAGCTCGTCCAGAACCACGTTCCCGTCTCTGATTTCGGGAACCCGTAGCCGGTGGACGCCGATTTCCAGCTTTTATCCGGGATGAAGTGCGGGTCGAAATAGTTGTCGTTTGTTATTGACGTCGTTTTCCATTTGTTCAGTTCCAATTTGTAGAAGTCGCCGCGGTTGTCGATCGTTTTGATCACTTTATCAAGCGGCTGCGCTATGGCTGGCGCCGGAAGCGAGAGTAAAGCGATTGAGGCCGCCAATGTGATGGCGACGACAAACGGAGAAAGGAAACGTTTCATTAATAATACTCCTGTTTTATTTCGGCAGTTTCGAAAAAATATCAAAAGGAGCCGCGAACGCTGTGCCGTGCCGCGCGCCTGCGGGCATCTTAAGCTTGCCGCTGATCATTTTCCAATGTTTCAGATCCTGAGACTGGCTTAAGCCGTAAGAGTTCAGGGTATAGCTGTCGTAATAGAGATTCCATGTGTCGCCTATGCGCAACACCGTCGGGCCTTCGACCCAGTTTGTGGTTATCGGTTTCGAAGGGAGGCTGTACGGGCCTTCGGCGTTTTCGCTTGTCGCGATGACGATGTTCTTTTTCGGCGGCCAGCGGGTTTCGTTCTTCAGAAACATGATGAAGCGGTTGTCGCTGAAAACGATCGTCGCGTCGATGCAGTTGAATTTCGGATCGTAAAGAAGTTTGGCCGGAGCGAAAGTTTCGAAGTCGGTTGTCGTTGTGTAGTAGATTCTGTGATTGTATCCGTCGTCGCCGGCGCTGTCGGTCGCGGGGAACCGGCCGGGGATAGTTGTCGACCAGAAGATCATGTATTGCTTTTTTGAGGCGACGTAAAAGATTTCCGGCGCCCAGCAGTTGCGGGCGGTTGGTTCGTCCGTCATGACCGGGACATCTTTTTCATTCGTCCAGTGGATCAGGTCGCGGGATTCTGCGTAACCGAAGCTGATACGTTTCGCTTCCCAGCCGGTGGTCCAGACCATTCGGAAAACGCCGTCCGGGCCGCGCAGTATGAACGGGTCGCGAAACACTTTGCTCACTGTGGGAGTGAACAAAACATTGTCGCCGTTCAGCGCCGACCATTTGTAGGCGTCCTCGCTCCATGCGAGATGCAGGCCATCGCCGGGTCCGCCGTTGTCGTGGAAGTATGAAAACAGAAAGACCTGTTTTGCTGCGTCCAAAGCGTTGGATGAATCGCCGTTTTGATTCACAGCGGCGAACGCAGAGCCGCTAAAAGCGATAAGCGCAATTGCGCAGAATAGCAGTTTGCGAAAAAACACTCGAATCTCCTAAGCCGCTCAGTCCGCGTTTTTCGGCGTTCCGATTTTGAGCATAACGGCGCCGTGGGCCGGAACGATGGCGGAGAACTCGCCGTCGAACTTGCCGAGATCCTTCTTCACCCAGAGGTCGCGGACGGGCTGCGTGCCTTTCACTTTGATGTCGGACCACTTTGCGGTGACAGTCTGTTTTTCGAAGAAGCGGTTGAAGAGCGCGACGGCGACCGTGCCGTCGAAAAGCGGGCGGGCCCAGACTTCGTTGTATTTGTCGCGGGCGACTACGCGGGCCCCTTTGCCGAGCGGGTCCTGATTGACCGCGAGAACGTCGTCGTTAGTGAGCAGGTCGAGAGTGAACTCGTCGAAAGAAGCCATATCAGCGCCGATCAGCAACGGCGAAGGGAGCATGCTCCAGAGGGTGATGTGCGTGACCTGTTCATTCTTCGTGAGGCGCGATTCCCGAAGCGACGGTCCCCAGCCGACTTTGCCGACGACGAGCATGTCGGGATCGTTCCAGTGGCCGGGTTTCGCATATTTGGAAATGTTGCCTTGCGGAAAGCCGATGCCGGCCATGCTGCCCCACGAGTCGTTGATGTCGCCCGTCGTTCGCCACAGGTTGCCGCCGACGGTGTCCCCCCACATCCAAACCATTCCCATACCGTACTGGCAGAGGCTGTATACGACGTCGCGGCCGCTCTTTTCCAGCGCGTCGCGCATCAGCAAATAGGGCTTCTTCAGTTCCTCGAGGCTGCCGTCCTTCGCGATCTGTCCGTAGCTGCACCAGTCGTACTTCAGATAGTCCACGCCCCACGAGGCGTATGAGTCGGCGTCCTGATATTCGTGCTGGTAAGAGCCTTCGTAGCGGCCGCAGGTCAGCGGGCCGGGCGACGAGTAAATCCCGAACTTCAGTCCTTTCGAGTGCACGTAGTCTGCTGTCGCTTTCATGTCGGGGAACTTTTCGTTGACGATGATTTTTCCGTCGGCCGCGCGGTTCTTCTCCCAGCCGTCGTCAATGTTGACGAAAGTGAACCCGTGAGCGGCGAGCCCGCTGTTCACCATGACGTCGGCGGCGTCGCGCACCTTCTTATCGGTTACGGAGAGCCCCCAGACGTTCCACGAGTTCCATCCCATCGGAGGCGTCAGCGCGAGTTTGTCTTTGCCGCCGACAATTGTCAGCTTGCGTTTTGCGGACCCGGCGGGACCGGCGACGGAGAGTTCGACAACCGTTTCGCCGTCGCTTTTCAGGGCTCCTGATATTATTCCGGTTTTTGCATCGAGGGAGAGGCCGTCCGGAAGGTTTTTAGCGGAGTAAGTCAGAGGCTTCTTGCCGGTGGCGGGAATTAGAAAGAGGAACGGTTTGCCGGGCGTAGAGCCGACAACACGCGCTCCGTGAATGCCGTATTCGTCGGGATTCGTGTGCGCGATTTGAGGGGGCGTGTCGTCGCCGATAGCGAATGCGATCGGAAACTCTTTCACGCCGGGCTTCATGTAAATGAGCGCGCCGCCCCAGTCGGCGTCGTCGTTGTTCGAACCGTCGCCGGCGTCGCCGGTGATCAGGATCATGCTCTTGGCGCCGGTCAGGTCCGCCGTCAGCAGTTGCGGTTCGTCGCCGCTTTTTATGACGCCTGTCCCGGCTGCAATTTTGCCGTCGAGCCAGATTTCGAACTTGACGGATCCTTTTTGCGCCGTGTCGTTCAGCCCGACCATCGCGGAGAATTTCACGGCGTCTCCCCTGAGGTTGATTCCGAACATGCTCTCGGCCTGCGCGCTGAATCCGCGCCGGAACATCCGGCCTTTCATGTACATCGGCAACCCGGTGACGCTGACTCGCGGCTTGCCCGAAGCGCTGATGCCGAGTGTGTCCACCCAGACAGTGTTCGCGGGCGCGTTGTACTTCAGCAGGTCCGCAGGCGGTTTCGCCGCGCGCGCCGCCGCCGAAATCAGGAAAGCCGAAAGAAACAACGTTGATAGTATGATGCCGAATTTTTTCATTTCCTGCCTCCGATTAAATTGAATCCTTCAACAGTAAAAATGCTGTAATAAAGAATCTGTCGCGATCATTTCACGCCGGTCAATTTGAAAACGTATGCGTGTTGCGCGGGCAGTTCGTCGATGGAAAGCTGCGGGACTTCGATATGCATTTTGCCGTCCTCGCCGCGCGACCACTTCAAATTCCCCTTCACTCCGAGCATGGTGACCGTTGCGTCCGGCGCCGGAACGGGGGCGCTGAGAACAAGTTCCCTGCCCGGCCAGATCAGCGAGATCGCGTAAACCGCGTCGCCTTTCGAAGTGTAGCGCACGGACTTGATAGGCGTGTATTTATTCTGCCAGTCGGCGGGGGTGGAGCTTGCCGGGCGGATTTTCTTTCCGTCTGAAGACTCGCGCCATGGATTGGTTCCATAGATCGACTCGCCGTTGACTTTCAGCCACTCGCCGATTTCGAGCAGCCGCTCCTGCATGATGACGGGGATGCGGCCGTCCGCGGTGGGGCCGACGTTCAGGAGCAGATTGCCGCCGCGGCTCACTATCTCGATGAGCATGTGAATCAGTTCGGTCGCGTTGTGGTAGTTCTCGACGTTTTCGTTGCGTGAGTAGCCCCACGAGTTGCCGATGCAGTGGCACTCCTCCCATTTTCGGGCGTTCGCGAGCTTGTTCCAGTTGGCCATGCCGCTCATCTCGCTCGTGTAGAAACCGCCGTGCCTGTTGCGCGTGTCGCTGCCCCAGCGGTCGCCGGTCACGATTTCATTCCTGTTCGGCGCCTCGTTGTAAAGCCATGAGACAATCTCGCGGCTCTTCCACTGTTCGGCGGTTTTATCCCATTCGCCGTCCGTCCAGAAAATCGAAGGCTGGTATCGGTTGACGATTTCCTTAATCTGCGGGATCATGTGCGCGTCCACAAACAAATTGAAATGATTCAGATAGAGCGGGTTGTACCATTCGTATAAGGAATAATAAAGGCCCATTTTGAGGTTCTTCGCGCGAACGGCTTTCGTCAGGTCGCCGACAAGGTCGCGGTGGGGGCCGACGTCCATGCTGTTCCAGTTCCAACTGAAATCGGAGGGGAAGTTGGCGAACCCGTCGTGGTGCTTTGAGGTCAGGACGACATAGCGGGCGCCGGATTTCGCGAACAGGTCCGCCCACTTGTCGGGGTCGAAAAGTTCAGCCTTGAACATGGGGGCGAAGTCCTGATACTGATATTTATCGCCGTAGGTTTCGCGAAGGAATTTATCGGACGCCGAATTGGGTTTGTGCAGCCCGTACCAGAGCCATTCGGCGGCGGTGTCGAGCGAAGTCGCCGGCACGGAATAGACGCCCCAGTGGATGAAGATGCCGAATTTCGCTTCATCGTACCAGCCGGGGATGGGGCGGCTGTCGATGGACTCCCAGGTCGGTTCGTATTTCTTCTGTTGCGCAAAAGATGTTGTTGCCATGCACATAAGCAGAGCGCAAATTGCCAGCGACAGGATTCTTTTCATCGGATCGCCTCCGGTTTATTGTTTACGGTTTTAAGTCCGCATTTTCCTTAAGAAATCAGGATACGGCCTGCTATTTATTCGGGAACGCGCGGATTCTGGAGGGCGGGCGGCTGCGCTTCGCCATCCAGTATTTCGCGTAAAGCTGTTCGGTCATCGGTTCGAGCGGCGGGTCTGCCAGCCGGACGCCGGGGCCGCGAAAGAAATCATATATATGATTCCAGACCGGCACAAGTATCGTCGGGCGGTCCGCTTCGAATTTGATCTCGAACGGAGCTGCGGGTTTTTCGCGCGCGGTGACCCTGAATTTCCTGTCGTCTGAGCAGCGGGTAGCCATGATAATAAAATGGCGCGGAACTGGCGAATTCGGGCGTCCGTCCGGGTCCCATTCGAACGAAAACGAGTCCACCCGGCCCGTCGCGAGCGAAATGCCGACCTCTACGAACTCGATATCGGTCACAGAGCCGTAGCGCACTTTTCGAATCTGGCTGTAAACCATGTGGTAGATTTTGTTCGGAGCGATTTCGTCGCTCCACTGAACGTAATAATTAATGTACAGCATGCCTTCCTGTTCGAACGCTTCGTAGAGCGCGCGGTCGGGCCGCATGTAATCGAGCGCCTTGTGGAGGTAGAGGATCGGCTGATAGCGGGCTGCGATTGCTGCGAGCGACATGTCGGCGCCGCCGATTTTGAATATCCGGTCCGGATCGTTCAGAACATCTGATTTGAAAGATTCATACATCAATTCACACACAATCAATTTTTCCATATTTTACATGATTTCAGGCATTAGTCATCTAATGGGGCGAATGAAAGGGGCGCAAAATGTTGTAAGCTCTACTTTTATAAGAGGGAGATTGCAGGGGCAAAAGCGGGAGTTGTTGACGGATGGCGAGATGTGGTTTGATGGAGAAGCAGGGCGGCGGAAAGGAGATGATTAAGCAAGGAAGGGCCCCGAATAAAACGACATCTCAATTTTTGGCAATATTCGCGGATGACCCCAAGATGCGAATTTGCCCGAATTCCTTCAAATCTTTTTTTGAAATAGCGCTATATCAAAATCCTCGTTGAATTTAAATCCCGCATCGCGTATGCGGCCGACTTGTACGAAACCGTTGTTATTGTGAAAACAAATGCTTGGTTCATTCTTTGAGGAAACACTTGCAACCAAGTTGTCAACTCCAACGTGTTTTGCCTCATCGGTCAGCCTTGCGAGAAGCGCTTTACCCAGCCCTTTTCGGGTGCATTCCGGGGCAAGGAAATATGTCAATTCGGCAGTTCTATTTATTGCGTCTCCGGGGTGGTATTTCTTGAGAAGTCCGAAGCCGAGCACGAGTCTGTTTTCGTCCTCCACGATGAGCGCCGATATGATGTCGGGACTGTTAAGAAATAAATTGAAGCGATCTTCAGTCCACATTGTGGACGTGTAGGCGGCGAAGCTGTTCTCAATGTAATACGCGAAGATTCTCATGACTCCCGCTTTGTGATTCATCTCCAGTTTCACAATTCTGATATCCATTCGTCACCTTCGCTTTGTCGCATTATTCTCCCCGACTGAGAGCGGTAATACATTAATCCGACATTCCCAATATTAATGCGGGAACCGGCATCATCATGACTTGAAACCGCCAAAAATCGGGTGGTTTCATCAGTCGGACTGCATGAGCGCCAGCAACCAGAGCAGATTTTACCATAAAATCGCCTGAGAAGGGACTTTCCCCTGCCGAAAAAAGTTCTCCTATGCTAAGAGAATTAACCGGTTTTGAAAAAGGATCAGATGCATTTGGAAAGAGCAAACTTCATATAAAGGGCGCGGCAGCTAAAAATGTAGATCATGATTTCAACGAAGCTGTAAAATATCTTGCGATGGCGATTGATCAATTTAGAAATGAGAAAAGCCATACTTCTAATGCTAAGATTGATGATCCTATACGCGCGTACGAATATTTAAGCTTGAGCAGTCTTGCAATGAATTTACTCGATAATGCAGAGATATTGGAATGATGCCCAATGTTTGCTCAATCAGGGAGAAGTCAGAGCGTGCTTCAATTACCGGAGCGGAGAGGACAGTTGTTGACAGAGGGGAGAATGTGATAGAATACAATTATGAAATGTCCGAGATGTGGAAGTGAAATAACTGATAAATCGTTGTTTCGTGATATATGTAGAGAATATTATTATTTCTCAAACTATCCATTTGCCGAATTAACATCATTGGATACAAAGTCATGTTTGCGTTTCTGCTCATATGGCTATGAATATGCGAATATCACAAGCAGAGATGACGATTGGCACATGAGTTACTTATTGTTGACGCTGCCATCATTTAGACACGAAATTAACGAAGCGATTTATGTGGGAAATCATATAGTTTGGTGTATCAAAGAGCTTCACAAATTTTTGGATTGTGAGATAAAAAAAGTCTCTTTTGAACCATACGAGCCATATTTTGGTATAAATCTTTCATTAAAAGCAAGAAAAAGAGTCATCGTGAAAGGTTTTGCAGGAAATCCAGATATTAGGAATGGACCAAAATTGAAGTATGAATTTGAAAGCGATATATCAATAATTGATAAATTCACAAAAGGTTTGGAAAGTATAATTGCTAAATATCCAACAAGAGTATTGAGATTACCGGAGCGGTGAGGACAGTTGTTGACAGAGGGGAGAATGTGGTAAGATTGGTAGCGTGGAAAAACAGCGGGAGACAATGGGTAAAAAACGTCTTTTTAAGATTCTTAAGCTCTCTCTTCTGTCTTTCATGTTTCCACTTGTTTTTACAATTGTTTTTTTTCTCTCAGAGAATCCAACAATTCCATTTGAACCGATCATTAAAATTATAGCTTTACCGTTAATGATAATAACATTTGCTTTGATGTGTTGTTTTCTATCATTTGCAATATATCTTATCGTTTCACTGATCATCTTTAAAAGAAAAAGCATCATTAATTCGACGTCTTTCGTCATCATCTTGAATTTTATCGGTATTATGTGCGGTCTATTCCTTTGCGAATATTTAAAAGATGCAAGTTTTAAAAGCGCGGTTATTTCTGGAGAAAATATTACAGCAGCGCTTTGGAAATACCATAGCGAGAACGGTACCTATCCGTATTCGCTTAATGAATTGGTTCCAAAGTATCTAACAAGAATCCCGGAAACAGGCATGCGCCGATATCCATATTTTGATTATAAAAAGGAAGTTGATGCCAATAAAACCGGCGTTGAAAGATACGAGATTAGAATATCTTTCGTTGATGAGCTGGGAGCATGGACATATCTGCTGTATCGCCCAAGAGGAAAACGTCCCAATTTCTGTGATCCTGTTTCTCATGGATGGATGTATTGCATTGAGAATGATTGATTATGAATCACCTCTCAAGCTGTATAGAAATAATTGGAATTAAGTCGAGAATACAGAGCAATTTGAAGAAGTAGCAATTCGCCCTCTTCACCCAACTCTGGATACACATTGGATACACATTTGCCCCGCAAAATAGTGATTTATACGGGTAAATACGGCTTTTGAGAATAGCCTAAGATAGACATGAAATAAGCAAATATCTCAAATAACATGGTTATATTTGGCTTTTTTGAGATGGGAGAAAAAGAGGATGGAAACAGAGAGCATCAGCTTGGGAAGCTGATGCTCTGTCATAAGATCAGTTTTTCAAAATGCCGATAATTTTCAAGATGATTTGATCGGTTTTCTCAAGCCGGAGATGTCCGATTCGATAAAGGATAATATTTTTGTCGGCTGTAAAAATGCGGTTCGGCCTGACGTTGCTATTTTGTTTTAGAGAACCGTCATCGAAATCAGAATCTTCAATCGGGACGGAATATTTATCACGGATATCCTTACTTGTAATCTGGCAAAGAATGTAATCGTTTCCTTCGAGGTCCGCTACGATAATCGCCGGACGCCGCTTTGCCTGTGTCAGGTCGGAAAATGGAAAGGGAACGACAACAATGTCGCCTTTTATAAATTTTGCCAAGCTATGTCTTCCTCCGGCTTAAGCCAGTCTTTTTTCAAAGAAGATTCACTTAGAATTGCATCGCTTGATTTGCCATGCGCGTTTGCTGTCTTTAAAAAAAAGACGAACTCAAGAACTTTTTCTACATCTGATTCCGGAAGAAGTTCGATTTCCTTAATTATTGAATCTTTTCCTGACATGGCATCACTTCCCATTCATATTCAATATCTTTATTATTTTACACGATTAATGGATAATTTCCAAATCAATCAATCGGATGTCTAATGAGGAAAACACAAAAGGCAGTAGCGAGAAGCGAGTAGCGAGAACGCAGGGAAAGGAAAAAGCGGAAAAGCAGTAGACAGGGAAAAGAAAAAGCGAAAGACGGTAGTTGGGGGCTGGAAGTTGGTAGTTCGGGAAAGGAAAAAGAGAATATCGAATATCGAACAAGGAACCGCAGAATTACGAAGGGAAAAGAAAGCAGTAGCGAGTAACCAGAACTT
>JBAYJY010000093.1:0-17623 GCA_041664945.1 bacterium | reverse complement strand
GGGCTGTTGGCGCTGGCGATATTTATGACAATATCGAATCCGGCCGTTCACATGTAAATCAGTATTCTGATAAACGGCGGACACGAAAAGCAGAAACCGAAGCGGTTTTTACGCAAAAGCGATTCAGGATATCAATAACTCTCGTGGCCAGTGTGATAAATTGGATATTTCGGCAATTCAGCGCCTGCTTTGCCAGCGGGATGATATTTATTTTCAAGGATATGCGGGATACTGGCAACGACAGCAGTAAGAAACCAGAACGGTTCCATGATTCGGATTAAGACAAATGTATTTGCAGCCAATCCATGAATCAACAGGCCGGCGATAGCGCAGATATAGCCCTGGGTCACCGCTTTCCAACGCCATTCCTGATCGTCCGTAAAGTCTCTCAAATATCGCGATGTTGTTCTGTACACCTGAAATATTGAAAAGCCGATCCACATGAAAGCGAGAACGCCCATAATTCCCATCTCTCCAAGTATGCGCGGATACTGCGCGTCAACCAGGCCCACACCCGTGACTCCGCGCCCGAAAAACGGCTCTTTGCTCCACAACTCCACAATGTATTTCGCCGTCTGCACTTTCTGATATGACGAATCCATCCGGTTCAGCCTGAGCATCGGCGCGACTTCTTCCTTCTGGCCGGAAAAAGGCGCCATTATCCGATCCTTCGCTTTCTCGGGTAGAATGAACGGGCTGGCCGCCAAGCCAACAAGCGCAACAACAACAATTAAAACCCGCTGATTTCGATTTGCAAAATAATAAAATGCCGGAATCATTATTACGAATCCAAAATAGGATGCCCTTGAAAATGTCATCACCAGCAACGGCACGGCGCCGGCAACAACGGCGGCGTATGCTAATTTACCATTTTTGTCCGGTGATTTGAAGAAACTCAATACCGCCAGCCCCAGCACGAGTAGCAAATAACCGCCATATGTATTCGGCTCCCCATACCCCTCGAAAGGCGCCGAAATCCGGGACACGCCTATCGCTATCTGATAGTAACCATATAATCCGACCGCCCCTGCTCCGGCCATGAAAGCGGTTAAAAATGTTTTCAACTGGGCTTCTGTCTGGATGATATTTGAGAACATAAAAAATATCATGAAATATTCGATGTACTTGAGAATATAGAACATGGCGCTTAAAAACTGCAGGTTGCCGGCCCCAACTCCAAGCCACGTCGAGATAATCGCCACCAGAATATATGTCCAAATCGGCATATTCAGAGCCGTAACCTTCAGAAGCCCGAAGTTCTTCAAATATGCCATTTTGAATAACCAGCTTATGAAAAACGAGATCAGAATCAGATCGTCGAACCGGACGACAACCTCGCGGGTTGGAAGACTGGCGAGCTTCAATTCCGGCGAAAGAACCATCGAAAGCAGGATCGCGACCGCAGCAATATCCTGCCTGACAAAAGAGAGCATTCCAATTCCGAGACCGAGAATGACGCCGATAGCGAGCTGGTTATGAACCTGCGAAGTCATCCATGCCATGGAGAATAAGAGAACTATGCCGATAAGAATGAAGAGGTAAAGAATAAGAAGGCGCGTTCTTTGCGTTACCATATTTTTCAGAAACGCGCGCCTCGGCGTGCGTTAAATAAACATTATTTTATGCGTGTTTTTATTAAGCTACGACTAAAAACGACTGTTTGCGACTACCGTCGGGGCCACCACAACCTTATTCCCCGCTGAGTCCCATTTGACGTCAAGCCCGTATTCCGAGGCAACCTTGCGGAGAGGAACTATATATTCACCGTCTGTAATATCCCTTCCGGGCGGAGAAAACATGCCGGGAGGCGATTTGCCGTTTCTTAATTCAAAAACACGCATTTTATTCTTTTGCAAACGCGTGTTTTCAGCGATAACAATCTGAGCGCCGCCACGACCGGTTATGTTTATGCCTCCGGATCCGTTTGGCTGGGCTTTAATGCCGAGTTTTGAAAGACTGCCGGCCTTAACATAAAGAGTGTCCTTGAAGATAATGCCCTGAATGTCAGAAATTTTGGCCGCGCCGCCAGAGTCAACGGGGCATGGCCGGTAGAGCATGTCAATATCAACCCGGCCAGCAGACCAACTAACCTGCCTTCCGGCTCGCTCAAAAACGTAACGAACTGGCATGTAAAGCTTACCGTTTGCCCTGAAAGACGCTTCTGGCATCGGAGTGCCGGACGTGACGGTAATTTGCTTAAGGATGGCGCTGTCGTTGAATATAAGCGTCTGTCTGCCGTCTGTAACGGCCCCCGCCTCAGTCCACAGCGGCGATTCAACCGGCAGAAAAACCCGGTCACTCTTCAAAATGTAAGCGCCCGCCCCGTCAGATGAAGGTTTGCCGTTCAGGAAGAACTTAATTGGCGTCTCGGTCGCGTTGCCGGCGGGCTCAATGGCGCCTGTTCCATGAATCGGAGCCTGTGGCGCTTTTGTAATTATTTTTCTGCCGGGCAAGTCATTTGAAGGAAGATGCGCGACTATTCCGGAATTGGCGGCCGGCGCTGGGGATTGAGAGTCTGAAAAAACATCGGGTGTCGCAGCCGGCGCGGCGGCGGCCGGCGTTTCGAGCGCGGCGCCTCCCGGAACCGGAGCGTTTCTCGTTATTTCGAGAGTTTTGCGGAATTCGTTTCCGCCGGCTTCCCGAAGGTAGATCTCGACGACGTTCTTTCCGGGCTTAAGAGGCATGTCCCACTGGAACGCTCCGTCGCTCAATATCGGAACGGCGTGGTCTCCTATTAAGAGCGCGCAATTCGGGCATTCGGCGCGCCCCATTAGCGGTATGTTTTTCACGGAACATTCGAAACGGTCGGAAGGCGGATAGATGATTTCCAGGCGTGGGAAACCGCATAGCCCGGCTCCAGCCAGCGAAACCAGCCATACTGTTGTCCATATAAATATTCGAACCGTTCTCATCACAACCCGCAAAAGCCGTTCAATATTTCCGCCGTTAAATGATCGCCGGCCATAAATTCTAACACAAAGGCAATCATTCAATGTCACACAATTGAATTATTCTATCCGATATTGAAAGAGCTATCAAGGGGTCCGAGGCAAACCGGCTCACGGATGAAAAGAAGGCGTTCCTTTTGAAGATCGATGATTTGGTCTATTTCAACGTATTCGCCCGCGCCGGTGACAATCTGCACAACCGGTTTGGTCAACTGTTTTTCGTTTGCGGCGATCACTTTCGCCACAACGCCGTTGTTCAGGCGCACGCCGCTGCCGATCGGGTATATCGACATAATTTGAAGGAACTTCCGGACGGCTTCCATCTGAAGCTTGTGGCCGGACAAGTGTGATATGGCTCGAACAGCATCGAAAGGTTTTATGGCTTTCCGAAATTTTCTTATGTGGGTCATAGAGGTAAAAGTGTCAGCGACCGCGAGAAGATGTGCAGAGGCTGAAATCTGGCCGGCCAGCTTGCTGTTCGGATATCCGGAACCATCAACCCTCTCGTGGTGATCGACAGCGGCGAGCGCCATGCCGGGATCGTCGCAACAGCCGATGCGGTCGATCAGCTTGAGCGTTTCGAGCGGATGATTTTTAATCGGAGCGAGCTGTTCCGGCGTGAGAATCTGTGAGTTGTCCCAATATTGGGATAAGCCGGCCATTCCGATATCGTGGAGCAAAGAGACTTGAGAGAGAGAAAGAACCTGATCGTGAGGAACGCCCGATCTAATAGCGAGATAGGAAGTCAGGATGCAAACGTTAAGAGAGTGCGCAGGCAGATAGAGGGGCTCTGAAGAGGAGCGGCTGAGACAGAGAAGGCGCGACGATTGTTCGGAGTCCAGCCAGTCGCAGACGTCCTTAACAAGAATTTCGAGCGGTTTAGAGAGCGGGAAATCCGATGTTTGCGGGCCGGCGGCCCATTCAATAACGGCGGCAGCAAGAGCGAGGCCTTCGAGATAAAGGCTCTGCGCGGTGCGGTCCTTCGCCGGCCGCCTGAGCAGGGTCTGCGACGAGAAATTGAAGTCGCCGCCCGCGCCGGCTGCGCGCGACGGATCGGCGGACGCGGCTGGAGCGTCTTTTTTAATAGCTTTCCTGAACTCAACCATCTTATAGCGTCATCCGTTCCGGCAACCAAATCGCATGTTTTTCAGTCGCTCAATTCGCCCGCGGCTTCCTTAACCATATCCGCGGTGATGCGTTTCTCATTTCGAGTATAACCAATGAAAAGCGACATATCGCAAATGTGATTAATTTTTCTCGGAATCCCGCCCGATATGTCGTGAACAAGTTCGACGGCGTCCCTATCGAAAATCTCAGTTTCGGCGCCCGCGACGTTCAGGCGGTGCGCAATATATTCCGTCGCCTGCATTCCGCTGAGAGGGCCGAGAACGTAGCGCACGGCGATCCGCTGCGACAGCGCCGGGTTCATTTTAACTTTGTCCGTAAGCTCCGGCTGCCCCACAAGCAGCAGCGTCAGCAGGAACTGGCCGGAGTCGTGATAGTTCAAAAGCATTCTAATTTCCTCGAAAACGTTCGCGTTTTCGATAACGTGCGCCTCGTCTATGATAATAACAGTGTTTCGGCCGTTGCGCTGGTTGTTGATCAGGACTTCCTCAAGCTTCGTGTGCAGCGCCACTTTATCGGTTTCCCCCGGAATCGGGTGGCCCAGTTTCCGCAGAATTTCGCCGAGCATCTCCTTGGGCGAAAGTAGCGGGTTGGAGACGAGAGCGAAGCGGTACAGGCCCTGAAGGACCTTGTTGATCAGCGTATAAACGAGAAGCGTTTTCCCGCATCCGAAACCGCCCGTCAGCACGGACGCGCCTTTCTTCTGCTCGATGCTGTATACGAGCCGCATAAGGCCTTCATCGTGTTGAGGGGACGCAAAGAAGAAGCGCGGGTCCGGAACATTTTCGAAAGGCTTAGCCTGAAGTTTCCAATATTCAAGATACATTCTAACTCTCCATGGGGCCGGGATCTCTTTCGGCGGACGCCAGATTGCGGCGCGTGGCGCTCATATATTCCTGAGAGATGTAAATGGGCGTCACGCCGTGAAACTCCGGCCGGACATCGTTTAGAACGATGCCGACAACGTTTATATTCAGGCTTCTCATAAGGTTTCTGGTTCTTATCAGAGCGCGGCGCGGCAGGCGGCCGAGCTGGTAAACAAGGACTACGCCGTCGACTTTAGGCCCGATCAGGAGTGAATCCGTCACTGGAAGAATCGGCGGCGCGTCGATGAGAATCACATCGTATTCGTGCCTGAAATAGTTTATGAGATCGGTTAGTTTTTGAGATTCGAGAAGCTCGGTCGGATTCGGCGGTAGCGTTCCCGACGGGAGGATGGACAGGTTGTCGATGCCGGGCAACTGGAGCGCGGCCTCCCAGTCCATATCGCCGAGAACGATATCGGCGAAAGTGTGCACGGCTTCCTCGGGAGCGCAGGAGCCTATCAGCACGTCAGTAAGGCCAGGCTGGCGGGTTATTCCGAATATCTTGTGGATGGTCGGCCGCCGCAGGTTGCAGCACATCAGCAGAGTCCGCTGGCCGCTCTGCGCCATAACAACGGCGAGGTTGGATGTCGTGATCGACTTTCCTTCCTGCGGCCCGGAGCTGGATACGAGATAGACCTTTTTGCTTTCTTTCAGCCTCGCAAAACTCATATTTGTGCGCAGGTGCCTGTAAGCTTCCGCCGCGGCGGAGCTGGGATTGAACACAGTGGGCAGCGCCTTCGTATGGTCAAGAACAACCGAGGCCGGCGGTTTGTTCTTTTGGAAAAAAGGAAATTGTTTTTTCCGATGCGTATGTTCAAATCTCGGAACGGCGGCGAGCACCGGAGTTTCCAACAGCCGTTCTATGTCCTCGACGGCGCCGATGGAGGTGTCGAAGCTTTCGACAAGCGCGGTCATCACAAATCCGAGAATCAGGCCGAGCGCGAAACCGATTATGATGTTGAGCTTTTTATTCGGTCTGATGGGATTTTTCGGAACGGAAGCGTCGCTGACCGCGGTTACCTCGCTCACCATGCCCATTTCCCTGATCTGCGCTTGTTTGTACTCGCGGTTGAGCATCGTGTAAAGCTCTTCGTTGACAGAAACCTCGCGGGTCAGCCTGCTGAGGTCCATGTCTTTTCCTGGTATGAGCGAAAGTTCGTGGTTAATCAGCGTCGAAAGGTCATTCTCGCGGCGGGCGTACCCCGCGTCCTGTGTCATAATCGACTGAACCTGTTGCGACAACTGCTTTTGAACTTCTCTGCGGAGCGAATCGCTCGCCTTTCGCTCCTCGACGCGCAAATTCCTGATCTCGGGATTATTTTCCGTGTAATCATGAAGAAGCGTGTCGATCTGCTGGCGCAGGTTTATAAGCATTTCATTGGATTTTACCAAGGGAGACGACGCCAGCGCCCCTATTTCTTTATTGACGTCCAGTTTCTGAATACGATTATGGAGATCTGTCAACTGCCAGTTCAGCTTTTCGCGTTCAGAGCGGATCTGCAGCAGCTCTGTTTCGAGGGAATTAAGTCTGTCGAGTGTAATTTGCGTTTCCGAATCGACCGAAAGAGTTCCGCTCACCTGTTTGTAATCGCGAAGCCCCTCTTCCGATTTGCGGAGGCGTTCTTTGGCGTTCTCCAATTGCTTTTCCACAAACTGCTTTGCGTCCACCACGTCTTTCGACTTATTGGCTTTGCTGACATCTTTGTAGACTTCGGCGATGGTGTTTGCCAACCGCGCGGCTTGCTTCGGGTCGGAAGAAGTCACATTAATGCGAATCATATTGGTGTTTTCGACCCGTTCGGCCTTTACGGAAGCCTGCAGCCCTGTAATGATCGCGCTGCGCTGGTCTTCGGAGTCGCCCGGTTTTATCATCCCGAGTTTCTCGGCCGTCTTTTCGAGCACTCCACGGCTTTGCGCAGTTTCAACTTCGGTCGACATGATTTCGCCGGGACTCCAGCGCAACAGATCGGAAATGACATTCATAACCGATTTCAACTGGTCGATCCGCACCGTCGCCGAGGTCTGGTAAACAGGCGTCTGCATCATGGTCAGACCTAAAGTGGTCAACCCGAAAAACAGAGCCGTGAAAACCACGACCCACTTTCGTTTGGCCAGCACATGCCAGTATTCGCTAAGACTCAATTCCCTCTGCATCAGACCTTTGAGGCCGGGTCCGTCCCGGCGGCGGCTCCTGCCAAAATTACATACGCGTAATTAAATACATGAAATTTATCGTCGGAAGCACATCCTTCAGCACATTATTGACCCGGTCGAGCGCGCCCTTCTTCTCGCTTCTCTGCGGAACATAAATAATATCGCCATCATGGAGCGCGAAATCCGGCGCTTCGCCGGCGATAATCCTGCTGGCATTAACAATTTCCGTTTTCTGGCCGTTTCCGTCCGAGCGCAGAATTTGAACCCGGTCGAGCGCGGCTTCGGCCAAAACGCCGCCGCTCTTCGTGATCGCTTCAACAAGCCCGGAGCGATCCTGGTCCATCAAATACGCCCCCTGTTTGTTTATCTTGCCAAGCGCTATCACGCGCACCGTGGTTTTTCGCGCCGCAAGCGCCGGCACATATATAACATCCCCATTTTGCAAAAATATGTTTTTTTCGGAAGCCGGGTTGCCGCCTATCTCGGCAAAATCAATCGGAATCTCGGCGCCGTCCTTCCGGAACAGCTTGATGTTGCTGATGTCGGCGTCTTTGTCCAAGCCGCCTATGGAGGTGAAAAATTCTATCAGCCGCGTGTTCTCCTTCAAAGCATATTCGCCCGCGCCGCTGACGCGCCAAATCGACGTTGCGAGACTGCCGTAAATCCTGACCTTCATGCTGTGGTATTCTGATACAGAGACCTCAACCCACGGGTTTTTGAAATCCCGCGCCATGAGCTTCTGTATTTTGTCGGCGAGCTGAAAAATCGTCATGTCGGCCACATTCACGATGCCAACGAAGGGCAGGCTTATCGTCATGTCCGGCCTTACTATTGTCTCTCCCGGCAATTTATCTGCCGGATAAGTTTTGAGTTTAAGAATATCGCCGGGCCCGACTTTATAGCCCTCGGCGAGAATCGAATTCGAATTTATAGCGGCGCCGGGTTCAGGCGCCGGGGTTTCTATTTTTTCGGCTTTATCCGGAACCGCCAGAGCCACAACTGCGCCAACCGCGGGCAACTTCGCCCCGGCAAACGGATCCAGCGTTCCAACCACGCTTCCGGGCATAGCTCCGGTTACGTTAAATGTTCCTTCTTCTTTCCCGTTTGCGGATAGAATGTATTTTGCGCCCTGCTCCATTCCGCCGTCCGTCCCGCGGTCCAGCAACAGCACAAACGCTCCCGTGTCCGCCCTGAACCCGGAATGAAGCACGCGCGCTTCAAGCGCCGGGCCGGCTGAAACAGGCCGCGCGCAAATATTAATTATCAGCGCCAAAACAATTATCGTTCTGATTCCAAGCCTATACATCCGCCGCGCTCCGGCCCCCGCGTATTAAAAAACCAATAAAAAGAAAAAGGGCCTTCCCTTTCCTCGTTCTTCCTTCAACAAGCTTTAAACAGTATAATAACTTTCCAATCCCTTTCAGCGTTCTTCTCTCTTCTTTTTGCAGCAACCTTGTTTTTCCGCGCAAAGCCAAATACCGCCTGTTGCGCGGCAGTTTAATTATTATTCCATAATCTATTAATAAATCAACCATGTAGTATATTTTTATAGTTATCTTATTTTTTTGTATATATATGAATATCTCCTCCCAGTTTATGTTCCGCATCTTTACAATTTCGTATAAATCCACAACATGTTTCAGGCTGCCGAATCTTTCTTTCGCGGCGTGGCAGGCAAGATAAATAAACTGATCTTCAGCTCTGAAAGACAGCGCGACGCCGCCGCCCGTCTTGATCTGAATGGCGCGGCTCGTCATTTCACCGGCATCAATTGGAAACGCCAAACGTTGCAGCGGATCGTCGGGATTGAAAAGCGCTGTGTGCAATTCGAGCATAACCGGAAATTCCCGTTGCGCCGCGAAATTTTCGTGGTGTCCTCTGCCTCCGGCCGGCATATATCCTATCGCCGCCACCGCGGAGGCCGCAGAAGCCATTTCGCTTTTCCGAATAAGCAGATCGATATCAGCTAACCGCCTGAAGCCGGGGTGTTTGTAAACTTCATGAAGCAGGGCGGCTCCTTTAAGCAGAACCGGCGTAATGCCGCATTTGTTAAGCGCCGCAACAATGGCGTCCAATTCACGCAGCATAACGATGTTTCTGCCGGTTTGCTCAATAAGAAGATTTTGAAAAGAATTGCGCACATCGGCGGGGAGTTCCGATTCGAGTCCGGCTTTCCGGATACGATCGAAGAAATACGGGGAGGCTCCATCCGAGAGAATGCGCTGCCACGGCATTAAGCCGGCGGCGATCCCGTCCGCGAGTTCAGCGCGCCGTTCCGGATTATCCGGAGCTTCGAACAGCAGGGAAAGGCAGCGCGGAAGCGGGATCGTATGTCGCGCGGCGTTGGTCATCTCACAACTGAAAACTTTCCTTTCGTCGTAGTGACAACGCCTGTCGCCACATCCCACGCTTCGAGGTAATAGATATAAACTCCGCTGCCCAGCGGGCGGCCGCCGTTGTTCACGCCCTCGCCGCACCAAAGCGTCTGTTGGCGGTTGTCCGGAGTCAGCGTAACGATATCCGCGAATCCCGCGATGTCGCGGACCCTGCCGCCGCGGATGTCGTATATTGTTATCTTAAGCGTTATCGAGGTTGAGAGGTTGCCGGCAAAACAAAGCCGGCTGCCCGGCCGCCAGGGATTCGGGAAGATGTGCACGTCGTCGAGAGCGAGCGGAACCGCGGCAAACGCCATTCTGAACGAGCCTCCGAACAGCGCATCGCCTATTGAAGCCTGATAATCGAACTCGCCGGGTCCGGAGGAGGAGTCCTCGAAACTTACGGTTCCATCCGCGTCGGTAACCGACTGTTGTTGAGACTGTTCCGCGCCCGCCTGCTTAGAATCTGAGCGGCCGTCGGCGGGCTGCCGGTTTAGTTTCACCGTGATGCCCGGAGCCGGGTTTCCGTGTATGTCATACACTTTGATTTTGATTTCGACTTTCGTTTTAGCGTCAGCCGGAATTTTTGTGAGTTGCGAATCTGTAAAAACAATCAACTTGCGGCCTGTCGAGTCTGAAAGGACTTTAGTCCATCTTCCTTTCGAGTCCTTGTCAGCCTGGCCGCCCGGCGTTTCCGTCAGCTCGCTCTGATCCGGGATGAAGAGTCGCGAGACATCGGCCTTCGAGGAGAATAGGAACTCGACGGGCGAGCCGTTCACGGCGGCGCCGGAAGCGTCTATCACATCGCATAACACTGAGTAATCGCCGATCTTGTCGCCGAGCGTGAACTGGAACGAGGCCTTGCCGTCGGCGCCGGTTATCTTTGGTGCGGCGGAAACGGCCGCGCCCTCGGAACCTTGCGGAGCTGAGGCTATGTGGCAACTGGCGGTCGCGCCGTAAACCGGAATGCCGCCCGCATCCACAAGAAGAACGGTAAGCGTGGAGGTTGCGGCCACAGTTTGGCTCAAATCAGGCGGCTGTAAAGCCGACACCGCGAAACCGGACGCATCCGGCTGATATGTAACCGTGACTGAGCCGGACGTAGCCGCCCCGGTCACCGGGTCTGCAGATAAGGCGGCTATTGTATTGACTCCGGGCGTCAGGGCCGCGGCAATCGCGAAATTCCCGTTTGCGCCGGCTGCAGATGTAACGCCCCCAACTGTCACGTTGTAACCGGGAGAGGTTACGCCCGCGATAATCAAGCCCGGTTGATTTGTTAATATGTTGTTCGGCGGCGACGAGATGGAGACCGCCGCGCGCGAGTCTGTTGGCGTTCCGGTCATTATAATAGTGTTGGCGTCTTCATTGCCAGCCGCGTCCCGCGCCCTGACTGCCGCGTAATACTGAACACCGTTGGTCAATCCTGTCAAAACAAACGACGTGCCCGTGGAAAGCTGATTCGCATTTGCGTAATTAATGCCGTCTTCCGTTTCGGAAATAAATATTTGATAGGTAATCTGGTCCCCGGCATTATCAGTCGCCGCTGACCAAGAGAGGGTAAGCGCCCCTCCCGTGCCGGGGTTCGCAACGTTTGCGAGGCCGGCGAAAACCGGCGGGATCGGGTCATCCGGAAGGAAACTCAACTCAACGGTGTTCGTGTCCTGATTTCCGAATTGATCGCGCGCCCGAACGACGAAATACGCGCGTGTTCCGTAGGAAACTTCAACCTCGGCCGGAGGAGAAGTAAGGGTTAAAAGCGGCGGCGCGCCGAAGTTCTCTGCGCCTGTCGTAAAAGCCTGATAGACATCGTAAAAGATGTCCTCGCTGTAGTTATCGGAGGCAATGTTCCAGTTCAGAATGGCTGTTGTGTCCGATGCGCCGCGCTCTGCCGACATGAGGCCCGCGAAAACCGGTGGAACGGAGTCCAAGGGCAGATAGCTCAACTCCGCCGTATTGGTGTCCACGTTTCCGAGGGCGTCTTTTGCGCGCACGACAAAGAAGGCGCGGTGTCCGTAAGCCAAGCCGGAAACAGAGGCATTTGTGGTTGAAACATTCATCAGCGGCGCCGTGGCGAAATTCTCGGCGCCGGTGGCGGAAGCCATGTATATGTTGTAAGTAATCGGCGTGTCAGCGTCGGACGCCGCGTCCCAGCTAAGATTTGCGGTCGTGTCTGAGTCGCCGCGGCCGGCGGACTGCAAGCCGGCGAACTGAGGCGCGACGCTTGTGTCAACGTTCACTTTAACCGTGACATTCGCGGAGTTGTTGTTGACATCAACCGCGGTCAGGCGGATTGTGTATACGCCAGTGGCGAGACTTTCCGTGTTCCATGCGCCGAGAGCGCCTCCGGAGACGCTCGCTCCGCCGGAGACTTCGGCGAACTGAGTCCACGAGGAAGGCGCTTCGCTTTCGCCGTATTCGAGAGTATATTTCATTAGATTGTCGTCGGCCGCGGTTCCGGATAGGCCGACCTGCCCGCCGATTATCGCATCCGGCGCCGGGATGGTTATGGCGACAGCAGGCGGCGTGAGATCCGCGCCGGCAAACGCTTTTACCGAGCCGTCTATCGCCGCCACGTAAATCAGGCCGTCCGCAACAGCGGGCGCCGCGACTATCGGGCTGCCGACGTTCATCTGTGTTATCAACGCTCCCGTGTCCGCGTTCAGCGCGGTAAGGTAGCCGGCGACCGAGCCGACGTAAACCGTGTTCCCCGCCATCACCGGCGCGCTTGTGAAGTTCCAGTCTGAAGCGTCTCCGAGGTTATATTGCCATAGAATGGCGCCGGTGACCGCGTCGAGGGCCACCGCTTTTTGATTCGGATATCCGATAGAGATAAAAACCTTGCCGTTTGCAGAGGAAATTGAGGATGTTTTAACGATTTCGCTGTCTGTAACCGGCTCGGCGCTCCAGACGGGGGCGCCGGTTTGGAGCGAGAAAGCGTAAATTTTTCTGTCGTATTCGCCGCCCGTCGCATAAACGGTGTCTCCGAGAATAGAGGGAGAAGAGAAATAAACGAGTCCTCCGGTTGGGAACTGGGCGGCAAGGGCGCCGGTGTCTTCGTTGACGCCGTAGAAGACGCCGTTTCCGGCTCCGATCCAAACGACGCCGTCCTTGACCGCCGGGGCGGTGAGTATCGGTTGTTCGGTGTAGAACTGCCAGAGCCATGCGCCGGTTGCGGCATCGAGCGCGAGCAGGTTATTGTTCGGGTATCCCGTGCCGATGAATATTTTTCCGTCCGAGACCGTGGGCGTCCCGAAGTCCGTGCCGCTTGTCGTGTACTGCCAGATGAGATTGCCCGTTGCGGCGTCGAGGCAGTTGATCTGTCCATCGACAGTATTGAAATAGACGCGTCCGCCGGCTACGGCGGGAGCGCCGCCGAGACCCTCCGGGGCGACATATTGCCATGCCACAGCGCCGGTGTAGGCGTCGAGCGCGTAAAGAGTTCCCGTGCGCGTGGCGACGAAAACCTTGTCGCCGGCTTTGACGGGCGGCATGGTGATCATTCCGTCCGCGGAATATGACCATTTAAGGCTCAGCGGCGCCTGGACGGCGGCGGGAGCATAGCCGGAATGCCGGGCGTCGTTTAGGAACATGGGCCAGTCCGAGGCCTTTGCGGCGACAGCCGGAATAAGCGCGAGCGCCAGCGCGAGGAGCAATAATTTTATCGTTCTTTTTCTATTCACGTAGGTCACCTCGGAAAAGCGTAAACTTTTCCGTCCGTTGAGGGAAACATTACAAGCGTGCCGAACATTGACGGGCAGGATTTTACAACGCCTGCCGTCTGGTAGGGCCATCCCGGGATCATGGTCGGCGCAGTGTCGTGGTCCATAAGGGCATACAGCCTGTTGTCCTCGGCGCCGAAATATATCTTGTTTGTGCCGGGGTCGAGCAGCGGACACGAGGATATCGGATTCGACAACGTGTCAGCGCCGGACGGGTATTTCCACTTCTGAACTCCGGCGTCCGTTATGGCGTAAAGGCATCCGTTGTTGTTTGCTTCATAAACAGTGTTGCTGCCCCACGCGCCGCCGCGCCAGACATCCACGAAGACGCTGTTTGTGACGATCCCTGCCGGCACCGGATTGGTCGGTCCGAAAGTCCATGTCTTCTCGGCCCCGACCGCTTTTGTCGTGTCGATTTTGTAAATGTTATTATTGTGCGCGCCTATCCAGAGCCATGAGCCGTTCGCAGGCAGCGCCGGATTTTTCGGATATACGAAAGGCGGCGCGGTAATTCTTGTATAGCCGGTATAGTTGGTGACAACTGTTCCGGTATTCCGGTCTATTTTAATGATTGCGCCGCCGTAAGTGCCGACATAGACGTAGCCGTCGCCCGGCAAAGCGGGCGTTGAATAGACGGCGGAGCCGAGATTCGGATTAGTCCAGCCCGTGCATATGGCGCCATTGGAGGAATTTCTGCAATAAACCCTGTTGTCGAGGGCGCCGAAATAGAGGCGGCCTTCCGTACCGCTGAGCCATCGTATAATGCCGGTGCGGATCGCGGCGGTCGCGACAGGGGTGACTTTCCACAATTCGGTGTATGAAGCGCCATTGTCGCGCACGGCGTACAGGTTCCCGTTTTCATCGCCGAAATAGATAACATAATCGCGCACATAAGGTGTGCCGCGGATGGCGGCAAGCGCGGTGTACGACCACAATTTCGTTCCGTTGGCCATGTTGATGCTGTATAGTTTTTTGTTTTCATTTCCGATAAAAAGGGCCTTAACGCCGGACGGGTTGGTGGCGGGCGCTCCGGAGCCGTAGAAGGCGAGCGTGGTGCCGCTGTCGCTGAAGGTCCATGTTGGCGAAATAGAGGCGTTGATTGTTACGATATTGGTTGTGGCTGTCGCCGAGTAGAAAGATGCGGCGAGATTCACGTCGGTTCCCTTTGCAGGCGCGTTGAACTGTACGGTTCCCGCGGCCGCGGCGATGAAAATATAATCGAAATCCTGAGTCCCGCCGCCGGGAATGCTGGCCGTGGCCGGGGTGGGCCCGGAAAAGAGAGTGACCGATGCGCCGCCTGTGTAGGTTTTATTCAACGCCGCCGGACTGGGCGCGACCACTGTCGCCAGCGAGGAACCGACCGCATTCGTGACCGTCATCTTAACGGCTATGCTCTGGTTTGTTCCGACCGGAGTAACGAGCGGCGAGAAGCTCGACGATAGAGCGATAGGATTCATTATCGGCACAATTGTCGACTGAATTGGAGCAGTTTCCATGTTAACGTAAATTCCGGTTGTCGGCGCAATTGTAAAATATGAAGTGTCGGTTATTTTCGCGCCGGCGGTGTGGCCCTGCGTCGCGGTTCCGCTGATGTTATAAACAATGAACAGAGTCGCCGTCGACGTATTGACGACAGGTTGCGAGAAGCCGTCGAATGTCAGAACGCCGCCCGAGAAAGTCTTTGTCGCGCCTAACTGCACGTCGATCGCGGGGTCGAAATTCCCGTTAGAGTTCTGATCCCTGTAGAGTTTAGCGCCGGCGATTTCCGCGTCAGCGGCGGTCCCGAGCTTGTCGACTTTCAACGCCGTTAAAGAAAGAGAGCCGTACGTCATTCTGAACGCAATTTTCTCGAAAAGAGCATTGTTCTGGCCTTTTGTGACGTTGTTTGTCAGCAAAGCCGCGGAGTCGGTTCCGATGATCTGAAGCGTGTTCGAAATGAGTGAATTTGTGGATTGTATAGTTGTGAACGGCGCCACGACTGACGGCGCGTTTACCGTTAGATAAGTGGCGCCGCCGATCTTCGCTCCGGCGGTTACGCCGGGCGTCGCGCCGGAAGCGATGTTGTAAACAACCAGGAGATATTTTGAAGTCCCGAAATCTACAGGTATGGAGAGCGCGTTGAACGTGAGCGTTCCGGCGGCGAAGGTCTTGGTCGAAAGCAGCGTGTCGGTAACTTCGTAAGCGCCGTTGCCGTTCACGTCCGTGTAAAGTTTCGCCGAGGCTATTGCGGTTCCGGGAGCGGTTCCGGTGAGGTCGACTTTGATGCTCGTGGCCGTGGCGGTTCCGCTTGTGGAATCGAGTTTGATCGAGAGCATGACTATGTTGGATTGTCCGGACCCGACAGTGGCTGGCGCCTTGTCGGTCCCGGCGACCAGCAGAGAGGGGCTGATCGCTGAGTTGGTCGACTGGATCGTGTTCAGGAACGCCTTGTTTTCGGTCGAGCCGGTGGTAATGTAAGTCGAGTCGATCAAACCGGCGCCGACCGTGTTGCCGGATGTGCCGCCCACGGCGACTGTGTAATAGATCAGAAGGTTTTCGTCTGTTCCCGCCGCGACGGTGAGCGCCGGAGTGAACGTCAGTGAAGCCGGCGACCCTGCAAATGTTTTCGTGTCCAGGAGAACGTCCGTTCCGCTCTCGTATGTGCCGTTGTCGTTAACGTCGTGATAAAGTTTTGCCGATGAGATGTCGGCGGCTACATTGGTTCCCGTTAGTTTTGTTGTAATCGCCGTCACATTGATGCTTCCCGAGGAGGCGGACAGAGTTAACTGCTCCATGACGTAGCTCATGCCTTTGTCGACGCCGACCGGAGCCTTGTCCGCGCCGGTGACGAAGAGTGTGCGGCCGATCAGAGACAGGCTTGAATTCATCGGGTCGCTTGAGAAAATAACGTCATTTTGCGTAGGCAGGTTTACGACGTAGAATCGGGCCTGCGCCGAAAAGCCAGCATCTCGCCCGAGAACCGGGGCGGCTGCGATGTCGTATGTGATTATGACGCTTTCAGGCGTCCCGGCGACAGTGTTGAAGTTTATCAAGGTGAAGTCAAGCTGGCCGCTTGCGAATGTCTTGGTTGTCGAAAGCTGCGTGTCTCCGGCATCCCACGAGCCGTTGTTGTTAACGTCGTGCCAAAGCTTAACCGCGAGAATATCCGATGTCTGCGCCGAGCCGGTGAGAAATACCGTTAGCGTGGTTGTCGTGACGGTTCCCTGAGAGGCGACCAACTGCAACTGTTCAATGGTGTTGTTTACGGACCCGGCCTCCACGGTCATTGGCGCTTTGCTCACGCCTGTAACCATCAGTTTTCTATTTACCGTTTGGACGGGCGAGTTCGTCACCACTGCGTCGAGAGGGCCGTCATTGCCTGAAGCCACGACTACGCCTGCCGCTGCGTCGGTCGCGCCCATTTTGATTCTCATTTTTATTGTGCCGGTAACCGTCGGGTTCGCGGCTATGTCGGCCGACACGAAAATGCGTTTTCCGCCAACCGGCATCGCTTGGCTGAGGCCGGTTATTTCCCACCAGCCGCCTGCGTTCCACACGGCGGTTCCCAGGGCCGGCGCGTCGTGCGTCGTCGGCTCGAACGCGCCGTCGCCGTCTGCATCCTCCCAGAATTTCACGGCGCCGATGTCGCCGCTGGGCAGAGTCCCGGCGTTCTGAACGCGCAGTCCGGTCAGCGTGTCCGCCGTTGCGCCGTTCGCTGGAACTATGAAATTCATCACGAGGCCGTTCACGTCGTTCGCGTAGAACGTCGCCGCCGGAGCGCCTGTGTTCGTTATCTGCGCGGCTATCATGCCGTCGATCGTCTGTGAGTTTGCGTTTGTGACGGCGGAGTCGACCGGGCCGTCGTTGTCTGATGCCACGACAATGCCGGCGGTGGAGTTGTTGGAGCCGGATGCGATTTGCAGCTTGACCGTCGCGCCGTCTGTCGGGTTGGCCGCGATGTCGACGGTCGCGTAGATGCGCAACGCCGCCGAATAGACTGTGGAAATAGTGAAAATTTCCCACGCGGATGATGTAGCGTTCCATGTGAGAGAGCCGAGAAGCGTGTCCTGAGCCGACTGAAATCCGGCCGTGGCGCCGCTTTCGGCCCAGATTTTCACCGCTGCGATGTCCGTGCCGTTAACTGCGGTCCCGGTGTTTTTCAGCCTTATCCCGGTGAGCGTGTCGGCTGCGCCGCCGTTCGTCGGAATAGTGAAATCCATAGCCAGAACGTTTATAGCGCCCGAATTCGGAGACGCGGCGTCCGCGCCCGTGTTGGTTATCTGCGAAGCGACCATGCCGTTGATGGTCTGAACATCGGGGTTGGTGACCGCGGCGTCCGTCGGGCCGTTGTAGGCTGACGCTACGGCAAGCCCGTTCTGTATTATCGACATTTTGATCGTGCGCCCGTCGGTCGGGCTCGCCGTTATGTCGCCGACGATAAGCGTCCTCATGCCGCC
>JBAYJY010000092.1:0-17804 GCA_041664945.1 bacterium | reverse complement strand
GATCTGTTGCAAACAAAAATAACGAAACCCCAAGTGTTATTTTTATAATCATTACTATCATTTTATAATTATATTCTCCATAATTACTGATAAATTTATCAGCAAAAGCTTTATTTTTCTTAAATTTAATGTAACTAGTCAACAACAGCACAATAGCAATAGTAACTTTTGTCATGTTAACGCTCCGTTTCTAATGGTTCAAGTAATTAATTATATATCTCTTGCCAATTTAGCAATATTTTTATTGAATTTTATAATGGACGCAACCATGTTCATAAGACTTTAGAAATATATGCATTAAAAAAGGCATTATTGAACTGTATCATTTCCCTCCGCTACTCGCTGTCGTGTTCTGTCCGGCCGGTTAGCTCAAGCGGGTGGGATGACAAACTCAACCATAATTATCAATACATGTCGCTTACGGAGTTAGGCGCCCCATATATTGCCGACACAGGCATGCTTCCGGCTTCATCTGTCGCGCTTTCGGCACACGTGTCATTGGATCGTTACACCAGCGCCCCCGTTTTGCCGCTCCGGCAAACCGTGGCCAAACCGGGGCATCCTTCTCTCAATCGAAAAATCAAGAGAAAAAAAGTTGTCAATAGCTATTTGAAGAGCATTCACAATTTATATTCAAAAGAGCGTCGAAAGGCAGCCCTGTCGCTCAAAAATTGTAGTTTATCGCCACACGGGAAAAGAGCGAATAATAAGGCTGATTCCCCTATGAAAAAGCGATTAGCGCAACAGCAACAAAAAGGGCGGTTGTGAAATATTTCACAAAGCTGCTTTTGAAAAATGGTTTTTTTGTGATTTTGTATACAAGGCCTTTTTGCGGGGGGTATAATTTGCGTATAAATAAAAAGGGGCGGCTCTACGAGGAACCGCCCAAGTGTCGTAAAAGACACTAAGAGGAAATTGAGGAAATAAGTGGTTTCGTCAAGGCGCACTTCATAGTGCGCTTTTTGCGTTATGCGCTCCGTTTAAATTCCCTGTTGCGCTAATATCGGCGCTTTTTTAGGCTTCGGTTATCTTCAAAACCGCCTTTGGTTAAAACAAAAACCCAAGCAACAGGGGGTTACTGCTATATCATATAATCTTTCAAAACAATTTCAAGCGTTTTTTTAAATTATTAGATTGTTGTGGCTGTTTTATATCAAGCTGCCGGAATAACGCCCCCCGCCAGGCCGGAGGACAGGGGGCGTTCCGGACAGCGCCTGGTGGTCCCAACCATGATGCCCCAAATGCTGCCGAAACTCTGTTCCCCCGCATTCAGTTCCCTCGAATACAGAACAGAGTTCCACTTTAGATGCCCAACCCATACTGCCGCAACGGGACTACCAGACAATAATCAACTTTTTTAAGAACTTCCTCCCGATTCGACGCCCTTCAGGCCGACGCCACTTCTTTCAGCGCGTCTTCCAGCAGGTCGAGGTCCATCGGCTTCAGAAAACACCTTTTCGCGCCTTCCGCCATCGCCTTCGCCACTACCGCCTGCTCACTGTAGGCCGTCATCGCTATCACATTCGACAGCGGCTTGCTTCTCAATATCCGGGTCAGCGTTTCAACTCCGCTTATCCCCGGCAGTATCAGGTCCAGCAGAATGAGATCGAACTCACCCTCCTCAACCTGTTTCAGCGCTTCGTATCCATCCTCGGCCGTGTCGACATCGTATCCTCTTATCGTCAGGACTTCCATCAAACCGCCCCTGACGAACTTGTCATCGTCCACAACCAGTATTCTCTTCTTGCCGTTTTCCATGTTGCCGCTCTCCAGAACCAACCGGTTGTTTAATATGCAATTCCCGTGCCAACTTTCCCTACCTTTCAAATTTAACCGTTTAACAAGCGTTTTTATTTCACGCGTTCTCTAAATATCAGCAATGTTAAATAATTTTATCGCTTTGCGCATACGGCTACGTATAATAGTTTTAACATCGCAATTATACCAGTATACAAAGCGTTTTTTATGTCAATAATATTTAACGCGACTGAAGGCTTGTCATTTTGTGTAATTTTGTGTGCGCTATTGTGCTTAATAGTCGCTTATTGCGCTGCGTCAAACTTCGGCGAGCCGGCCGGCGACAGGCCATGAGAAAAAAGATACTAATGAGACCGCTCAGACGCGGATGAACGGAGGTTTTACGACTTCGCCCGAAATGACGGTTGGCCAAGCGCCGCTTTTGTCAGGGTCCGAACCGCGACTTCACACGCTAAAAAGTTAATGCAAATGAATGAAAACCTTTTTCGAGAAAAAGGTTTTCATTCTTTCCCAAAAGCTTTAGTGACGGGTTTTGTTATCGCTTTGGCCATATCTCTATGTAAACAAATGTGGCCTGAAACCAAAAAGTTTTGAAAGGATTATAAGGAAAACTTTTTCAAAAGTTTTCCTTATATAGCATTAAGCGCGCGTGGCCGGTTATTTTTTCGAGTTCTCGAAAGCGGCCTTGACGAAACTCTCGAAGAGCGGGTGCGGGCGTGTCGGGCGCGATTTGAATTCCGGGTGGAACTGCACGGCGACGAAATACTTGTTCTTCGGGCTTTCGACGATCTCGACGAGGTTGCCGTCGGGAGACAGGCCGGTGAACTCCATGCCCTTTGCGGCGAACTGCGCGCGGTACTTGTTGTTGAATTCGTATCTGTGCCGGTGCCGCTCGTCGATCGACTTCTTTTTGTAGCTCGTTGCGGCGATGCTTTTGGCGACCATGTTGCAGGGATAACTTCCAAGCCGCATTGTGCCGCCCATGTCGGAGACGCCGCGCTGGTCAAGCATGAGGTCGATCACGGGATGCGGCGAGTTCTCGTCGAACTCCGAACTGTTCGCGTTCTTGAGTCCGCAGACGTTGCGCGCGAACTCGATCACCGCGCTCTGCATGCCGAGGCAGATGCCGAGATAGGGGACATCGTTCTCGCGCGCGTACTGGATCGCCCTGATCTTGCCTTCGATGCCGCGATAGCCAAATCCGCCGGGCACGAGAATTCCATCAACCTTTTCGAGCGCTTTCCAGCCGCCGCTCTTCTCGAGCTTGCCTGCGTCGATCAGGACCGAGTCCATTATGACCCGGTTGCCGATTCCGCCGTGTTTGAGCGCTTCGAGAATGCTGAGGTAGGAGTCGCGGATTTGAATGTATTTTCCTATGACGCCGATTCGGACCTTGCCGACCGGGTTGTTGAGCCGTTCGAGCATGCTTGTCCATTCGGAGAGATCGTGCTCATCGGTGACGAGGCCGAGCCGGCTGATTATGATTTCCGCCATTCCCGAGTTTTCGAAGTTCATCGGGATTTCGTAAATTTCGGAGACGTCGGGACAGGCGATAACGCATTCCTTCGGCACGTCGCAGAAGAGCGAAATTTTCGCCTTGATCTCGTCTTTCAGCGGGTATTTTGTTCGGCATACGATGATATCGGGCTGAATTCCGATGCCGCGCAGCTCCTTGACGCTGTGCTGAGTGAGTTTCGTTTTCAGTTCGCTCGCGGCGCCGAGGAACGGGACGAGAGTGAGGTGAATGTTGAGTGCGTTTTCGCGGCCGATGTCGTTGCGGTACTGGCGGATGGCTTCGAGATAGGGCTGGCCCTCGATGTCGCCGACGGTGCCGCCGATCTCGACGAGCAGGACATCCGCCTTGCTCTCGCGGGCGGCCTGACGGATGCGGGACTTTATCTCGTTGGTTATGTGCGGGATGACCTGCACGCAGCCGCCGAGGTATTTGCCCTCCCGCTCGTTGCGGATCACCGAGTCGTAAATCTGGCCGGTGGTGACGTTGTTGCGCTTCGAGAGGTCGATGTCGATGAACCTTTCGTAGTGGCCGAGGTCGAGATCGGTTTCCGCGCCGTCGTTTGTGACGTAGACCTCGCCGTGCTGATAGGGATTCATCGTGCCGGCGTCCACATTGAGGTAGGGATCGATTTTGATTACTGAGACGTTGACGCCGCGGCTCTTGAGCAGGCGCCCGATGGACGCCGAGGTAATGCCCTTGCCGAGCGAGGAAACGTTGCCGCCTGTAACAAAGATGTAGCGAGTCATGATGGTTCTCCTGATATATTTGAGATTTTATTTTTTCGGTGGAGATGGAGAGGCCGGCGGAGAGGGAGACTCCCCCGCTGCCGGGGATTCTGCTTGAATTTATACTGCCCTTTGCGCTTCATTCTCTTTCGCCGTATTCGCAGGCGCCGCGCCGGCAATGCAGCCGAGCGCGAGCAGTCCGCTGAGATTTTCGATAACGTAGTCAGGTTTAAGTTCGCCGGCGAGTCCGGGAACCTCGTTCGCCGCGGTGACGCCGGTGAGGACGAGGCAGCTTTCGACGCCCGCGCGGCGGCCGGTGACCATATCCGTGGCCGGTCTATCGCCGATAAGCAACACTTCCCCGCGCGCCGCGCCGGCGGCTTTCATCATATAGTGGATGCCGAGCGGGTCCGGCTTGCCGGCGATATGCGGGTCGCGGCCCCAGAACTCGGCGAGCGCCGCGACGATTGTGCCTCCGCCGGGCAACAGGTAGCCGTTCGGCATCGGATAGGTGGCGTCCCTGTTCGTGGCGATCAGTTCCGCGCCCGCCATCAGCGCATCCGTAGCGTGCGTCATTTTTTCATAGTTGAATTCGCGGTCCATGCCGACAACCACATAGTCGGCCGTCGCGCGCTCTTCCGGGCCGACGATCGTGAAGCGATCTGCGAGCTCGTCGGCTATCCCGCGCTCGCCGACAATAAAAATCCTGGCGCCGTCCGGACTCCGTTCTTCGAGGTAAATCCGGGTCGCATACGCGGAGGACATTATGTCTTCCGATTCGCAGGGGATGTCCATGAGGCGCATCTTGTCGCGGTAGAACCCGCGGCTGCGCGTCGAGTTGTTGGTCAGAAACCGGACGTCTATTCCGAGCCCGCGCAGGGCGGCGATCGATTCCGAGGCGCGCGCGATCGGCTCCTCGCCGCGGTAGATCACTCCGTCCAGATCGAATATCAACAGTTTCTTCAAAGCAAATCCTTAAATGGTTTCAGCAAAGCTTTTCCTGTGTTCTCGCGGCTCAATGCCCTATACTGTTCTTACAATATTGAGCCGAGGCCCGCGTTATTCCAGTCTTTCATGAATGAATCGATGCCCTTGTCGGTGAGCGGGTGTTTGAACAGCGCCATAAGTGTCGAATAAGGAACAGTGGCGATGTGCGCGCCGCAGCGGATCGATTCGATAACATGCGGCAACCCGCGGATGCTGGCGGCTATGACCTCTGAATCGAAGCCGTACTCGTGAATCATTTCGACGGTGTCCTCGACAAGCGTCATGCCGTTCTGGCCGATGTCGTCGAGGCGTCCGATGAACGGGCTGATGTATTTCGCGCCCGCTTTCGCGGCGATCAGCGCCTGCGGCAGCGAGAACACCAGCGTGACGTTCACCGCGATGCCCTCGGACGCGAGAATTTTCGTCGCCTTCATCCCGGCCGGCGTCATCGGAATCTTCACAGCGATATTTTTCGCCCACGAGACCACCTCGTGCGCTTCCTTCAGCATCCCTTCCGTGTCGAGCGCGATAACCTCCGCGCTAACCGGCCCTTTGACGACCGAGCAAATCTCTTCGACAGTCGGCCGGAACGCCTTCTTTTCCTTCGCAATCAGCGTCGGATTTGTTGTGACGCCGTCGAGAAGTCCGAGATCATTGATCTCCTTAATTTGAGCGATATTAGCTGTGTCGATGAAAAATTTCATAATAACCTCCTGAATTTTGGGGTAACTCGGCCCTGTCTGCTGTTGTTTTGGATAAACGAAACGCTTGTAAAGAAAGAATCCCCTCGCGGGGATCATCACATGCCGAGACTTTGATAACCATTCACTCCCGGTTTTTCCACATTATATCACCGGTCCGGGCGAAGTCAATTTAGGCGGCGAAAAATAAATAAATTTTCGCGCTGTTTCTCTATGCAAGCGGCAACATTCACCGGATAATCGCAAAAAAGTTTCCGTTTGAGCGGGACATGATCGTTTTTTGACGTTGAAAATGCTAAAAAAGGCGCTTTTGTAAACTCATTCATCAAGAAAATAATCTGTATCTAACTTCTTTATCTCATATAAAGTTTGAATTGAAACTCCAATATTGAAATCAATCATGAGTTGAGCCAATCTTTCTCCGTCTATCAGAACAATTTTGCTGGAAATATCATTAACATAATCATAGGCATCTTTTGAATATCTACCAGTCGTTATGAAGACACCTTTCTTGGCTTTTTTTCTTTGAATTGCCCCGGCAAACTTCATAATTTCAGGACTCCCAACTGTACCCTCCCATCTCTTTGCTTGAATATAAATGCTGTCTAATCCAAGCCTGTCCTGATCAATAATGCCATCAATACCCTCATCGCCACTCTTTCCCACAGCTTTTCCAGCTTCTATCCTTGACCCTCCATAACCCATCTTTAATAACAGATCAACTACTGTTCTCTCGAAAAAACTTGGGGAACATTTTTTTATAGTTGAAATCAATTCTTGAGCCAAAGATTGTCTGATTGATTGATAACTTTCTTCAAGTTGTTCTTCAGGAGTTGTCTCGGAATTAATTTTCTCGCTTTTTCCCAAAACGGTTTCCGTTTCGTTTTTCTTTGCCTTGAATTCTTTGTATTCTGGAAACTTAGACAAGTACTTGATGTTAATTTTGGATGGTTTTTCATTGAGCGCGTTTAACCCTCGTTCAGTAATCCTGAAAACCCCTCGTTCCGGAGATTCCAGAAGTCCTGCTCCTGCAAGATGGAATTTTGCCCAAGCCGCCCTATTTGAAAAAAGAAATGCCCTGCGGCTCGGCAGCAAAGCCTTTTTTTCGTCTTCTGTTAAATCAAACAGAATAGAAAGTTCTTCCACTGCTTCTTTCATAGTGTGTTCTTTCTTGTCGGCGGCATATTCCATTAACGGAAACATGATGCTTTGAAAATCAGGTATCGCCATTAAAAAAGCTCCTAAAATTTATTTCATAAGCTTATCATACCACGAATCAACACGTGTCAACAACTTTTGCTTTTACCGCCAAAGCGTTAAATCGCGCGTTGCCAACGGACTTCAGCCCGTTGAAAAAGGCGCGCATGCTTGACTGAAATCAAGCATGGTTTTCTCGAATTCCTAACTTTTGTTTTATACTCCCCTTGACCGGCGTTTCATTATCGTGATACACTTAAAGTAATCCGGTTATCCGGAGGTGGATGGCGAGAGCCATCGAGCCCGAAAGGGCTTTTTCTTTTTAGGCTACAACATCTTCTTTCCGTATATTTTTCCATCTCGCTGGTAGTATTTGAACTCAAGTATTTTAATCACTTTACTCGCAAACGGCGCAATGTCTTTTTCCAATAAGCCGTGTTCTCTCAATATCTCATTTCTACTCGGGTGCGCGATCAAATCGGCGATTTGAAGACCGGTGATGTTGTTTGCCTTAACTTTGACCTTCAACTGCCTACTTGTGAGTAAACGTTGAAACCTTTTTGATTCAACATATTCCGTTCCCTGCTCCCAGAGTTTCGTATATGCTTTTTTAAGCCGCATATCTTCTTTGCCTCCACGCGATTCGGCCATGACATCGCCTGTTGAATCCCGGTCATCAAGAAAGAACACGAACCTCTCAAGCAAAACGGCAAGACAATAGTGGTAGGGATCATATCTCCAAGTTGTATATGTGTCTTTATGGCTTTGCTTGTCTATACAAACCGATATGGCTGTGTAATCCCAAGCCGCCAGAAGGCCGAGCAATTCATTGTCGAAACTTTCCCGAACGCTTTCGTCCTTAAGCTTTTCAAACGGAGGCTTCGCGTTGAGCATCTCTTTGCGATGGAAGATCACCGGTTCATCAGGATGGGACCGGAAGAACTTTGCTTTCAACGACTCCATTTGTGGATGAATGACCGCATCAACATTTCCGAGTTCCATGATAATACCGGTCAAGCTTAAAAACCGGTGGTTCGGGTTGTCCGAGCTTTCGAGATCGGGATTGCCGACTTCATCAATATAAATGCGATACTTCATTCCTTGAACATCCTCCAATTAGCTTCACTTAATCCGAATGACTAAAACATTATTTGTATCGTCTCTCTGAAATTATTTTGATTCCGACTCTTATAATACCACGAATCAATGACTGTCAACAACTTCCGCCCGTCTGCCCCAACCGGAAACGCCGTCCGCGACATATTGTCCGCGTTGGCTTCCCGATCTCCGACAGTAATGTCAGGGGGTTCTTCCCGTCTTTAACAGCGCATTCGCCGCGAAACGAGCGCTCCGCTTGTCAGGGGATGGGACGACTTTCATTCTATTAATTTCAAAAAACCAACACAACCGCACTCTTTATATGGATAATATTGAAAAGTATGGGATACCGCGAAATGGCGGCGGGAGGAGAAAACAACGATGCCTGACATGCTGATTGTGAATGGAACGGTTTACGACGGGACTGGAGCGCCGGGATTCAAGGCGGACATCGCCATAACAGACGACAAGATCGAGGCGATCGAGCCGGGCATTAATGCGGGCGACTGCGTGAAGATTGACGCGGCTGGGAAGATCGTCTGCCCCGGGATTGTCGATCCGCACTCGCACGCGGACATGACGTTCATCCGGGACGACCATAAGAAAATTCTCGAACCGCTCGTCAGGCAAGGGATCACGACGTTCGTCGGCGGCAACTGCGGGATGTCTCTCGCGCCGCTCGGAGACAATCATAAAAAGAATCTCAAGGAATATGTCGAGATGTTCACCGGCGCGGATTTCGACGCCGCAGTGAGTTGGAAAGACACAGCCGGTTTCATGAGCCACGCGGAAAAAAGCGGGATGCTTCTCAACGCGGCGCTGCTGGCCCCGCACGGGTTGATCCGCATCGACGCAATGGGACTGGACGCGAGACACGCCACCGGCGACGAAGTGAAGACGATGGCGAAACAACTTGAAGAGTGCATGGAGGCGGGCGCTGTCGGCTTGTCCACCGGCCTTCAGTACGTGCCTGGCTCGCAGAGCGAAACCAGCGAGCTCGTCGCGCTCGGCAAAGTGTTGTCGAAATACGACGGCATTTTTACGAGCCATCTGCGAAGCTATATGAACACGCTTCCGCAAGCGGTCGACGAGATCATAGAGATCGCCCGAACGAACGAGATTCGCACGCAGATCTCGCACATGTTCTGGGTTCCTGACATGGGCCGGATCGGGCGGCCGGTGCGCAAGCTGATGCGCGGGCTTATCAAGATGTCGAAATATTGGAATCCGCCGATCCCGCTCGACGGAGAGGTCGGCAAGCAGTTGAAGAAACTCGACAAGTTGCGCGAGCAGGGACTCAATGTGGGAATGGACGCCATGCCGACGACCACCGGGTTCACGCACATGCTCGCGTTCTTCCCGCCATGGGCGCTTGAAGGCGGCAAGGAAGATATTCTTGCGCGCATCTCCGATCCGAACATCAGAAAAGAAATTCTGCATGACATCCTGAACGGCAAACTGATCTGGCCGCACACCGGCAAGAATACATGGTCGCTGAATCTGTTCAAGATCATGGGTTGGGAGTGCGTGCGGATAATGTCTGTAATTTCCGAGAAGAACAAACCGCTCGAAGGCATGAATCTGCCGGTGATCGCGAGGCAGCAGGGCAAACATCCGTTCGACACTGTCTGCGACTTGCTGATAGAGGAAAACGGGCGCGTGCTGGTGTTCGAATCGATGGGCGAGCCGGAGGACAACTTCACCGAGCGGTCCATGTACGCCGCGATGAAGCACCCGCATGTCGCGATCAGCACCGATACGATACTGCTCGGATTCGGGAGGCCGTCGTATTTGTTCTACGGCTGCTATCCGAAGTTCCTCAGCCGATATGTGCGCGACAAAAAGATGCTCCCGATGGAGTTGGCGATCCGCAAGATCTCCGGGCTGCCCGCGGAGCATTTCAAGCTGAAAAACCGCGGGACTCTCAAAACCGGCAATTTCGCCGACGTTCTCGTGTTCGATCCTGAAACGATCGATCCGAACTGCTCGTTCGCCAACCCGTCCGGCAAACCGGCCGGCATCGAACATGTGTTCATCAACGGCGTCCACACGGTAAAAGCCGGCGAAATGGTTGCCGGCGCGCAACCGGGCCGCATATTGAAAAGATAGTAGATGGCAGAAGGTAGATAGCAGACAGGAAAAGCAAAAGAAAAAACGATAGTTGGGGACTTGGAAAACTCAATTTAAAACAGTAAAAATCTTTTAATCCTGCGCGCTGTCACCGGCGCCATGTTCGTCGAAAAAGAGGGTTTTAATGCCTGAATCGATTGAAGTTCATGACGGTTTGAATCACTGGCGGTGCCCGCAACTCGGCGGGCCCGTTCCGTTTAAGCACTGCCGCCGCTCCGGTATCGACTCGCTTCCATGCCGTAAGCTGGCCGAATGCTGGAACTCATCGGTCGATGTCGCAACGTTCCTATCAGCCGCTTATTCGCCCGAAGATATCCAGAAAGCGTTCGGCTCGCAGGCTAAATCACGTCTCGATATCATGCTCGAATCTATCGACCGCGCCGGCGGCGCCGCCGAAAAAGATGACGGATAAAGAAAAGAAGAAAGAAAAAGAAAGAGGGAATCAAATGAATGAAAACCTTTTTTGAGAAAAAGGTTTTCATCCTTTCCAAAAAACTTTAGTGACTGGCCTCAGGAATTTACTTTCGAAACTCCGATCTCTTTCATGGCTGATTGATACTCCAAAAATTCTTTGGGCAAAAGCAAAGATTATCGAATGATAATTTTGTTATAACCCAACGTTACGATAAATAGCTTTGCTATGAATCGCTTTAATATTTCTCGAAATCAATCACTGAGACCCGAAACTGAAAAGTTTTAGAAAAGGAGTTTGAGGAAAAACCTTTTTCAAAAGGTTTTTCCTCAATTTCCTATATCTTTTTATTTCATCATGTGAGGAAAGCCGAGTTGGCGGAGCGCTTCGAAGACGACGATGCCGGTGGAAGTGGCGAGGTTGAGGCTGCGAACCTGCGGGAGTATCGGGATTCTGTAGCAGCGTTCTTTATAGGTTTCCATGATATCCGGCGGGAGGCCTTTCGTTTCGGCGCCGAAGACAAGGTAGTCGCCGGGCATATATTCAGCGTCAGAGTAGAGCGTCGAGGCGGTTTTGGAGAAGAGCAGAAAGCGTGCGCCGGGCGCATATTCTTTAAGCGCATTGAAGTCTTTGTGCCTGTGAACGGTGACGTGTTCCCAGTAATCGAGCCCGGCGCGTTTGACCGCGCGGTCGTCGATGCGAAAACCGAGGCGTCCGACGAGATGGAGCGGCAAGCCGGCGGCTGCGCAGAGCCGGGCCGTGCTGCCGGTGTTCTGTGGAATCTCCGGGTTGACGTAAACAATGTTGAGCGGAGCCTGCGTTTCCATGACAGATTATTCTATATGCCAGCCGCTACGTTGGCAATTTATGAGGTTAATCGGGTTTGAAAAATTTTAGGCATAGCGAAAAAGGCGATATTATGTAAACCTTGTGAAGGGGTGTGACTAAGCGCCGGTTTTGGTTATAATCGGGGGAATGATCGGCATCCAGCGGCGATGCATAACAAGGGGCGGAGGCGAAAAGATGTTGACAGAAAGCGATGCGAAGAGGCTGTCCGAGGAACTGCAGAGGCACCTGATAAAGCTGATACAGATAGACACGACGAACCCTCCGGGGAACGAAATCGTGGCGTGCAACTACATAAAAGAGCAGTTGGAGGCCGAGGGGCTTGAGTGTGAAATATTCGAGTCGGCGCCGACGCGCGGGAACCTTGTTTGCCGCATAAAAGGCGACGGCAGCAAGCGGCCTGTGACGATCGCGGGGCATCTTGATGTTGTGCCGGCGGCCAAGGAATTCTGGTCGGTGGACCCGTTCGGCGGCGAAGTGAAAGACGGATTCATATACGGGCGCGGCTCGCTCGACATGAAGTTCACCGTCGCAATGCAAATGACGGTTTTCATGGAACTCAAGCGGCGCAAGATTCCTCTTAAGCGCGATGTGATTCTGCTTTGCGTCGCCGACGAGGAGATGTCCGGCACTTACGGAATGGCCTACATGGTGAAAAACCATTTCGACAAGATAGACTGCGAGTTCGAGATAAACGAAGGCGGCGGCTACGCTATTCCGCTCGAAGGCAAGAATATGTACTTTTGCCAGCCTGCCGAGAAGGGCGTGTGCTGGTTCAAGGTGACGACTAAAGGCGAGTCCGGCCACGGCGCTGTTCCGCGCGCGGACAACTCGGTCGTTCAGATGGCGAAAGCGCTTCAGAAGCTCGCAGAGCCGATGCCGGCGCGGCAAACTGAAATCGTTAAGACCATCCTCAACGAACTTGCTACGAAAGTCCTGCCTTTCCCGAAGGGATTTGCTCTGAAACAGATTTTCAACCCGCTGCTTACCAAAACAATACTCGGAGCGATCGGCTCCGCCAACAAGGATGTCGCGGAAACAATTTCCGCAATGATGCGGGACACGGTGTCGCCGACGATCGTGAAAGGCGGCAGCAAGGAAAACGTGATTCCGGAAAAATGCGAGGCGATCATCGACTGCCGGATATTGCCCGGCCAGACCGCGGTGGAATTCAGAAATTTGCTAAAGAGCAAAGTAAATGTCGAGGATATTTCGCTGCTGCTCGAAGAGGTTCCGGACCCGACGGAAAGCCCGATGGACACCGAGCTTTACCGAGCTATCGAGCGCGTCGTCGCGAAGCACGACCCGACAGGCGTCGTTATCCCGTTCCTCATGACCGGCGCGACAGACTCCCGGTTTTTCCGCAAAAAGGGCGTCACCGCATACGGATTCATTCCGTTCAAATCGAGCGTTCCGCCGGACAAGTATCTGCCCACGATTCACAGCGTCGACGAGCGCGTTCCGATCGACGGCCTCGATTTCGGCGTGAAGATGTTCTATGACCTGATGACGGATCTTTGCGGATGAGCGAAAGCGGCGGCAAGAACAGAAATCTGATACCCCGTTTCACGTTTTTCGGGCTGCTCAGATGGCTGTGGCTCCGCGCCAGCCGTAAAGAAGTGATAGTCGAAGGCTTCTGCCTCCAGTGCGGCGTCTGCTGCAGAGGACTGAATCTCTCCCGCAAGAGCCACTGGATCAGGTCGAAAGCGGAGTTCGCGCGGCTCGCCGCGGAATTGCCCGAATACAAGCGATTCATTCACAACGGAAACACTCTCACCGGCCTGATGAAGTTCGATTGCAATTGCCTTTCAAAGGAAGGCTACTGCGCGGACTACGAGGGACGGCCCGACTTTTGCCGCGCTTATCCCGAAGCCGATCTCTATTTCATGGGCGGCGAGATTCCGCCCTACTGCGGCTTCAAGTTCGCTGTCGTGCCATCATTCGGCAACATGCTCCGCCGCGAGATGAAGCGCGCCACGGATGATCCGCCGAACACGCCGGTCGCCGAATAAATCCGGGTTTGCCAACAAAACAACAAATCAGGGTTCTATTTTTTTGCAACGGAAATGTATTTTCACACAAATAAAAAGCCGCTCCCGCAAAAACGGGAGGGCTTGGTTTTCAGCAGTATTCTACCTCTAAACTAAATTATTTGCCCTTCGGGCGGGGTTTCGGGGCGGGACGCCATTCGGTTCTCATACCTTCACCTCCACGGATTTTCTATATTAATATTATACGTAATTTTTAAGAAAGTCAAACAAAGACATCCTTATTTCTTAATTGTTTTGCATTCCCGTTGCCCGAATCCGCCGGGTCAATCAGCTAATCCGGGATTATATTGCCGCCTGAGAGGCGCTCACCTCGCCGGATCCTGCATCGCTTTCAGTCTGTCGCGATAATAGATTTCAATCTGATTGATATTGTTCCAGCCGAAACCTTTGAGCAGGTTCATGACGTTGACGGCGAAGAGTTCCTGATTCGGAGTGTATCGCGCGTAAGCATCCCAGGCGTTGCCGGCCTTATAGTCCGGCGTGTCGTCCATCCCGATAAGAGTGTAAATATTGTAAAGTAATTCCAGATTGATATCGGCGTAAGCGGCGTCGCCCGGCGACACCATCACGGATTGCGGGCCGTCGACCGGCGAAATCCAGGATTTGGTGATCGCCGCCGTCGTTCGGTTGATGACGTAGTTAAAAATCGGGCTGTTACGGTGGTTGACCTGCGCCCGAATAACGCTCGGCGCGGTGGAGTCCTCGCGGATGATCTCGATATAGAGATATGGAGCGGTCTGATTTTCGTAATAGAAGAAGCGCTGGATGCGGTTGTCCGCCGGGTCTAATTGCGCGGCATATCCGGCGATCGGACTGCCGCCGGCGTAAAGGGCCATGTATTCAGAGGCGAGCAGGTATGGAATGCCGGCCAGAATCGCCCCCTGTTCATTTTTGAAGGGCATCCATTTCAGGTTTTCCATGTCCTGCCACATCGGGTAGGCGCCCTCGTCCCGGATGTACAACTCGCCGGCATGCGTTCCGCTCTGGGCAACTTTGAACGTCCTCTCGCCGCTTTCGAGGCATTGCTGCGGCGTGCATCTGACGAGAATCTTAGTGACTGAAACCGGGCCGACCTCGTCGTCGATCTCGGAGGCGGAAGTGACCTTTATAGGGTAGAGCGTTTTCGTGTTCGAGCCGCCGAAAAATGTGTAATCCGGCGTGCGAAGGCTCATAACGCGAGCCATGCCGTACGGGCTTGAGTGCTGAAGCGTGGCGCAGATGCTGCCGCGCGAGCCGTCCAGCGTTGAAGCAAGTTCCTGATCGAGCCGCTCACCGGTGACAAGCGTCAATTCGCCCGTCAGGTAGCCCTCGGCTTCGGCTTCTGCGTATGAAATGCAGAGCCGGGTTCCCGGCTTGAACGCGAGGCCGTCCGGCTTGATGTCGTAGATTTTGCCGGCGACGCCTCCCGGCCGGCCGGAGGTGTAGAACCGCTCGGTGATAGTTACTGTAGTCGTCGCCGGGAGCGAAGCTTCGAGCGTCGCGCCGCCGCAGACGAGCGTCACGGGCGCAACGCCGATCTCGCGCGACACCGGCGCAACCAGCATATAGGAGCCGACTCCCGCTTCAGTAGGCGTCGCCGTTGTCCCGCCGCCGCCGCCGCCGCAACCCGCGCAGATCAAAACCGCTGACGCAGCCATCAGCGCCGTTTTGAGCCTTTTCCTTATCGCGCCTGCAATCATTTCAGCCTTCCGGTTCCTTCAGATCACCAATTATAGCACAATCCTCGTATCGTGAAATAGATGCGTCTTCGCGGCGCGGGAAGAAGCTGGAATGCTACAACCCCCAACCCCCTTTTATAAGGGGGAGTTTTAAAGCATTTCAATTCGCAATTAATATCGAGCATTAGCAACTGATTAAATCGGCAAAGAAAGTGTATTTCAGCTATGTATTATTTGACGGCAGGCATATTGTGAGACAGAGGATGTGTTGAGAAGCAAACGTTATCATTAAGTGACAAGCCCATCGGATTAATTAGTCGCCTTGAATGCATTAATATTGACTCCCCCTTATAAAAGGGGGTCGGGGGGGGGTTGTGATTAAAGGTTTTTAATCTTTTGTTTTCATCTTTCCAACTGCCAGCTACCGTTTTCCTTTGTCTTTCCCTGTCTACTATCTGCTGTCTACCGTCTACTGTTATTCTTTCCCCAGCATCTTTTTAACCGTCGCCAGCAACTCCGCGCGTGGAACCGTCATCTGCTGCGGGCGGTCAACCCGCCATGCGTCGCGGTCCTTGATCCCTGCCGCAAGCTCGCGGCCAAGCAGCAGATCCTTTACAGAGACCTCGCCCTTCGAGAACTCGTCGCCGCCGCAGATCACCGCCACCGGAATATTGCGCTGGTCGGCATACTTCACCTGCCTGCGGATTCCGCCGCCGCCCATGTACATCTCCGCCGGGATGCCAACGCGCCGCAGCTCGACCGTCATCTCCTGATATTCCTTCAAATAATTCTTGTCCATTGTCGTAATGAGAACCGGCGGCTGCAACTGCGCGCTTTCGAGCAGCTTCAGGTGCGACAGAGCCGCCAAAAGCCGGTCCACGCCGATCGAGGCGCCAGTCGCCGGAACCTTCCGCTGAAGGAACCGCTCCACGAGCGTGTCGTAGCGTCCGCCGCCCGCGACCGAGCCGAACTGGCGCGGCTTGTTATCCTCGTCCACCACTTCGAACGTCAGGCGAGCCTCGACCACCGGGCCGGTGTAGTAAGCCAGCCCGCGCACGATCGTCGGATCGAAAATCACGCGCCCGTCGCCGTAGCCGCCCGCTTCGAGCAGGTTGCCGATCAGCCTCAGTTCCCCGACGCCCTCAATGCCCTCGGCCGAGTCTTTCACAAGCTCAGCCATCGCATCGCACACTGCTTTATAGCCGCCCGCCGGGATGCTGAGAAATGCTTGAATTTGCGCGATCTGGCTTTCGTTCAGATCGGCGCCCTTCGTGAACTCGCCGGATTCGTCCTTGCGGCCTTTGCCGAGAAGTTCGGTGACGCCGTCGATCCCGAGCCGGTCCAGCTTATCAATCGCGCGAAGGACGGTCATCGCGGTATAACCTGTTTCCAACGCAACTTCATTTAAAGTGGGTTGCGAACTAACCGCAATAGCCTTACCCAGTTTTTCTTCCTTGTTTTCTGGAGTCATCCCTGTCGATCTAATCCCCGCCACTTCGAGAACGCCGTTGAGAACTTTGCGGTTGTTCGCGCAGACGACATACTTGTCGCGCGCGATGCCGAGCGCCTCGAACGTGTCGGCGAGAATCATGCAGGCTTCGGCGTCGGCGGCGACTGATTCGGCGCCAACGGTGTCGAAGTCAAACTGATAGAATTCGCGGAACCGGCCGGGGCCGGGGCTTTCGACGCGGAACACGGGGCCGACCTGATAGCGGCGGTATGGGAATGGAATAGTTTTTTCGTTTTCGGCGACATAGCGGGCGAGCGGCGCCGTGAGATCGTAGCGAAGCGCGACCCAGTTTTCGGAGTCGTCGCGGAAAGCGAACACGCCTTGGTCCGGCTGGTCGCTTTCGGGCAGATATTTGCCGAGAATGTCGAGATACTCGACGTGAGGCGTTTCGAGAGGCGTGAAACCGTAGCTCTGGTAAACGCGCTTGATAGTCGCGATCATGGCGTCCCGCATGAGAACTTCTCCCGCCGGGATATCGCGGAAGCCGCGTGGTATTCTCGCGATTGGTGTATCTTCGCCCATTATCTCGCTCCGTTCAGGGGAATATCATTATTCGAAAGTTGTTCTTCGTTTTATGCTTTTCTTTTCCCGTCTCCCGACCGCCTTCACCCGTTACCCGAAAAGAATTGCTGCGAAATGGATTTGAACCATTGATCTCTTGATCCACAGTCAAGCGCATTAACCAGCTATGCTACCGCAGCGTCTTATTAAAATATTGCATGTTATGTGGCATTTTTCAAGTGTTATCCTTTGATCTCAATGGGATCACTTTAGCGACAGTGCTACTTTTGGTGCTACTTGTGAGCATTTCGTCCAGTTTTGAAACGCTTTTTTGCATGTAAGCCGGACTAAGATGCGCGTACCGTTGTGTTGTCGTAATATTCCGGTGTCGAAGCAAGGCTTGAACCGCTTCAAGTGGTTCGCCGCTCATCAACATTAGACTCGCCGCCGTATGCCTGAGGTCGTGGAACCGCAGGGGCGGCCTCCCCGCACGGCGTCGTTCCTCAGCAATTCCCGATCGTTTCAAAGCTTTGTGAAATACCTGCCGCACGTCAGTAAGATGCCCACGCTTATACTTGTACGGGAAAACCCATTTGTCGCGGTTCGGGTTGCTTCGGAGTCCCTTCAAAACGTCATGTAGCGTGTCATCAATCGGGATGTATTGCGGTTTTTCTGTGACCGTTTTCCCCACGTCAAGCGTGATTATCCGGTTAT
>JBAYJY010000091.1:0-18022 GCA_041664945.1 bacterium | reverse complement strand
GGGTTGCAGGCGGAGCCGCCGCCTGCGATGACGAGCGGCCAGTCGGCAGCGCGGTCCGCCGCGCGGAAAGGAATGCCGCCGAGCTTGAGCATTGTCAGGACGTTCGTATAAGTCATCTCATAGGAGAGCGAGAAGCCGACGACGTCGAAGTCGGCGAGCGGCATCCGGTTTTCGAGAGAGCAGAGCGGCAGTCCGCGTTCGGAAAGCTCGCGTTCAAAATCGGGCCACGGCGCGAAACAGCGCTCGCAGAGCGTGTCCGGAATTTCGTTAATAAGGTGATAGAGAAGAAGGAAGCCGAGGTTGGACATCCCTATCTCATAGATTTCGGGGAAGCAGAGCGCGAAGCGGACGCCGGCGGAGTCCCAGTCATGTTTGACCTGGTTCCATTCGCCGCCGGTGTATCGGGCGGGTTTCGTCACGCGCGGGAGCGCATCGAGCTCGATTTCAACGTTGTGTCTGTTTTCGCTATCAGTCATGCAATCCAAATACTAACAGGGGGGAGATGTATGTCAATGAAAAACGAAAACCGCATATAGATAGCGCGGACATTCGGGAGGCAAAAATCAGACGCTTTCGGAAATTCTGTCTCCTGAGAGGCTGAACACCCTTTTTCCGGTGATCTCGTTGGCGATGTTGAAGTTAAGGCCCCTGATGCGGATGTTAACGCCGGGATAAGTCTGATTTTCCGAGATAACCTTGTTGAGAGTTTGGTGCTCGCCGGGTTTGTAGATATGTTTTCTGAGCTTGAATTTGTTAGAGTAGGATTCGAGCCAGTCGAGAAAATAGCGGTCGTAAGGTTTCACGCGAATGCCGCCGTATTTAGCCTTGAGTTCTTCAGCGGCGGCGTCTTCGGATTGTGCGGCGGATTTCTGAGCCGGTTCCTGTTGGCCGGTCGTCGCGCGCCTGTTTTGCGATTCAGTGATGGAGATTTTTTTCAGCATGTATTCCCGAAGCTTTTCCATTTCCTCTTCGAGGCAGATTGTGGAGCCGACTTCGATGGAAGTGATCGTGTGAGACGGGCCGCCGAGTCTGGGCGTCGACGCCATGACGCCGGCCTTAAGCGTTCCGCCGACGACGAAACCTTTTCCGGGAGCGACAACGATTCTGTCGAAAGCGACAACGAGAGAATGCGAAATATTGGAATGCGCGAAAACTGTTCCGCGGCAAAAAACATTTGCCTGCTCGATGCAGCGAGCCTCAACGGCATTCGCCGCGCACACTATCGCTTTTTCATGGCCGTATATGCCCTGCTCGACGTAGATCGAGCCGTCGCTGCTCACTATCGCGTCTTCTATGGAGCCGAGCACGTGGATGTCTCCCGTTGCGTGAACCTCGAACTTGCTCAGAACGCTCCCATGAATTACAGCGGCGCCTTTTATGTTCAGATTCCCTACTGAGTAATCCACGTTTCCTTTGATTTCATAAACGGGAACAACGCTGATTTTGCGGCCGTCGACTTGAACCATTCCGTCTATCTGAGATATAAGAAACGTATTGTCCATCACGAGCTCAACATTATCGCCGACAATAACATCGGAATCGGAGGAGCTTTTCGTCTTCGCGAATCTCACGGGTTTTCCGGCTTTCGCCGGTATCGCTTTGCCGCGCACGTTTACGCCGGCTACGCCCGGAGTCGGAGGAAGCGCGGAAAGCAGCGATTCGCCCTTCGACACATTGTCCATCTTCTTCACGACTCTGTGGTCGAATCCGGTCGGCGCGGTTTGCGCCGCGGCGCTTTTTTCCTTGTATATGAATCTTATTTTGCCGTTTTCGCCGTTGGCCGGCGGCTTCCCGCGAGCGATGACAATCTCTTTATCCCATACGCCGGTGTAACACATTTCCCTGATTCGGTCCGCATTCAGATTTTCCTTCACGCCGATTTTAGCCACCGCGCCCAGAATCGTCTCCGCCGTGATCGGATTGCCGCCGTACGATTTTCTGAGAATAAGAGTCGCTTCAGTTTCGTCCTGAGATATCCGGATCTCGAAATTTCCGTCGCGCTGTTCGGCGACAGGCACGTTGACAAGCGGGGCGCTCGCTAAAAAGAGACGGTCGAACGCTTCCCGTGAGAAAAAGAATTCCGTCGCCGCATCGTGTATTCTTCTTTCCAGAACGTCTTTGCGGATGTGATAGCCTTTCCCTGTCGGCGGAGTGTAATCCGCGGTTACAGAGCGTCCGTCGGGCGAAAGGCGGACGCTCGCCTTCGCGTCTCTCGCGGGTTCCTGCGCGGGCGCTATGCGGATGGGAACGTTCCAAGGATACCAGAAGGCGACTTCGAGATTTCTGACGTCAAGTTGCTCGATTCGCATCCGGCTCAATTTCTTCTTCAGCTCCTCAAAAAAGGAGTTGTATAAGTCCCTGTCGAATTTACCGATGTTCGTGCGGTCGGCCGCCCTCGGTATTCTTGCCGGATCGATGAAAATGGTGACTCCGTCGCTTGTGTATTTGATCTCGGTCGCCTGTAACCACAATGCAATTTTTCCGTCGACGGGAGGCGCCGCCTCGGACACTGGAGCCTGAGACGCCGCCGCGATGCTCGCGCGGCCCGTTTTACGCGCCGAAACTTTCTCGATAAACGAACTCAGCTCGCGTTCGGATTCCTTTTTTGAAATAAAAGCGAAACGCGGCTCGACATACAATTTCGCCGGCAGATTGTAGGAGCCGGCATCGTCGGCCAGCGCCGCAGCGTACAGGCGTTTATTGTTCTCGAGCAACATGGAGGCAAGCTCGACCCCGTCTATCGCATTCAGATGAAGGTCGGCTATGATTACATCGCACGGAACGCGTTCGAGAAGGCCGCCCGCCTCCACGGCGTCGCGGCAGACGGTTATCGTATGGCCGACGGACGACAGGATTCCTTCAATCAATTTCCCGAATTCTTCATTCTCATAGACGAGGATTATGTCAAGCGGCGATATTTCCTCAACGTTTTCATTCAAACATTTTGTTTTGTACTCGCTCAGTTCGATCAGAAGTTCGTCCTCGCTCATTATCCCGGAGCCGACTATCTTCTTTCGAAACGCATCTAAATCAGCGTCGTTTGTTTCCGCGCTTTTCCCTGCTTCGCCGGAGATAATTTCGCGTACGTTCGGAGGGGTCAGTTTCTGCTTTGAGACGAGAAAAGAAAGAAACCCGTTTTCATTCATAATTTGGTTCCAGTTTGTCCCTTTTGACAGCATCAAAAAGCCCATCAAAACAAAGATACAGTAAAGTATAGTATTTGTAAATTATTTTACAATGAATATTTACTCGGAATAATATCGGAAAGTAGATGCTTGCATATAGAGCGATTAATTCATGTTAAGGAAATGAACTAAGCAGCGTGTCGCGGCGCGTGATTGTACAAAAAAAGCGAGATTATTTTTTACCGTTTTTCCTGCCGTTTTGCTCGAAGAGAAGCTTGTCGAGCGGGAGTTGTTGCGGAATCGGCACGGGATAGTCGGCGTTGAAGCATGCGGCGCAGAAATTCGACCTGTCGAGGCCGGTTGCTTCGAACAGGCGTTCGATGTCGAGGTACTCGAGCGAGTCGCAGCCGATGAACTTGCGGATATCCTCGACGCTTCTTGAGGAAGCGAGAAGCTCCTCGCGGGTGGCCATGTCGATGCCGTAGAAGCAGGGATGTTTGATGGGCGGCGAGCTGACGCGGACATGGACCTCGAGAGCGCCCTGTTGATATAGCATTTTAACGATTTTGCTGCTGGTTGTGCCGCGGACGATGGAGTCGTCCACGAGGATGACGCGCTTGCCCTTGATGTTGTCGCCGAGCGGATTGAGCTTCATTCGTATGCCGAGTTCGCGCATGGACTGGTCGGGCTGAATGAAAGTGCGGCCGACGTATCTGTTTTTGACGAACCCGATGTCGTAGGGGATTCCAGATTCGGCGGCGTAGCCGATGGCGGCTGGCGAGCCGGAGTCCGGAACGCAGAAAACGATGTCGCCGGGGACCGGGGCCTGGCGCGCGATGCTGCGGCCCATGTTGCCGCGGCAGGTGTTGAGCGTGCGGCCCATCATGATGCTGTCCGGGCGGGCGAAGTAAATGAACTCGAAGATGCAGAGCGCTTTTCGCGCGGGTTCGGCGTAACGCATGGCGCTGACTTTTCCATCGGAAATAATCGCCATCTCGCCGGCCTCGATCTCGCGGTAGAACTCGGCGCCGATGATGCTGAGCGCGCATGTCTCTGATGAGAGAACCCATTTCCCGTCGCCGAGGCTGCCGATGCAGAGCGGGCGGTTGCCGTGCGGGTCGCGCGCGCCGATCAGCTTGCCTTCGGAAAGTATGCCGAGGCTGAAAGCTCCCTTGAGTTTGGGCAGCGTTTCCTTGACGGCTTCCTCAAGCGTCGGCGCGGTGGACTGGGCGATCATCTCGGCGATCACTTCGGTGTCAGAAGTGGATTTGAAGACGTGCCCGTTCTCTTCCATGTCGCAGCGCAGCTTGTTGGTGTTGACGAGGTTTCCGTTGTGGGCGACGGCGACATGGCGGAAGCCCTCGGCGACGATCGGCTGCGCGTTCGCTTCGACGCTGGAGCCGGTTGTCGAGTAGCGGATGTGGCCGAGCGCCACATTGCCTTTGAGCAACCGGAGAATCTTTTCCGTGAAAACGAGATTCACGAGGCCCATGTCTTTATAACATGTTATGGCGTCGCCGAAAGTCGTGGCTATGCCGGCGCTTTCCTGTCCCCGGTGCTGCAGGGCGTATAGCCCGAAATATGTCAGTCTTGAAACGTCTTCGTCTGGTCCGTAAACTGCGAAAACTCCGCAGGATTCCTTGGGTTTGTCCGGCCTATCTTCGGCTCTCATCTTCTGCCTCGTATGTAGAATAGTAGTAAGGCGTAAATGCTTCGAATTCGGCGCCGCAAGTGTCCACCAGTTTGTAAACCGGCTTAACGCCGCTTTTTTTCCTGAACTTCCTGAAGGCGAATTCATCTGTTCCGAACAGAACGCTCAACTGCCTGTCCGAGAATCCGTATTCCTTCGCCGCGCGCAGCAAGTCGGGCGTGAACGCCTTCAGGCCCTTCTTCGCCACGGTCTTCAGACTGCTTTCAAAATCAATAATTTCCTTAAGATTATAAAGGAACCAACGGTCAATAGCGGAAATTGCGAAAATTTCATCGAGCGTCATCCCGGAGCATATCGCCTGCTTAAGGTAAATAATACGCTCCGCGTTCGGAATTCTCAACTTTTCGAAGAGTTGTTTTTCGGATTCGGCGGGTTTTTTCGGGTCGTTGAAACCGCTCAGGCCGATTTCCATGGAGCGCAGGCCCTTCTGGAGCGCCTCCTTGAACGTGCGGCCGATGGACATCGCCTCGCCGACCGATTTCATGGCCGTCGTCAGCGTCGGGTCCGCGCCCGCGAACTTCTCGAACGTGAATCGCGGCATTTTCACCACGCAGTAGTCGATCGTCGGCTCGAAACAGGCCGGCGTTTTTTTCGTTATGTCGTTCGGGATCTCGTCGAGCGTATAGCCGACGGCGAGTTTCGCCGCCATCTTCGCTATGGGGAACCCGGTGGCTTTCGACGCGAGCGCCGAGCTGCGGGATACCCGCGGGTTCATCTCGATGATGATCATGCGGCCGTTGTCCGGATTCAGCGCAAACTGGATGTTGGAGCCGCCGGTGTCGACGCCGATTTCGCGAATGCAAGCGATTGAGGCGTCGCGCATGATCTGGTATTCCTTGTCGGAGAGCGTCTGCGCCGGCGCGACGGTGATGCTGTCGCCGGTGTGGATGCCCATCGGGTCGAAATTTTCTATCGAGCAAATGATGACGACGTTGTCCTTCCTGTCGCGCATCACTTCAAGTTCGTATTCCTTCCATCCGATCAGCGATTCCTCGACGAGAACCTCGCCGACGATGCTCGATGCCATGCCTTTGAGCACGGCCAGTTTGTATTCCTCAAGGTTGTAAGCGACGCCGCCGCCGACTCCGCCCATCGTGAAGCACGGCCGGATGATCAACGGGAATCCGATCTCTTTTGCCGCGGCGTACGCGTCCTTGAGGTTGCCGACCTGTCTGCTCTTGGGCAGGTCGAGCCCGATCTTGATCATTGCCTTTTTGAACGAGTCGCGGTCTTCCGCCTTAATGATCGAGGCGATGTTTGCGCCGATCACCTCGACGTTGTATCTGTCGAGCGTTCCGCGTTCGTGAACGGCGATGGCGGCGTTGAGAGCGGTCTGGCCGCCGATTGTCGGCAGAAGCGCCTGGGGGCGTTCCTTGGCGATGATCGCCTCGATGACTTCCGGCGTCATAGGCTCGATATAAGTCGCGTCCGCCATCATCGGGTCGGTCATGATAGTGGCCGGGTTAGTGTTGATGAGAACGACCTGATAGCCTTCGGCCTTGAGCACCCTGCAGGCCTGCGTGCCGGAATAGTCGAACTCGCACGCCTGCCCGATGATGATCGGGCCGGAGCCGATAACGAGGATTTTTTTAATGTCAGTTCTTTTTGGCACGGTTGTCTTTCATCAGATCGATAAAATCCTGAAACAGGTAGTACGAATCGTGCGGTCCGGGCGAAGCTTCGGGGTGGTGCTGGACCGAGAAGACGGGCAGCTTCTTGTGCCGCATGCCTTCGAGCGTTTCGTCGTTCAGGTTGATATGAGTTATTTCAATGTCTTTTTTGTTGAGCGAGTCGAGGTCGACGCAGAAGCCGTGGTTCTGGACGGTGATGGCGACCGACCTGTCGCTGAGGCGCATGACCGGATGGTTGCCGCCGCGGTGTCCGAATTTAAGTTTATAGGTTTTTCCGCCGAACGCGAGTCCGAGAATCTGCTGGCCGAGGCAGATGCCGAAAGTCGGCAGCCGCTTCGCGGTCAGCTTGCGCACCGTGTCGATGACGTATGGGACGCCTTCCGGGTCGCCGGGCCCGTTCGAAAGGAACAGTCCGTCCGGTTTGATCGCGAGAATCTGATCCGGCGTTGAATTAGCCGGGAAGACGGTTATTTTGCAGCCGTAGCTTTCGAGCAGGCGCAGAATGTTGTATTTGATGCCGCAGTCGATGGCGGCGACGTTATATTTGCCTTTATTGTTCCACGGATGAATTTCGCCGCAGGTGACTTCGCGAACGAGGTCCCGTCCGACGAGGCCGGGAGACTTGCGCGCTTTTTCGACGAGGCTTTTTTCATTCAGGTCGATAGTGGAGACGACGGCCTTTTTCGCGCCTTTGTCGCGCAGGTGTTTAGTGAGCGCCCGCGTGTCGACGCGCTCGATGCCGATGATGCCGTTTTCGCGAAGGAAGGCGCCGAGCGACCGCTGGGAGCGCCAGTTGCTTCTTATCTTGCTGTATTCCTTAACGACGAAGGCCTCGACCCACGGGCGGCGCGACTCGTTGTCCTCGTCGTTTATCCCGTAGTTGCCTATCAGCGGATACGTCATCGTCACGATCTGGCCGCGGTATGACGGGTCAGTGAGGATTTCCTGATAACCCATCATGCTCGTGTTGAACACCAATTCGCCGGTCCGTTCGCCGGGCGCGCCGAAACTGGTCCCGTGAAAGACCGTCCCATCCTCTAATGCAATAATCGCCTTATCCATTCGAACTATATTTTATAGTTTAATCGCCCTTCAAAGTCCATAAAGAATTTATGATATTTTCATCTAAACAATTCCAACTTTTCAGTGGAGCCGATTATGCCTTCGGCTTCATGATTTCTCTCCTTGCCGGATTTGTCCGCTTCTCTCGCGGCGGCGGTCGCAAGCGTTTGCATTTCTTTCCCGGCTTTGTGTGACTAATCGCCGTTTTGGGGGTAAAATAACTAATTAAGAACTGTAACGGTGAGCGGAGGGAAGATATGTTCTGTCCTCATTGTGGAAAAGAAATGGCGGACGAAGCGGTTTTCTGCCAGCATTGCGGCGCTCGCAATCCGGCAGCGCCTCAGAGCGAACAGGCAGCTTCAGAACAGGCGCCGCCGTCGGGCGCCCAACAGTATTATCAGCCGCAAGTCGCTCCTGCCTCGGTCATGATTTATCCGAGACAGCATTCGCTGCCTCTCGTCATTGTTCTTAACCTTATTTTCCCCGGCATCGGAAACCTGATCTTCGGGCAAACCGCGAAAGGCCTTGTCATGTTCGCCGCCACCGTGGTTCTGGGAACCGGCACATGCGGCGTTCTCTGGTTCGTGTCGTGCGTCGTAATGACTATCGACGGGGTCATGCTTTCCAACAAGCTCAACAGCGGGCAGCCGATCGGACAGTGGGAATTCTTCGGTTAGAACTGATGTTCCGAAAATAATTCAAAGTTTTAACCTCAGCGTTTATCGGCGATTAACTTTTCAAAGTGCAAATTGAATTCGCGCCGCCATTGCGAGGCGTTCTTTGACGAAGCAATCCCGGACTCAGGCTGCGTCATTGCGAGGAGCGAAGCGACGCGGCAATCCCGGACTCAATTCCAGTTTCCGCCTCCGCGCCCGGCCGTATGCTGCGTCATTGCGAGGAGCGAAGCGACGCGGCAATCCCGGACTCAATTCCAATTTCCGCCTCTGCGCCCGGCCGCCTTTATCACTCTGTTACGTCGACATCCGCGGCTGCGACGAGGCTGACCGCGCCGACTTTCCTGTAGACCTCGTTCGGTTTGCGCTTCACGCCGCCGACAGTCAGCAGGTCCTTGTCTATTGAAATGCCGAACAGGCGTTCGTTTTCCTTGAGGTAGGGAAGGATAAGTTGCCAGTCAGCGTCTGTGAACTCTTTGAAGACGCCGCCGTTGAGCTGTTCCTCGAGAGTCATGCCGTGTGGATCGCGCAGGTAAATAGCGCCGCCGGAAGCGAGAGAGAAGAGATTGCTGCCGGGGTAGGGGCGCGGGCAGGGGGCCAGCTTGCCGAAGTCGTCGTATTCGAGAGAGTTGAGCACGACGAAACCGCCGCCGTTCAGCGGGTCGCCCGCCATGAAGCTTTCCGCGAGATAGTCGAGGCACGTGCCGTTGATTACGACGCGCGGCTTGCCGACCGCATTGATGAGCGGCCTGCCGGCGGCGTTGCCGAGAATATAAACCTCGCCGCCCTTAGCGCCGTACATGAAAGTCTGGCCGACGCATCCGTAAACAACGAGTTTGCCGCTCTTGCTGATCTGGCCGAGTTGGTCCTGCCCGTCGTTGTGAACGCGGATTTCGAGGCCGTCTATGCCTGAAGCGAGATAGTCGCCGGGCAGGCCGTAGCAGTCGATCCGTACGCCTTTCGAGTTCGGGCCGAGACCGACCCCATGGAATCGCTGCCCGGTCGTGTTGAACACGATGAACCGCTTCCAGCCAAGTTCGTAGGCGTCGACAATGATTTTCGAATCACGGTCTTCAAGTTCCGGCGTGAATTTCTGGGAATTGATTACGAGGATTTCCTCGCCTTTTTTCGGCGCCCGGAGTTTGTGGCGCGAACTCCAGCCGATCAGCCGGTAGCGCGATTTCCGCCCGTCGTCGGCGATCAGCGGAACCGCGAGGAAGATCGATTCGAGAGCGCCGCGCACGAGTTGCAGGACCGAGCTGCGTTTCTTCGTTCCGGTGGGATATATCCTGTCGTTAAGAATCGAAAGCGTTTCGATGACTGTCGCCTTCCGGTCGTCGTTTCCGACAGCGGCTGCGATCAGCTCATTGAGAAACTTGCGGATGACGGCGTAGTCGCACGATTTCATTTTCAGAGTCGCGGCGAGCGCGAGGTTTTCCGCGTCGCCGGCTGCGAGCAACTCACGGACCATGTCCGAGTCGATGCCTGGTTGATCTGAAGCGACGGCGGCCGCTGCTGCGACATTGAAATGCTTCTGTTCCGGCGGAGTGACGACTTCGTTGCCGAACTTGTCCATGCAGACGAGTTTTTTGCCGGTCGGGGATGACGCGTCGTCGCTGACGGTGAAGATGAAAGCGCCGCCGTTGTCGCTGCTGCCGCCGCGGGCGTTCCAGTATTTGTCGGCCACCGGGCAGAAGCGCGAGTCCTCGGCTGCGAGGCTCTGCAGGGTCGCGTCGATCGCCTGTTTTTCGGAGCAGATCAGTCCGATCTGCACCTCTCCGTTCTGGACTGCGAACACCTGTGGACGCAGCATCGCGGTGTCGGTTATGCCCATGAGCTGCAATTTTCTTTCGCGCGGGATGTTGCGCGCGATGATAAAAAACCAAGGGCCGTCCGGAGAGCCGTGAATCTGAGTCGCCTGCAGCATGCGGTAGATTTTCTGTTTCGCCGGCGGCAGGAGATCGAAGTCCATCTCCGTCGTGGGCGCCAGCGATTCGATGATATATTCGAGCGGATAGCCGTAGACCCGGTTCAGCAGGTCGAACACGAGCACGGACACTTCGGTGTCCGTGAGAAACTGCGGCCTGATGTTGCGCTGTTCGAGATATTCGGAGACGGAGTAATAGTTCGCGAAGTCGCCGTTGTGGACGAGCGCCTCGTCCATGCCGATGAACGGATGGGCGCCGGCCGGATGCCAGACGCGGCCCTTTGTGGGATAGCGCTGGTGGGCAATCCATACATGGGCCATGAACTCCTGAAGCTTGTAGTACTCGACGGCCTCTTCGGCGTAGCCGACGATCTTGAAGATCATAATATTGCGGCCGTGCGAGAGGACAAACGCTTTTTTGTATCCGAGAGAGGCGTAATATTCCCTGTTGATGCGCACAGAGTTCTGAGAAACGAATTCGTCCTCCGCGTCCTGCCTGTCGAGCGACTGCAGTTTGTTCGAGGCGATGAACTCGTCGAGAACATCCGGTTTGACGCGCACGAAATAGCGATAGACGTCAGGCGGCTTGACGACGAACGATTTGATGTCGCGCCAGTTGCTGATCGTCTCCTGCTTGCATGAGTGCGCCACGTTGAAATACTTATGGATGTATTTGCGCTCGATGGACCTGACGGCCGAATCCTCGATCACCGCGAGTTGCAGGAGGTAGTGCGTTTCGAGAACCTCGCGGGATACGCCGAGCTGTTCGGGGATCAGGCCTGCCGCCGCTATGCCGCCGCCCTTGCCGTTGCCGCGGTTGTGCATCTGAACGGACGGCGCGTGAATGTGCCGGCCGGCGACTGGAATCGTGCAGCAAAATCCGGTGACTCCGCAGCCGCCTTCGGCTTCCATCGGGTCACGTTTGCCCGCCTCGGGTTCAGGCGCTTCCTTATATAACATCTCGCGCGACGCCGTAATCCGCGCAATCCTGTCGTCTGCATTTGTTTTCATCTATCCACCTCTGAGGCCGCTTAAGGGTTGGGCGCAGCATCCTGCGCCCCTTCGGATTGGCGCGTCATGCCGCGCCAATTCAATATGCGCCGTTTTTGTTATGCTATTTCGACTTCGATTTCGAAATTTTCGCTTTCGGCCCCTTGGCCGCTTTTTCCGCCGCTGTCGGCGCGGTGTAGAGCTCTTTGCGTGAAGCCAACAGATTTTCAATCATTTGATCCGATGTGTTAACCATAATGATTCACTCCTCGTTTATATTTCAGTTATAAGTAAGATCGTCGTAACCCGGATAATCCAGGTGATATAGAACGTCGGTGCGGCCTCGCAACTTAGCGATTGATGTGATGCCGAGCCTTGCGAGGATTGTCCGTATCTGTTCGTTCCATGAGTTGTACAGGTTGATAATGCGCTGCGATGCGTATTCAATGTCCATCGCAAGAGACAGTTCCGGGTCGGTTGTGGCGATTCCGCGCGCGCAGCCGCGGCCGCTCTCGCAGTTTCCGCAGCGGATGCAGTCCAGCGCGACCATTTCCGCCGTGCCGATTACGCAGGCGTCGGCGCCGAGCGCGATCGCTTTCACGATGTCGTGCGCGCAACGCAGGCCGCCGCTCGCGATCAGCGTGACTTCGTCCCGCACGCCTTCCTGCGTCAGGAAGTCATGCACCTTCGGTATCGCGTATTCGATAGGCATCGCTATGTTTTTCTTCGCTATGTCGGGGGCCGCGCCGGTGCCTCCGTAGCTGCCGTCAATGTGAACGATGTGCACCCCGGCGTAATAGCAGCCGATCGCGACCATGTCCACGTCGGACGGAGTCGAGACTTTCGCCGAAACAAGCGCCGCCGGGTTCATCGCCTTTATCCAGTCGACATGCTTTTTGTGGTCTTCGATGGAATAGACGCTGTGGAAGGGGAAGGGCGAGAAGAGCGAGGAGCCGACCACCGCTTCGCGCATCCGGGCGACGGCGGGCGTGTTCTTGTCGCCGAGCAGATGGCCGCCGAGTCCGGGTTTCGCGCCCTGCGCGTATTTAAATTCCACTATCTTTACGCGTTTGATAGTTTCCTCGCGAACGCCGAACAGCCCGGTCGCGATCTGCGTGATGACGTGGTTGTCATAAGGCTCGAGCATTTCCGGAAAGCCGCCCTCTCCGGTGCAAGTGAACGTGTTCCAGGCGGTCGCGGCGCGCGCTTTGGCGACCATCGCCGTGTTGCTGATGGAGCCGAAGCTCATTCCGCCGCCGTACCACGGAACGCTGATCTTGATTCGCGGCGCCCGGTCTCCGTACCTGTGGTTGAGGACGACTGACATGTCGACATCCGCCGGGTTGACGGTTTTTGAGAGCCGCGCCGGGAATTGGATTCTCATTCTGTCGAATCCGCCGCCGGAGCGGCCGAGGTTGCCTTCGAGATACTGATTGGTGATGCGGCCGTTTTCAGCCTGATCCCATGTGCTTATGATCAGTTCGTTAGGCCAGCGCATGTCGCCGAGCGCCTCGAACGCCGGATGCAGCTTCAGCGTCAGCGCGCCGGCCGGGCATTTGTCGATACAGAAATAATTCTCTTTCCGGCACTCGTCTCCGCGGCACTTGTAGTCGCGCGGGCGGAGCGTCTTGTCGTACGCCGGATAGCGCAGGTGGACGCCGTGCGGGCACAGCTCGGCGCACTTGCCGCAGCCCGTGCAGGCTTCGCTCCGGATGATTTTGTATTTGCCGATCGGGTTTCTGTAACGCGACGGCGTGATTTTCACATCTTTTACCGGTCTTGGCAGCGTTTCTGTTGTAGAGCTCATTTTGTCACGTCCTTCGCGGGAAAATCTTTTCGAAAGTATCGCGTTCGAGGTCCTCGCGGAACATCGCGCGGCCGAATTCCGCGCGCAGCCTGCGCACTTCGCGAATCCCCATCGCGCCCAGAACTTCGAGCAACTGGTTCCTCCACGAGGCGGCCAGATTCATGATCCGCGCCGCGCCGTGCTCCGGCGGAATTCCGGACATTTCCACCGGACAGTCGAGTCCGTTTTCGCAATTGCGGCACATCCTGCATTCCATCGCTATCAGGAACGGAAGGCCAAGCGACACGCAGTCGGCGCCGCAGATGATCATTTTCGCCATGTGTTCGGCCATCGCGATCCCGCCGCCCGCTATCAGCGTCACGTTGTCGCGGATGTTTTCCTTGACGAGCGTTTTGTGTATGCGGCGGAACGCGTCTTTGATGAACTCTGTCTTGCCGTCCGCCGCCGGCACATTTCCGTTCAGCCCGGCGCACAGGTGGATGACTTCAGCGCCCTGCTTCGCCAGTTCCAGCGTAATCGCGTCCGAATCCTGCGTCATGGCGACGCGTATCATCACGACCGCTCCGCTGTTTATTTCCTTTACTTTCTTAGCATGCTTCATTACGCCTTTTGCATAGCGCAACGCGACGATCTTCGCCGACTTGATGCGCGCGGCGTTTGCTTCAACCTCGCCGCCGTTCATCAGCGGACAGATGATATCTTTATATTTCGCGAGCTTCTTCGAGTAATTCTTCACGTCGAGAATAAGGAACGTATTCATCTCGCGGGCGGAGATCGCAAGCGCCTCGAACACGTTGTCGGACAAGTCGCCGAACGGCGGCGAGTCGATGAAGAACGGAACCGGTATGTCGAGGAGCGTCGGCGGTTCGATTGTGAGTTCGCCCTTTTTATTAAAGCGAAGGAAGGGCAGTTTCGCGCCGACGTCGACCGAGGTGGAGATGTACTCGCGGCCGTGGATGCCGTCGCGCGTCGGGCGCACGATCTCGGACATGTCGGTCCACATCGAATCGAAACCCGGCCCTGAGAACGGGCCGCCGTAGCCTGCGCCTGACACCGGGATCTTGCCGGTCGTCGCCTGTTTCCAGATGCTTATAATCAGGTCCGGTTTCCAGTAGCCCCCGCCGAGCCATTTGAACTCGGGGTTGATCGTCCGGTTGACTACTCCGCGCGTGCAGTTCTGCACGCAGCTAAGGCAGTTCATGCATTCGTTCATATACTCGACCGGCCTGTCGAGCGCGCTTGTGAACTTGGATTCGGTTTCGTAGTTTCTATAGACGCATTTCTTCTTGACGCAGTTGTGGCATGCGCCGGCGCAGTTCTCGTTGAAGTCCACGATGCCGTATTTGCCGACGGGCGTGAACCGCGGCGGCGCTTCCTTGGCGTGGATGTTATATTTCTTCGGCATTACAATCCTCCGGCTGTTGTCTCAGCTTCGCGGCGGCAGTCCCGCCTGCTCCATGATCATCGGGACGGCTTCCTCCCACTCGATCGCCATGATGTGCACTCCGGCCACGCCCTGCGTCGCCTTGAGCTTCTTTATCGTCTCCACCGCGATCTTTATTCCTTCCTCGCGCCATTTCTCCTTCGGCGTTCCTTCCATCCGCTTGATGACCTCGTCCGGTATGTCCATCCCGGCCACGTTGTTCTTCATGTACTTCGCCATGCCCGGCCCCTTCAGCGGCGTCACTCCGCCGAGGATGTAAACCTTTTCCGTCAGGCCCATGTCGCGCAGTATCTTCATCCATTTCTTGAATTTCGCGATGTCGTAGATGCACTGAGTCTGGATGAACTTCGCGCCGGCCGCGACTTTCTTTGCGAGCCTGATCGCGCGGAACTCGAACGGGTCCGCGAACGGGTTCTCGGCGGCGCCGACGAACATTTTCGGCGGAACGGCCATCTTCTCGTCCTCGCCCAGAAAGACGCCCTTTGAACACATCGCGGTGACCGTCTGGATCAGTTGAATCGAGTCGAGATCATAAACGTTTTTGCCTTCCTTCATGTTGCCGAACTTCTGGTGGTCGCCGCTGAGGCAGAGCATGTTGTGGATTCCGAGCGCGGAAGCGCCGAGAATGTCGCTCTGAAGCGCGATGCGGTTGCGGTCGCGCGTTACCATCTGAAGGACGGGCTCGATGCCTGCTGATTTCAGCAGCGCGCAGGCGGCGAGACTGCTCATGCGCACGATCGCGGTCTGGTTGTCGGTGACATTAACAGCGTCAACGCAGCCCTTGAGAAGGGCTCCCTTTTTAAGGATAACTTCAGGATCGGCGCTTTTCGGCGGCCCGCACTCTGCGGTTACCGCGAATTTTCCTTGGTTTAGTATGCGTTGTAAGTTGCTGGTCGTATTCATTAGATCGTGTGGTCCTCCAAAACAGTTTTGCGGGGTCCGCCGTCTCTTGCGGTCGACCACTTCTTGGGCTGCTCGACTGCCTTGAGGTTGTCGAGCTGTCCGATTGTCTTAAGCCGGTCGTAAATCAACTGCCATGCGCACTTCACGTCCGGGTCTATCTCGCACTTGCCGTCTTTCGAGCCGCCGCAAGGCCCGTTGAGAAGGCTCTTCGAGCAGCGCGTGACAGGGCATACGCCGCCGAATCTTCCGATCAGGCAGTCGCCGCAGCCGAGACAGCGCTCTCCGAACACTCCCTGCTTTTCCAACACGCCGAGATGCGACGTGTTGACAGCCGGCAGCACGATTTTGTCCGGAAACCGCTCGGCGAGAAACTGCACTCCCGCTCCGCACGCCATCGACAGTATCACGTCGTGGTCCGCCGCGAGAGGCGCGAGTTCCTCTATGAACTCCGGCTCGCACTGCCGCTCCACCGTTATTTCCGTCACGGTGAGCTTCTGTTTTTTCCTTTTCGCCGCGATCTTCAATTGGGACGCGAGAAGAGCGACTTCCTTGTCGCCGCCCGCGAAACATACCTTTACGCATGTCCCGCAGCCGACTACCAGAACCTTCCCATAGCCCTTGAGCATCTCGGCGATCTCGATGAAATGCTTTCTTTCGCCTACGATCATTGTTTTGCCTCCAGTACACTTTTACAAAGCCGGCGAATTCTTTCTTATCTTTCCGGGCGGCAGGCGCGCTTTTCAACTCTACTATCTGAAACACTGCATGATTCGCTATTGTTTCAGACACACGCTCGCCGTCCCGCACATGCCTTTTTCAGTTTTTCAATCCTTTCGGGACTGTGTTTTTTTTCCGTTCGCCGCGCCGAGTTTCGAAAACACGGCTTCGGCTTCCTTCACTATTTCGTTGAAGTTCGGCGCCGACGGGACCGGCGGCCGCACGATCATAACCCGCTCCGGCTCGACGCCGATCTCGCCCAGCAGCCGCTTCGCGCTCTCGACGCGCTTGCCGGTTCGCTTGCTGCCCTCGATCAGCTTGCATTCGCTCTCGGGGCATGCGATGATCAGAACTCCTTCGGCTCCGTTCTCAATCGCCTTCAGAATGTGGATCGTTTCGACCCGGCTGCTGCACGCCAACTCGATCTTGTGCGCGTTTTTCGCTTTCGCTTTCGCTTTTCCGGCCTGCCAAGGATCTGCGTCGCCGTACAAGCTGTTGCTGCAACAAAATACTGTTATGTTCGCCATTTTTCTTCGCCTCTTTTCGCAATTGGCAATCGCGCGAAGGGGCGACCGCAGGCCGCCCCTCCATAATTGCATCCGCCGGCATGTCGCGCGCGCGGATTATTTAACAGATTTACGCCATTCTTTGTTTCCGCGCTCTCGCGCGGAAGCTGTGTTCAGTTCCTTCAGCCGGCCCGTTTGCCGGGCGGCGCTTTCATCGGAATTCACAGCTTTCGATACTCGCGGTCTCGCGGGCTTCGTCGGCGGTGTCGGCGTAATTCCGTTTTCCTGTAGGGCTTCCTTACCCTATGGCTTCGTTGCCCCTTTCACCAGTTCTTATCCTTATGCATTCGTGCAGATCGAAGACGAATATCTTCCCGTCGCCGATCCGGCCTGTCTGCGCGCCTTTCGTGATCGCGGCTATCGCCGGTTCCACGAAATCTTCGTTGACCGCGATCTCGAGTTTTATTTTTTTCAACAGGTGGCCGGCTTCCTTGTGTCCTCTGTAGACTTCCGTCACGCCGCCCTGCCTGCCGCAGCCGAGAACTTCGACAACCGTCATCAGGTTGATCCCGCCCGCTCGCAGCAGATCCTGAACTTCTTCCAGCCGGTCCGGCTGTATCATCGCTATTATGTATTTCATTTAGTTCGCTCCCTCAATCCAACACTGTATAGCCGGCTTCGCGGTGCTGCGTCAGGTCGAGACCGATCCGCTCTTCGTCCTCGCTCGCGCGAAGCCCGAGCGTCACGTCCACCAGCTTGAAAATTATGTACGTCGCTATGAATGAGTAAATCCCGGTCACCGCCACGCCGGCGAGTTGTATCCCCAAAAGTTTGGCGCCGCCGTAGAAAAGTCCGTTCGCTCCGGCTGCGTTTATCGCTTTCGACGCGAAGAGGCCGGTTGCTATTACGCCCCACACGCCGCCGATTCCATGAACGCCGAACGCGTCGAGCGAATCGTCATATCCGAGTTTTCCCTTAATGTAAGACACCATCAGATAACAGATGCCGCTTGCGACAATCCCGATGATCATTGCGTTGCCCGCTGAAACGAATCCGGCGGCGGGGGTGACGGCCGCGAGGCCGGCCACGGCGCCTGTCGCCATTCCGAGAAAAGTCGGCTTGCCGGGCCCGTTCGCCCACTCAAGCCCCATCCATGTGATCATGGCGGCCGCTCCGGCGGAGTTCGTCGCAATGAAGGCGTTCGAAGCCAGCCCGTTCGCCGCGAGCGCGCTGCCCGCGTTGAATCCGAACCAGCCGAACCACAGCATGCCCGCTCCCAGAGCGGTGAAAGGCAGGTTGTGCGGCGGCGCTACCCGGTGCGGGTATCCCGTGCGCTTTCCGAGCACGATCGCCGAGACCAGCGCGGCGATTCCCGCGTTGATGTGAACGACGGCGCCGCCCGCAAAGTCGAGCATCCCCATATTCTTCAGAAAACCGCCCGCTCCCCATACCCAGTGGCAGATCGGGTCGTAAACCACAAAAGCCCAGAGTATTGAGAAAATGCAGAATGCGCTGAACTTCATCC
>JBAYJY010000090.1:0-18042 GCA_041664945.1 bacterium | reverse complement strand
TTCCGGCAGTATCTTTCGGTGATTGAGGGGATGCCGATGCTGTATGAGCGGATCGAGGCCGACTGGCACGAGTCGCACAGAATGGCAAAGCTGAAATTCAATTTCGCGGCGAAAAACGACACGGTGTGGTACGACATCCCTTATGCCGCGATACCGCGCAAATCGATTCCGGTGGACCCGTTCGACAGGGCAAAGACGGAGCACTGCGGCCAGAAATGGGCGGACTTCAGCGACGCAAGCGGCGATTTCGGAGTGACTATTCTCAATACGGCAAAATACGGATATGACGCGAAGGAAAGCGCGATAAGGATGTCGCTGCTGCGAGCGCCGTTATATCCAGATCCATACGCGGATCGGGGCTTGCACGAAATCGAATACGCGTTTGAACCGCACGTCGGCGATTGGAAATCGAGCGACGCGCCGCGCAAGGGGTCGGAATTCAACTACGCTTTGCTTCCGCTGATGGCGGCTGCGCATGAAGGAAAACTTCCCGCGGCTTACAGTTTTTATAGCGCGGAACCGGAGAATGTCGCTCTCGCCGCCGTCAAAAAAGCGGAAGACGATTCCAACCTCGTTCTTCGTATAGTGGAGACTGAAGGCAAGGACAGCAAGAATGCCGTCATTAAGCTTCCATTCACGCCTAAATCTATATCTGAAATCAACCTGATAGAGGATGCGATGGCGAACGGGAAACCCGGAACGATTAAAGGAAATTCGATAGTCGTTCCGTTGAATAAATTCGAGATCAAGACAATAAAGCTGACAAAGTGAAAGACATTCTGCTAAAATTTGCGAAAAGCCGCTAAACACATGAAGGAATAGATGAAGAAAAAAATTGAAAGCGAACACTGGCTCGACGGAATACCCGGCGCCTACCCGCGCGGATTGTTGCGGGGCTGCGGCTACCGGACAAGCGATTTGAAGAAACCGCAGATAGGAATAGCGAATTCGTGGACCGAAGCCAATCCGGGCCACACGCACCTGCGGGAACTCGCGGAGCACGTCAAAGCGGGCGTATGGGCGGCGGGCGGAATGCCTGTCGAGTTCAACGTCATAGCGCCTTGCGACGGAATCGCGCAGGGCGACGGCATGCACGCGGTTCTTCCGGCGCGCGACATAATCGCCGCAAGCGTGGAACTGATGTCGCTCGCCCACAGATTCGACGCGCTTGTTATGATCGCTTCATGCGACAAGATAATTCCGGGGATGCTGATGGCGGGAGCGCGGCTCGACCGGCCGACGATTTTCCTCACAGGAGGAACTATGCTGCCGACGCGGCTCGACGGCGAAACATTCGTTACGAGCGATATCAAAGAAGCGATGGGCCGTTATAAAGCGGGCAAAATAGACGCATCTAAATTCTTGGCGATTGAGGAACACATCTGCGAGAGCGCGGGCGCCTGCAGCATGATGGGCACAGCGTGCACTATGGGGTGCCTTGTAGAAGCTATGGGCTTGTCACTGCCCGGCGCCGCCACCGGACTTGCTGTAACTGCCGAACGGCGGAGAATGGCGAAGGACACGGGCGAAATAGCAGTAAAAATCGCAGGCAAAGGACCGTCTTTCAAACAAGTTGCGACTCCGTCTGCTATCAAAAACGCCGTTCGTGTTCTGATGGCGCTCGGAGGTTCCACAAACGGAATTCTGCACATGCTGGCGCTTGCGGCCGAACTCGGAACCAGGCTGTACCTGAGAGATTTTGACATTGCAAGCCGCGAGACCCCGCTTTTGGTCCGCTGTAAACCGGCGTCAGGATGCACTCTGCTTGATTTTCACGAAGCAGGAGGCGTGCAGACCCTTCTTGGCGCGCTCGAAGGCAAAATTGACAGGGACGCGCCCGCCGTTGCGTCGAAAACGCTGCGTTCTCAAATTCGCGCCGCGAGAAAGCCGGACGGAACGGTCATTCGCAGAATGGACAACCCGCTCGCGCAGGAAGGCGGAATCGCCGTGCTATATGGTTCGCTCGCGCCGCTCGGAGCGGTTGTTAAACAGAGCGGCGTGCATCCTGCGATGATGAAACACGAGGGGCCGGCGGTAACGTTCAATTCCGAGGAAGACGTACAGAGGCATCTGTTAAACAAAAAGGTCAAGCCGGGCGATGTGCTCGTTATACGATATGAAGGGCCGAAGGGCGGACCGGGAATGCGCGAGATGTCGATTCCGGCGGCGTTGCTTGTCGGAATGGGACTTGGAGACAAGGTTGCGATGGTGACTGACGGGCGCTACAGCGGCGCCACGAGAGGGCCATGCATCGGCCACGTGGCGCCGGAGGCCGCCGCCGGCGGTCCCATAGCCGCCGTTCGTGACGGCGACATTATAAAAATCGACATCCCAAACCGGCGGCTTGAACTCAATGTTAAAACGGCTGAGATTAAAAAGCGGATTGCCGCGGCGAAAGCGCCGGTAAGGCCGCAAGCTGCCGGTTGGCTTGAAATCTACGCAAAACTTGCCGGCGGCGCAGAAATGGGAGCGCGGTTGACTGTTAAATGAAAACGGCTCAACATTTAATGGCCATATCTTTAATAGCCGGATCGTTTTTCGCCTTTTCTACTTTTGTATTCTCTCAGGAAAAACCCGCAAACTCTTTTGTATCGTCAGCTTTCCCATTATCAAGCATGGTCGTGTTCGATAAGATCTACGCCGTTTGGGACGACGCTGCGGCGACGCCCACCGTTAAGATTACCGTCGCAGCAACCGCGATTGAAAACAATGTCGACAAACAAAAGACAGTCAGAGTGATCGGTTTGAATGCCGACATATCGACGGATAGCGGCCTGACGTGGAAATCGTATAAGTTTGAAATCGATTCAGCCGGCGTTTGGAAAACGGCGATTGAATTGCCTGATTTCATTGATAAAAGCGTATTAGGCAAAGAACCGGAATTGGAGACGCTGAAGAAAAAAGGAACTGTCACGGATGAATTGAGCGGAATGATAAAGGGGCCGCCGGTTGTCATGCCGAATCCGGTTCCTGAAGAAGGACCGTCGCGAATATCGAATGAAGCGGAAGCCCTCATATGTTTTACCGCGACTGATTCCTTAGGGAATACAACCGCTGAACTGTTCAATCAGATAGCTCCAAACGCTGAATCAAAAATGCATTTCACGCAGACATTTAAAGCCGCACAACCTGAAAATGGCGAAGAGAAGAAAAGCATTTTTGACATATTAGATGTGTCCGCCTCCTGGTTAAGAGACAAGATTTTCATCAGGCTTACGCCGGGCGCCGTTTTTAATCAGTATGAATTTATGAAAAATCCGGAGTTCGCTTATTACATATTACGATTCACCGGCTCCGATATAGAATCAGACGCCGAGATGATAGGAGAAGGCATTTATCATTATTTTCTTGTGACGGACGTGCTTACATGGCAGAAAACTCCTGTGCCCGATTCATCGCCTTTTATGATGAAGCTGAACAATAACTTCCTATTGGATTTTGATCAGGCAATGAACACGCCCGAGAATAAACTTTCGCCAGAGCTGAAGAAATTGAAAAAAGATATTCTGGCCCGCAAAATCGTTCCGTCCGATTACTTTTTGACACGAACGCCGGTAACGTATTCAGGGCTTGAATCACAGATGATATCGGGCAGGGCATTTTGGAAAATCAACGAGAAAGCATTGACCGCCGGGCAGGAAGAAGAAAGATCTTTCCGGATGTACGCATATTCAGGGACGACTAAGCACATAGGTTCAGTCTCAATGGATATAAAGGCCAAAACCGGTTACGCGACGTTTTTCCTGAGACATCATATTTTAAAAGGCGATAAGCCTGAAATACGTTGCGAAATAGGAGATAATATGAGCGAGCCTCCGGTTCCAAGCGGTTTGCCGCCGGATGCGATCTGGGAATAAACGGAAAAGAGGCGCGGCTCACAAGCGGCGCGAATATATAAATAAAGGCGCTTGAAGTCATGAAAGACATATTCTTCGGACCTGACCATGAAAAGCTGCACGGTGTGATTATACATGCAGAGCGCGACGGCGCTCCGGCGGTTGTTTTATGCCATCCGCATCCGCAGTTCGGCGGATCTATGAACAACAACGTCATTCTCGGCATGGAAGCCGCTCTCGCAGACGCTGATTTTACAACGTTGCGTTTCGATTTCCGCGGAGTGGGGCGCAGCCGAGGCGTTTACGGCGACGGAATTGGTGAAGTCGAAGATGTAAACCGCGCGATAGCTTTTCTCGCAGCAGACGCTTCTATTGGCGGCATTTATATAGCCGGTTATTCCTTCGGCGCAGCGGTTGGATTGAAGGCGGGCGCCGCCGCAGATAGGGTCGCCGCTCTTGTCGGCGTAGCTCCTCCGACTATGATGTATTCATTCGATTTTCTTTGCGAATACAAGAAACCGCTTCTTCTCGCCGCAGGTTCTCTAGACGAATTTTGCGACACTGACTCACTGCGGCCTTTCGCGGAACAGCAGGGCGCAAGAATCGAAATAATTCCCGGAGCCGACCATTTTTTCATTGGAAATGAAGTTAAAACAGGCGGGATCGTTCGCGATTTTCTTTCGGAGATTGAAACTGGAAAGGAATAAACATTCTTTGACTTTGATCAAGGAATTAAAAATGGAGGAAATATGAAGAAACACATTATCCTGGGAATTCACATCACGAACAGACTGAAAAAAGCGGCAAGCGTTCAGAAGCTGCTGACCGAATACGGCTGTAACATCAAAACGCGCATCGGCCTTCATGAGGTGAACGAGAATTTCTGCGCCACGAACGGGATGCTGATTCTCGAACTTACAGGGGACGAGAAAAAATGCCTCGAACTCACGAAAAAACTCGGCGCCATCACAGGCATTGAAGTCAAAAAAATGGTGTTCAAGAACTAATTATTTAGCAATTTACAAAAAATGAATTCCAGCTTTTAAGCAGGCGACTGCCGTTTTGGCGTTGAATTTTACTCTCCAGTAATTGTAAGATTGTTGATTGACGGAGGGAATTTATAGAATTAAAATCAATCATGAACTGTATTAATAATCACAACAAACAACACGAGGTGAAATTATGATGAAGAAATTCCGGAAAAGCCTATTGGTTTTGATGGCCGGCGCGATGTCGCTTGCAGTCGCGAACTGCGGAGGCGGCGGAGGCGGCGGCGCAACTCCTGCGGCGCCAACCTCGACAAGCCACACATATAGATTATCAGGCGCTTTTTCGACAGTAGGCGCGCCCCGAGTTGCGGATCGCTCGGTAGCCGCTCCTTCAGTCAGCGGCGTTAGAGTGTACGCCTACAATGCCGCTACCGGCGCGCTGCTGAACGCAACCACGGATCTTACAGCCGCGAACGGCAGTTTCAGCATCGTTGTTGATCTCGGTTCCGCTACGACCGCAGACGTTGTTGTCGAAGCTGGCGCGCACAGTTCCGCAACAAGTCTGTTGGCTAACATCAAAGTCGCTTTCGACGGTCTTGCCGCCGACAAAACAGGCGTCACCGCCAACTATGCGACAACCCGGCAGGCGGACGTTTTTATTCTCGCTCCGGACAAGGTTCTCTCGAATATCGTTAAAGCTGACGAACTTATGTTCGCCAAGGACACCGATTACATCACGAGCATTACCACACAGCTACAGGCGCAGGATTTCATGGCTCTGATCACTCCGGCGCTCTCCTGCGACGCTTCAGACACCGCATGCATATCCAACGCTCTTAGCTCAAGCCTCGACGCTCCAGCGGCGGCAACAATGAACGCAACTATCAAAAACCTCGTTTCAGCAGTCGGTTCCGACTACGGCTGGAGCGCAGTTCAGGCGATTTACACAGATGCCGGCACGGCTGCGGCAAACACTCTTTCAAACATCAACACGACTACAAAGATAAATGAGATGACCTCGAAACTCGCCGATGTTATCGCAGCATGGGACAATAGCGCCACAGACGCCAACATGACGGCAAAGCGATTGGCCATCAAGGATGCCGCTCTTGCGATTAAAAGCGGCGACACTTTCGTTTCTTCCGATGTTTACGGTTCTGTTTCGCAATTGAGACTCGACTTAAAGGATAAAATCGCGTTAGCCGCCGCCAATGCGCAAATCACGTCCGGAAATATGGAATACATAATAAACGGCTATGACATTGTGCGCGGAATTCTAATTGACATGATAGTTGAAAAAGCGGCAGCGACGCGCGACGCCTCAGCGGCGTCAGTTGAATCGCTTCTGAAAGACATGGGACAGCTCGGCGTAGCCTCTGAAGGCACAACCTCCATGACCGGCGAAAACGGTGTTATGGACGGCTGGGTGACGGTATGGGCGACTACGGCCTTCATAGCCGACCTGGGCACGGCGCTAAATCCGTTTGAGATGAACGACAGGACGAAAAATGACAACCTTATGCTTCTCGAGCACGATCTAACAGCCCTGTCGAATCCTACGGACGCTCAGGTTCAAGCCGTGCTCGAAACGTATCTTGCCCCGGCGACTGCGGCCAAAGCTATGACAATGTACGTAAACCACAAAGAATGCTCGATCGCAATGTCCGGAACAACTGTCACTGCGACAGGATGCCCTGAAAAAGAAGAGATTTTCCAGTTGATCGAATCTCATTACGACAAATCGCTGCCGAAGCTTCGCGCTTCCGAAGCGGCTTTCGAAGATGTTTTGAATTGCATGATTAACAGCGATTCCACCGCTTGCGCGAACATGGAGACGTGGTACAACGGAAGCGTCTCCGTCGACAGGATCGCTGTCGGACTTTCGATAAGCCCAATTCAGGACGTATATACGAAAATCAAGCAGGGCGGAACTGTTAAGACGCAGGTTGAATCAGCTCTCGATGTCGCAGGCGTCAAAAAAGAACTCTTCTGGCTGGTTAAGAATTTAGAACCTTATTTCAACAACTAAGGAGCGGCGCTCTTTTTGAGAACTAACAACTTCAGATCATTGATTCTGCAGGCAATATCGGCGCTCATATTGATTATTTGCGTATCAGCATCAGGCGAGAACAGGATACCCGGTTATGCCGACCAGTATAATTTCGTGCGTCCCAATTCAATTGGGGACGGCGGGAAGCGCATGGCAATCGTAAACGACGAGCAGAATCCGTTGCGTGTCGGGCAGGAAATGCACGTCATGCGCGGGGACGACATCATAGGAATGTTTTACGTCACAAACGTAGGCAGACTGAATGTTTACGGCAATTTTTACTCACCCATAAGGGACATTCTGCTGACTAACAAAGATGATGTGGCTATCCCGCGGCCGGAAAGCCTACAACCGAGATTGGAAAACACATCGCTCGCGCGGATACTATTCAACTCGTTGGCGCCTGACGGCCGAATTTGGGCTGTTATCGATCGCGGCGCAAAGGACGGCGTCGAATTCGGCCAGACTGCTGCTGTGTTGCTCGACGGCCGCGTGGTCGGAGTTTTTAAAACGATTTTTGTCGGCAAAAGAATTTCTTATGGCCTTATAGATCGCGAAGCGATTGTTTCGATCAATGTCGTCGACAGCCTTATTGTTGATTTTTCCCGGAAAGACATGATATTTGAAAAACCCGCCAACTGGAAATAATCAGGGCGCTTTTTGATATTTCAGATGGATTTCGAAAGATTATTATCCAATTAACTGGCAATTGTCATGTTTGCATTAAACAGTCATCAATATAACGGAGCGGAAAATAATGATACGTGGAATGACGCTCGACGATTATGAAGCCGTTCTTTATATTTGGGCCGAATCAGGGCTCGATCACAGGCCTAATGGGCGCGACAGCCGCGATGCAATAAGCAGACAGCTCGAAATATTCAGCAAAACCATGTTGGTAGCCGAAGAAAACGGAAAGATAATAGGAGTTATTTTCGGAACTCACGACAGGAGAAAAGGCTGGATCAACAGGCTGGCAGTATTGCCGGCCGCGCAGGGGCGCGGAATCGCAAAGGAACTTATCGCCGCTGTCGAGCATGAATTTCTGAAGGCCGGCATTAACATAATCGCAGCCACGATTTATGAGGATAACAAAGCGTCAATAAAGGCGTCTGAAAGCATGGGTTACGTTTGCCATGTAGAAGTGAAATATTTCAGCAAAAGACTTTCGCCGGATTATTAAGCCGAAAAACTATCAGTTTAAATATTCTTTAAGCATTTTAACCTTGCCGAGCCGGCGAAGTTTTGTGAGAGCGCCTTCCTCGATCTGCCTGATGCGCTCGGGCGAAAGGCTGAATATTTTGCCTACTTCTCGCAAAGAGCGCGTTTCGCCGTCAGTTAACCCGAACCTCATCTGAACAATCTTTCGCTCTTTATCGGAAAGATTATGGAGCGCGCTTTCGAGGTCTTCCTGCATGTGAAGACGAATGCTGCTTTCGAGCGGACTGTCCGCGGCTCGATCTTCCAAAACTTCCATGTAATTGTTGTTCTGTTCATCCATTTCGGAAATCGGTGAATCAAGAGAAACGGTGCCTGGTATCAATGAAAGCAGTTGGCGGACCATGTTCTTGTCGATTTCCGCCTCTAATGATATCTCGTCTGCGGTAGGTTCACGGCCAAGGTCTTTTACGAGCTTCTTTGTGACATTCAACAGGTTTTTGAGGTGGGAAGCATAATTTGAAGGTTTCCTGACGGTATCGCCGTGTTTGAGCACAGCATCGTCGATCGCCTGTCTTATCCACCAGGTCGCGTATGTGCTGAACCGGAAACCTCTGCCGGGGTCAAATTTCTCAGATGCAGTAATCAGTCCGAGAATGCCTTCCTGAACGAGATCATCGAATTCAAGGCCCTGATTGGCGCGTTTTTTGGCAATGCTGATAACAAGCGGAAGATGGTGCTCGATGAACTTGTTTCTGTCATCAAGATCGTCTTTCCTGAAACCCTGCGAATAAACAGGTCCTTCCTTCTTTGTATTCTTTCTCGTTTTCACTGCCGTTTGTTCCTGTTTCATGGCGGTGTCCCCCGTAGTTTGCAGCATCTCATGCCTTAATCTGTCTAATATCGTTCTTATCTAAGAACAACCGGACTCTTTAAAATGTTCCATATCAACTTAAAGAAACTTAAATATATTTTTTTACTGCCTCTATGAAAAACATGCAAAATCGAGCCTTTTTCCAAATTTGTAATATTAGAAAAATCAATTACTACAATTGCAGGCGTGGAGTGGCATCCGTATATTCGGGTAATGTCTAATAGAGCCTTTAGTTATGCGAGGTTTTGGAATGCGAGTGATTTAACTTTCATAATAATGATAAGAATATGATTGATTTACAAATAAAAGAATTCACTCATGTTTAGGCGGATAACCGGTGATGTCCTGAATTTCCCGAAAAAGAGGAAGCAGGCGCTTGTACATCTTTAGGTAAACTCTTTCATAGAGTTCTTTATATATTCCCACATTTTTTTCGATCGGTTCAAAGACCTTGCCGACACGCGTCATTTCTTTAACCGCCTGCGGAAAATCCTGGTAATATTTCAAGCCAACCGCGGCGTCTATCGCAGCGCCGAGAACAGAGGTCTCATGGGTGTGCGGACGCTGTGACGGCATGGCGAAAACATCTGCGCATATCTGCATGACTGAATCGCTCTGGGAACCGCCGCCCGACACCCGCAAACCTGTAACACGCGTTTTGTTTTTCTTTTCAGTGAGTTGCGAGCCTTCCTTGAGCGCGAAGACAAGTCCCTCGAGAATCGCGCGGTATAAGTGCGCCCGCTTGTGAACATCGCAGAAACCGATTATTGAACCTCGCGCGCATTCAGCCTTATCGGGCGAAGGAGCCCAGTAAGGCTGAAGCATCAGTCCCATGGCGGCCGGCGGCACGTTTTCTATCAGCCTGTCGAGCAGTTGCTCCGGCGTCACTCCTTTTTCTGCGGCCTCCAGACGTTCCTGCAAGCCGAACTCTTCCTTGAACCATGTAATCATCCATGCGCCCCGCATTACAGCTATTTCAGTGTAGTAGCAATCCGGAATCGCGGAAGGATAGGGGGGCCAGAAAGGTTTTATCTCAACGTATCTATCGTTCTGGGTGTTGATTGTGGATATAGTGCCGAAACTGACGCATGCCGTTTCCGGAGAAATGCACCCCGCGCCGATAATCTCGCATGCCTTGTCGTTGGCCGCAGCTATTACAGGCAGGCCTTTCGGGATGCCCGTTTCTTCGGATGCTTTGCAGGTGATGTAACCGAGAAGTTCGGTCGGTTTCACAAGCGCCGGCAGCTTCTCCGGCTCTATCGGAAACAGACGGGAACTTGGATGGAATCTGCCCGCCCATTGCCCTTTTTTTATGTTGTATGGAACGAACCCGGAAATGTTGCCGCTCGAATCAATGAACTCGCCTGTCAGCCGGAACATGAACCAGCCGGAAAGAAACAGGTGCTTGTGAGTCTGCGCCCATATTTCAGGCTGATTCTGCCTGATCCATGTCGCCTCGCAGTCGCGGATAACAACATCGATCAGTTCATCATATTTTAAAAGTTTCAGAACGGGCCGCAGAAAAGCAGGAATAGTGTTTTCTGAGTCAGCTTTCCGCTCGTCGAGCCATACGATAGCCGGCCTGAGCGGTTTCCCGTTTATATCCACGTCAATTACAGTGCTGCGCTGTGTTGTCACAGTCACGCCTTGAATACGGCTCTTTATTCCCGGCGCTTTATCAAATAATGCGAGACATGAAGAACAAAGAGTTTTCCAGAAATAATCCGGCTCCTGTTCAGCCCAGCCCGGCTGCGAGGCGTTACAGCTATTCAGCGGCGTTTTAACTATATCGATAATGTTGCCGTTGAGGTCCACGGCGGCCGCGCGAATCGACTGCGTTCCTGCGTCTATGGCCAGTATCAATTCGCCGTTGTTTGTCTGAGTCCGGTTCATGTCTGTTTTATAATCCCATCTAATCGAGAGCGAGTTGTCCGCCGGGATTCATGATGTTGTTCGGATCGAAGTGATTTTTCAGAGCGCGCAAAACTTCCATCTGCTCTTTTCCGAGATGGGTTTCCATCCACGGCGACAGCATCTTCCCGACTCCGTGGTGGTGGCTTACGGAGCCGCCGTTTTTCACGATCCTGTCAATTATTCCCCGATGGAATTCGAAGTATTCCTCCAAGCTCTTGGGTTTAAGAACGAAGATGAAATACAGGTTGGTTCCGTTCTGATAAAAGTGGGAAGCGTGAGTCATGCAGATGCTGCCCGGCCTGTTCTTTATGAATTGCCTGACTTCGCTGTGAAGGCGGTGAAGATTGTCCCAGGTGACCGATGTTTCAAGCGTGTCTGTCACCATGCCGTAGTCCATAAAGTCTTCCCGCATAAGCGGTTCCTTGTAACGGGTTTTCTCCCACGATTTAACGACAACTTTCGGCAGCCACATCGCGCCGTGCTGACGGCAGACCTTGGATATCTGTTTCTTAACGTGTTTAGTGAAACCGATTTCCCCCTCGGCGGTGCCCATGCAAACGCACCGCTGCATCGGTTTCATGCCTTTCAGCAACAGGATGCGTTCCAGCGGCCCGCCGTTGAATCCGAGCAGCTTCATTCCTCTGTCGGTTTCTTCAGGATCGGAGATCCTGTATACAGCCGGCATACCGAACTCGCTTTGCATTATCTCTCTGCTCGCATTAACTGCGGCTTCCCATGATGGAAACATGAAAGCGAAATGCTGCCTGTTTTCGGGCAGATGCCTGTAAATCTTCATGGTTAGTTCAACCAGAATGCCGAACGAGCCTTCGCTGCCTTTCATAATGTCGTTGATTTTCGGACCGGTGGCAGTCGCCGGATAGTCGAGAGTTTTGAATGAACCGGCGGGCGTTACGTATTCCTGAGACAGAACAATATGGTACGCATCGCCGTAATATGTCGACGCCTGTCCGGAGCCGAGCGTGACGACCCAGCCGCCAACGGAAGAAATCTCGAAAGATTGCGGGAAATGGCCGCAGGTGTAGCGGCGCGAAGTTTTGAAACGCTCCGGCGCGTTGTTGAGAGCCTCCTCGAAGTCCGGCCCCATCATTCCCGGCTGCACCGTTACCGCCTGATTCAGTTCATTAATTTTTATGATCTTGTTCATGTGGGTGTTCATCACCAGAGTGACGCCGCCCTTCTCAGGCGTGAGCCCCATGACGACGGACGATCCGCCGCCGTAAACATAAACCGGTATTTTCTCTTCGTTGCAATAGGCGACGATCTTCTGAACATCAGACTTGTCTCTGGGGTGAACCACGAGATCGGTGACCTTAAGCGGCTTTCCGCTCCTCAGCGCAGACACTTCCTTTAGCGTCTGCCCGCTACTGTATTTAACCCGGTCGAAATCGGACACGGAAACGTTTTCCGCCCCTGCGAACTCCTCGAACTTTTTTATCTGGTCTTCGTTGAACCGTGCTTGCGGGCCGACCACGACCCGTTCATTGCCTTCGTTGATCTTTCGCTTGAAATCTTCGTTCGTCATCCCGAATTCGTCTTTCATAATGCCGACGAGTTCATTGCGCGGATGCTTGAATTCATCCTGCTTCCCGATTTTAAATATTGCCCGATAAGAGCCTTCCGGCGGCGGCTGATTTGTCCAGTCCGGTGTAAATTCGTTTTTTGCCATGCTATCCTCCATCTATACGATTTTAGTATTTATTCAGGAATGACGAATAGAGCTTCCGCATCCCTTATTTCCTTTGCCGTTCTTGATTCATCCCAATTCAATTCTTTAGCTGCAACGCTCGCGATTTTCGCGATTATGCCGGCGCCAGGATTGCCGAGCGTTCCGATGCCCGTCCTGCGCATGAGAATGTCTTTAAGCGTCTGCGCCATTTCCTCGCGAATCGCATAGACCGCCTGCGCCGCGATTTCGCCATCGTCATTTAACGGTTCTGCGAGGGATTTGTCCTTCCGCGCCAGTTCGAGAAGGCCGCTGTATTCAACGCCGTAGTATCTGCAAAGAGTTTCGACTGTCCGGTCGCTGAAGTCTTTGTTCCCGGCCTTTGCTTCGTCTATGAACCTGTTAATGTCCTTTATCTAGCATCCGGCCAGAAATTGCTTGTCTGTGACACACTTCCGCCCCCCGGAATTCAGTTTTGAAGTGACAACCTTCAACGCATTCGCGGCGAGGTTCCTGCTTGTTGTATATTTCCCTCCCTCAACGGTGATGAGTCCGTCAAAACCGTCTTTGGCGTTATCGTGTATCTCGTACTTGCGGGACGATTCGCGAACGTCGCGGCTTTTGTCTTCAATCAGCGGCCTGAGACCGCCATAGGCATGGACAACATCTTTATACTCAATCCGATCAGTTCCGCGCAGCGATTCATTCGCTGCGTCAATAAGTTCGAGAATTGCCTGTTTCGTCACTTTATAATCGTCCGGGTTGCCGTTGTACTCTTTATCAGTCGGCCCTATAAGCGTGTGGCCTCTCCACGAAGCAACCACGCATCCTTTTCCCGACGAGGTAATCATCGCGAGCATGTTGTTGCACACCGGCTTTTTGGTGATGATATGAATTCCTTCAGAACGTTTGATACGCTTTCCTTTTTCGGCTCCGCCCGCCGCTGCGTTAAGAATAAGGTCCGCCCACGGCCCGCCGCAGTTTATAGTCAGCTTTCCCTTTAACTCAACATCGCGTTTGTTGATCAGGTCTTTGACCCTGACTCCGGCGATTTTCTTTTTGTCGCCTTCGAAAATGAACTCCTCAACCTTGCAGTAATTGGAGACATCGGCGCCGCGCTTCACCGCGGATTTTATGAACGCAAGGGTCAGTCTTTCCGGAAATAGGCTGGCGCAGTCGTAGTACGAGAAGACTTTCTTCAAGCCATCGCGGGGTAGGGCGGGTTCCATTTTTACGGCATCGCTAATCGGGATCGCTTTATGGAGCCCGATGCTCTTGGACGCGTCCCATGTGCGTCCCTTGTCGAACGACAGCGAGTCGTAGAGGATCATGCCGAGTCTGAAAAAGCCGGTGTGCTTCGTGATGCCCTTATTGTAACAGGGAACGAGAACCTGTATTGGGTACACGAGATTGGGAGCGATGTTGGAAAGAATTCTGCGTTCCTTGAGCGATTCCCTGACTATGAGAAGCTCGAAATTCGCGAGATACCTGAATCCGCCGTGAATGAGTTTCGACGTAGCCGCGGAAGTTGCGCCGCCGAAATCCTGTTTCTCGACGAGCGCGACATACAGACCCCTCGAAGCGGCATCGTAAGCCACGGCTGCTCCGGTTATTCCTCCGCCGATCACTATGACGTCGTATTCTTTTCCGCTGTAGCCTTCGATAAACCGTTTCATAGCGGCGCCTCGTTTGCTTCGCTGATGTTATTAATACGTTTCAACATGACTTCTTCAGTGTAAATAAAGACATCCAGCATTATCCTGCGCGCCTTTTCCGGCTTCTTTTCTTTTATCGCCTCGAAGATTTCCCTGTGGAATGTTTCCGAACGCCTGACGTTTTCTTCGCTGTCGAAATACAAGTAGGCGTGATCCTTAAGCATGTTGGTGAAGGCATTGAGAAGAACTACGAATAACAGGTTGCCGCTGGCCTTTGTAATGATGTTATGCACCCGCCAGTCCCGTTCGTCGATCTGCATTTCAGCGCTTTGAAAAACTATCCGTTCCAATTCAAGCAGGTCGTCTTCAGTTCTGTTCATGGCGGCCTGACACGCAATTTCAGGCACGAGAATTCTTCTCAGAAGCGCGAGGTTCTTCATAATGCCGATATCCGGCGCGCCGTCTCTGAAAAGCATTTGTTTTACAAGTTCGAGGCTTCCGCTCTCTAAATAATCTTTAACATAAACGCCGTCGCCGTGTTTGATCTCGACAAGTTCCATGCTTTCAAGTTTGTTCAGCGCTTCCCGCACCGTGGACCGGTTGACATTGAGGCTTTCGGCGAGATCGCGTTCCGGAGGAAGTTTTTCACCCGGCGCAATCTCCCGGCTGACGATTTTGTCTTTCAGTTGAGCGACGATCTCCTCGTGAAGCCTGGTTCGCTGCAAGGGGATTAGCGGCGCGATATTTTTCTTAGCGGACATAGAAGCCTCCGAAAGCTGGTCGTTATTGGTACGGTGGCCCGACCAATCGTATTATATTCATCTTTTCCGCTCATGTCAAGATATTTCGCAATTGCCTCCGAAGGTGGGCTGAGTCGAAAAATTTGAAAAACCAAATGTATTTCCGATCAATTCATTCGGGAATAATTGAATTAACAAAAACGCATATTGATCAATTCGTTTGATAATTTATTTAACAATATTAACTAAATTGAGTTTGCAGCTTACGAATATGATAAATAGTTTTAATAATATTTATACTTGTACACGGTTAACGAAGCGTTTATAATCATACAATGTGGCAGCAAACTTAATGCGCTGCCCGGCGGCGGAAAGAAGTAATGCCGGCTGATCGTAAATATCGGGGGAAGAAAATATGGCGGATTTCGATCCGTTAAGGGATATTGCGAGCGTTTACGCTGACAAGCTTTTCGAGGCGGCTTTGTGGTTCCAGAATGTCGCTCCGCAGCGCTGGAATTTCACCGCGATCGCTCAGAGCCACCTCGATGCCGCATGGCGATGGCGTGTTTTTCAGTCGAAAAGCAAAGCGAAGGCGACTTTCAAGAACGCGCTCTATAAAATAGCCAATCATGACGATTTCAAGTTCTCGGCGTCTTCTCCCCAATATTACGAATGGATCAAGGACCGTCACCCGGCGATTTTCCGCGCGATTCAGGACGCCGTTCGAGGCGGACACTGGGAACTCGTGGGCGGCATGTGGGTCGAGCCTGACGGCAACATGCCCGATGGCGAAAGCCTCGTCCGCCAGCGTCTATACGGGCAGCGTTTTTATCTGAACCATTTCGGACGCATCGCTGAGGTCGAATGGCTGCCGGACACGTTCGGTTTCGCGTGGACGATTCCCCAGATTCTCGCGAAGAGCGGCGCGAAATATTTCTGGACCGGCAAACCGCTCTGGAACGACACGACGAAGTTTCCTTTCAGCACTTTCCTCTGGCAGAGCCCGGACGGCTCCCAGATTTTGACGCATGTCAGCCCGATCGGACCCGAACGGGTTTTCAAAATGAAGGATTTCATAAAGACGAACCGGCTTGTTAATTTCCGGGAAAAACTCGTCGCCAGCTATGAAACGCGGCCGTCGGACATAGTAGCGAAGCTCTCGAACGACGCGCTGCCCGAGGTCGGCATCTTTTACGGCTGGGGCGACGGCGGCCACGGGCCGAGAGACTTCGAGGTCGCCGCGGTAAACAGGCTAAAGGATAAAAGCCTGATTAAGATCGGAATGGCGCGCGACTTTTTTCAGCGGCTCGAACGCTATCGCGACCGGCTGCCGGTATGGAACGACGAAATTTATCTCGAATTCCACCGCGGCGTTTTCACAACGCAGGCGTGGATCAAAAATGCCAACCGCCGCGCGGAGATCGCAGCCAGAAGCGCTGAAGTCGCCCACTCGATCAACTCGCTCTTCGGCGACCCCTATCCCGGCGAGGTTATCCGGGAAAACTGGAAAAAACTGCTCTTCAACCAGTTCCATGACATCCTTCCCGGCAGCAGCATCCCGGAAGTCTATGAGGACGCGAAGAACGATTTCGAGGAATTCTTCTCGACGATGTACCATCTCATCCGGACGGGAATCGAGGCAATCGCGCTACGCATCAACACCGCCGCGCCGGATCTCGGCAACGCCATGCCGGTCATCGTTTACAACGCGCTTTCCTGGACGCGCACCGCGACCGCTTTCCTTCGCGTCTATGACGACGATGTAGAGGTTGTCGACATCAACGGCCGCAAGACTCTCTCGCAGGTTATCGAACTGAACAAAAGGAAGACACTCGCGCTCACGGCGGAAGACGTGCCGGACCTTGGGTATCGAACATATTATTTGAGAAAAAAGAGAGACGAGCAGGGGCCGGCGGCGCAGCAGCTCGAACCTATGGCGCGCCAGCTTGAGGACGGCTCGGTTCAACTCGAAAACGAACATATAAAAGCTGTAATCGACGCGGAATCAGGCTGGGTGACGAGTCTTTATTACAAGAACGAAGAAAAAGAGATGCTCGAAGGGCCGTCGAATCGCCTTCGGCTCTATAACGACGACAATCTCACATACCCGGCGTGGAACATAGACCCGAATTACAAACGTCGCGAAATTGAGATCGGGAAGCCGGACGGGCCGCCTGAGATAGTTGAAAACGGCGAGGTCGCGGCGGCAGTCGTCATAAAACGTAAAGTAAACAACTCGACAGTTTCGCAGAAAGTGCGGATATTCAGACGCCGGCCGCTGCTCATGTTCACAACGCGAGTTGACTGGCGTGAAAACAAGGCGCTTCTCAAGGTGGAGTTTGAAACGGCGGTCAAAACAGACCGGGTTGCGAGCGACATCCCATACGGGGCGATTGAGAGGCCCACGCATCCGCAACTACCCGCGCAGAAAGCGCATTGGGAGATTCCCTGCCAGAAATGGATCGACCTGAACGACGGGCGCTCAGGCCTCGCGCTGCTCAATCAGGATAAATACGGATTTAGCGTAAAAGACGGCAAGATAGCGCTTAGTCTTCTGCGCGGGCCGCGTTATCCAGTGCCGATTCCCAACGCATGGGGATTGCCGCCGCTGTCCGAACGTCCGTTTTTCACAGATCAGGGCGAACACACCATCCGATATGCGCTATTGCCGCACTCAGGCGACTGGCGCGACGCGAAAGTCTGGCAGATGGCCGCCGAACTGGGCGACACGCTGATGGTTGTGCGCACGGACCAGCATGAGGGCGTTATGCCGCGCGAGGCGACCGTTCTGTCATGCCACAGCAGATCGACCTATGTGGGCGCGATTAAACGCCCTGAGGACAATCCTGACAAGCCGGACACGCTCTATCACCAGATAGTCGTGCGGCTCATCGAGGCCGCCGGGCGCCCGGACACCGTAACGCTGAAATTCGGACCAGGTTTCACCATCACCGACGCAAAGGAAACCGATCTGCTCGAATTCAGCCAAAAACCGCTCCCCGACCAGAAAGTCGGCGAAGTCGCCATCGACATGACCCCATTCGAGATCAAAACAATAAAAATCACCCTGAAAGATGCTCCCGCAGAAGGGAAATGAGTTTTTCGACTGAAGATCGTTTGATTAAAAGCGATGCTATGTATT
>JBAYJY010000089.1:0-18073 GCA_041664945.1 bacterium | reverse complement strand
TATTGCCGGATCGGCATTATGGTTAGGTTAATCAACTAAAGATAAGCGAGGCGAATGGAATGAGAAAGAAAATTGCGGCGATAGGGATGGCGATAGCGGCGGCGATTGCGATCGGGTCGGCGGCGTTGGCGGTGGAAGTGAAGGTCGAAAAGAACATCGTCTATTCGACAGTCGGCAAATTCGAGATCAAGGGAAATATGATGATCCCGGAAGGCAAGGGGCCTTTCGCCGGGATTCTGTACATACACGGCGGCGGATTCGTGGCGGGTTCGAAGGATTTCGAGCCGCAGTCGCGGGTGGCGCGTTTTCTGGCCGAGAACGGGTTTCTGGTTTTTGCGGTTGATTACAGGCTGATAAAGGACGGCGGGATATTCCCGAACTGCACGAAGGATGTTAAATGCGCGCTGTGCTGGTTCAAGAAAAACGGGGTCAAGTACGGATTGGACCCGAAGCGGGTTGGAGTTCTGGGCGAATCGGCGGGCGGCTATCTTGCGGCGATGCTGGCGCTGACCGGCGGGATGCCGGAGTTCGCCGCTGAGTGTCCCGAAGCGGAGAAGTGCGACGACTCGGTTGTCGCCACGGTAGCGGTGTTTCCGCCGTCGGACTTCGCGACGTTCAACAACAATCTGAGCCGCATGGTTAAAAACGAGATGATCAAGGCCGGCAAAATTAAGGACAAGGCGCTCGTCAAGAAATATATGGTCGAGCAATCTCCGATAACGTATGTGAAAAACGCAACGCCGATATTGATCTTTCACGGAGTGAACGACATCCTCGTTCCGGTGGAGCAGAGCCGGACATTCAGCAAAGCTCTGAAGGACGCGGGGAAAGACGTTGAGTACGTCGAGTTCGAGGATGCGCCGCACGGCTTCTTCAGCGAAAAAACCGGCTTGGAAGCGACAGGAATCGCGCGCAAAAAAGCCGTGGAATTTTTCAAAGCCCGCCTCGCGCCGGCGAAATAAGCGAACGAATACATCAATAGGATTCGGAATAAATAGCTTTACAATGATATTAAAAAGGGCGCGAATTGGAACCCGCGCCCTTTTTGCATTCGTTTATTTTGTCTGAGTATTCCCTTGTTGCTTTTTTTCAAGAGAAATCCCCAAACTCCATACTGCCAATTGCCAATCCCCAGCTACTATCTTTTCTTTTCCCTTTCTACCGTCTGCTGTCTACTCTCTACTTTCCTTACTTCACCGCTGATTCCGGCTTGTATTCCTTCAGCGCGGCTTTCATTGTGCCGACGTTTATTTTAACCTCGAACTGGTATGGGATTCTGTTCTTGTCGGTTCCGATAAAGAACTTCGCCTCGCCGATCGAACTCGTGACGTAGAAGACTTCCTTCTCGCCGAAAGCAGTTTTGATTTTCCGGGTCTCCAATACTTTCACGACCGCGTTTTGCATCGCGTTGTCAACGACGCATGGAATGTTGAACGTCTTGCCGGGCGCAAGGTCCAACTGGCGGACATAATACATGAGCGAAAACTGGTCCTGCGGACGCGCCTTGTACTTGACCGAACCGTTCTCTTTTTGGTCCAATTGCATGCCTTTGGTTGTGTTGAAAGTGAAGCGGTCCTTGAAAAATTTGTAAGTGATAACGGCTTTCCAGTCTTTTTCGTTTGCGCGTTCTTCATATCGGACGGGAACCAGCAGTTCGGCGTCCATGAACGTTTCCATTGAGTTGTCTATAGAAAGTATCTTAACCCACGGGCTGGATTTCATAGCGGAAAAGATGTCCACCGCTTTCGTCCCGTCCTTATCGACGATGCCTTTTGTCGTATTCGTTTGAGTTGCGACCGCGAGGCCGAGCATTTTGATGCTGTAAGTCAGCGCCTCATCGAGTGGAAGCGTGTAATTGACCTGTTTCGCCGCCGTAGCAGTCTTGGGCTTTGCGGGCGCTTTCTTCGCCGCCGTAGGAGCGCTTAAAGATGTGTTCGCCATTAATAGCGTCCCGGCTAACGCCGCCGCGGCCGCGATTGTCCGGATTCCCTTTTTGCCGTTTCCCATTATGTAACCCCCAAAGCCATTTTCATGGATTCTGCATCAGCGATGCGCAATAGTCAACAAAAAGCGCCATCCAAGCGCTCTTTATTCGGGCATATGCTTTTCGCCGGCGCCGCGCTGTTTTTGCGAGCCGTCGTGAAATGCGACTTCAACGGCAAGGCGAAGCATCTTGGGGCTGAATCGATATGTTGAAAATGTCTTCTCCTTAAAGCATTATTTTGATTGCCTTTTTCGCGCGATTGACTTAAATAAATACATTGATATATCATTGAAATCAAATATCAAAATCTATTTGAGTTTCGCTGGCGTTGCGTAAGGGATTTTTTAAATAGCCTAAAAGGAATCGAAATTTGGGAAGCAAAAAGAAAAGAAATAAAAAGGTCGTCGAAAACGCCAAAACGCATAAAGCGGGAAGCGGGAAGCTCGCGAAAAGAGCTAATGCGGGAAAAGCGAGCGCGCCGCAAAAAGGAAAACAGGCGCCGCTTGAATTGCCGGGCGCGCGACTGCCGTGGTGGGCGGCGGCGCTGATAATCATAACGGTCGCGACGTTGCCGTTTCTCAACACATTCGAAAATAAATTCGTCAGTTACGACGACGAAGAGTTCATCGTAAACAACTCAGCCATCCGCAAGCTCGACGCGAGAACTGTCGTGAGGATGATAGAGTCCTACATTCCGGGGCGTGAGCACATCGCTGATTTTCCGCTGACGCAGATAACCTGGGCGATCAACTATAAGCTCGGCGGTTACAACACTTGGGGCTACCATTTCGGGAACCTGCTGTTCCACGTAATCGCTTGCCTGCTGCTGTTCGCATTGTTCTTGAAAGGGCCGTGGGGGAGGGCGCCGGCGTTATGGGGCGCATTGCTTTTCGCCGCGCACCCCGCGCACGTAGAATCTGTAACGTGGATGACATGCCGCAAGGATGTATTAAGCGCCGCATTCGGATTCGCCGCGATGATAGTTTATATCCGGTTCGCCCGCGAACGCAGGGCGGCGGTTTCCGCGCTTGCATATATAGGAGCGGCGTTTCTGTGGATCCTGTCTCTGTTCGCGAAGCCGGTGACGATAGCCGTCCCGCCTCTGCTCGCGGCGTGGTTTCTGTTCGCCGAGCCCGGAGGGCGCCGCGCGAAGGGGTTGATAGGCCTTTTGCCATACGTCCCGATGACTGCGATATTCATGTGGTCGCAGGTGATAGTGTCTCAGGAGCGGCACATCGTGAAAGCGATGTACTTCGGCGGCAGTTTTGCCATGACGCAGCTCACAACGGGCTATGTTCTGCTGAGATACGCGCAGATTCTCGCGTTCCCGGCGAATCTTTGCGCAAAGTATCCGTTGCGCGTTCCTACCGGGCTCGACGACCATTTCTACACGGGATGCTGGCTCATCGTGATCGCCGCCGCCATTGTTCTGCTCTTCATGGCGCGTCGGCGGCCGGGGATTCTTTTCTTCCCGCTGTGGATTCTCATCGCTCTGGCGCCTGTTCTTCAGCTTATTCCCACAGCCGGCAATTACGCCGACCGATATCTCTATATTCCGTCGGCGGCTTTCTGCCTCGGCGTAGCGCTTTTGGCCGGCCGGCTCGCGAACTTAATGAGAGTGAGAATTAAAAATGCAGCGCAGCTCGCAGCGGCCGTTCTCGCTGTTATCGTTGTTGTATATTCAACCGCGACAGCGAGCCAGAACAGGGTGTGGCGTGACAGCGAGACGCTATGGCCGGACACGATTAAAAAGAATCCGGCAAACGGCTGGGCCATGAACGACCAGGCGCTGATCTATTACAACAAGGGGCTTGAATACCAGAAAGCTAACAGGACGGGAGCCGCCGCCGAACAGTTCCGGTTCGCGGAAGAGACGTACAAGCGCTGTATTGAGGCGGACCCGACTTATATAACATGTTACGTCAGCCTGAGCGGCATGTACGACGCGCATGGCAGATATGGAGACGCGATCGTCAGCGCGGAAAAGGGAGAAAAATATTTTCCAGACAATAAGGCGCTACTGGAAAACCTCATGTACGCGTATCTTCATACAGGCGAGAAAGAAAAAATAATTCCGGTGGCCGAGAAGATAGTGAAGCAGTCGCCGGACAATGTAGATATGGCTTGCGTATTGTGCGAGGGTTACGCTGCCCGCGGAAATCTGAGGGATGCGCTTCCGCACTGCGAAAAGGTGGTGGCGACAAACAGCAGATTCAAATCAAAAGACCTCGGAATCTACGTCGATGCTCTGATAGACGCCGGGCGCTATTCCGAAGCCGTGGTTATTATTGAAGAGACGCTGAAAAAGTCGCCCGATTCGCCTGCCGAATGGATCAAGTTAGGGAAATGCCGGCAGGGGCTCGGGCAGCCGGAAAAAGCGGCGGAGGCGTGGAAGCGGGCGCTTGCGCTCGATCCCGGCAATGCCGAGGCGAAGGGCTTGCTATCGCAAACCGGCTCTAAATCAACGGCTGACTAAGCCTGCCTCGGCAGAAGCGTCAAATCCTGAAAGAGCTAATTCGGCGAGTTCAACAAATTCGACTGGTCATTTAATAAACGGGCTGATTTTTCCCGATCCGGCAGGCCGGTGATGATTTGCATAACCTGCCCGGTGAATTCTTCCTCCGAGATTTTCAACTTTGTGAAGAACCGGGTCATGTAGCCAGTTAGCCTGTTCCGCTCATCCTGCGTCAGTTCCTTTCCGGTAAAAACTACAACCGGAACCCGGCAGGCCGCCGGGTTTTTACGAAGCTGTTCAGAGACGAAAAAGCCGTCGCCCTCGGGCATCATAACGTCCAGAATAATCAGGTCAGGTATGTCTTTGTTCAAGCGTTCCATGCCTTTTTTACCGCTGGCTGCGGTGGTGACGCGGACGCCCGCGCTCTCGAGAGCGGTGCGCAGAAATCGCAGAAGCTCCTTGTCGTCGTCGATGATGAGCGCGTGAGGCTTGGGGTTGTCGCGTGAGGCGAGGAGCGCGGTTTTAAGCAGGCGCTCGAAGTCGATGGGTTTCTTGAACCAGTCGACAACGGGCGACATTTGGACGTCTCCGCGGTTTTCCGGGCTCGCGCCGCTTACGAAAATAACAGGGATGTCCCGTGTTGATTCCGATTCCTTCAGGCGCCTCAGAATATCGAAATCAATTTGGTCCGGAAGTTCCGTATCCATGATTATGGCATTAGGCTGATTGGCGGCTGCGATCTCAATCGCGGCGTTTCCGTCGGCGGCGACGTCGACAACAAGGCCCTCTTTTTTAAATACGCTTGAAAGCATGTCGCATATGGCGGGATTATTGTTGACGATGAGAAGGCGCCGGGCTGGAGAGGACGGGGAGGCGGCGGTCTCCGGCTCGCAGGCGGAAACATCGAGTTGCGTTTCGGCGCATTTAAGCGAGAAAGAGAAAGTCGAGCCGCGTCCCGGTTCGGATTCGAACCACATCTCGCCGCCGTGGCTTTCAACGATTGATTTGCAGATGGAAAGACCGAGTCCGGTGCCGCCCTTTTTGCGCGTTGAAGAACCGTCGGCCTGTTGAAATCTTTGAAAAACCTTATCGCGGAATTCGTCCGGAATGCCTTCTCCGGTGTCTGACACATGAACGGCGATGAAGTTATTTTTGCGTTCGGTGAATATGCGAATTTCTGAATCGGGCGGCGAGAATTTAACCGCGTTTGAAATTAGATTGTCGAGAACCTGAAGGACGCGGTCGGAGTCTGCCATAACACGAAACGGCGCGCCGTTGAAGGACAGGCGCACGTTATTGGAATCGGCGAAGCCTGTCATTTCCGCGATGCTGCGCTGGGTTATTTCGTTCAAGTCGGCCTCTTTCAGTTCGAGGCGTATCCTGCCGGTCTCCATTTTCTGAAGGTCGAGAATGTCGTTGATCAGTCGCGTGAGTCGGTCTGTGTTTGTGCGCGCAATATCGACGAGTTCGCGCATATCTTCGGGGAGTTCGCCCATGACGCCGCCCGCGAGAAGGCCGAGTGAGCCGCGCAGAGAAGTGAGAGGCGTGCGCAGTTCGTGGGATACGGTCGAGATGAAATCGTTTTTCATCTGTTCGATCTGCTTGCGTTCGGTGATATCGCGGACTGTCGCCTGAATGATGGTTTTGTTTTTGATATCGATAGGGGCGAGCAGAACTTCAGCATGAAAATCCTCGCCGTTTTTTCGCCGGTGAATCCATTCGAAAAGGTGGTAACCTTTTTTAAAAGCAGCGGTGATGTGCTGGTCGGCGGATGAACGCGAAGGGACGCCGTCTGCCTGGAACGGCGGAGACACGTCCGCCGGATGCAATTTGCAGAACTCTTCAGCCGAGTCGTAACCGAAGGCCTTGAGAGTCGCCTTGTTGCAGGAAAGGAAGCCTGTTTCATCCGTTGTCATAATGGCGTCGCTGGAGAGGTCGAACAGGCGTCGATAACGCTCCTCGCTTTCAATCATCGCTTCTTCGGCGAGAGCCTGCTGAATCACGAGAGCAACGTTACTGCTTAGCATGTCGAGCATTGCGTCTTCGGCGGGGGCTATCTGATGCTTGGAGAATAGCGCCAGAACGCCGATCGTTTCTCCTCCGGGAATGCGCATTTGGTATCCCGCGAAAGATTCGAGACCCAGTTCTCGCGCCCATTCGTGGTTATGAACGCGCGGCTCGTTGAGAACGTCATTTGTCAGGAACTTGTGTTCTTCATCGGAGGCGACGCGGCCTATCTTATAGAAGCCGAAGGGAACGCGGCGGTGGCTGGCGCCGTCCGTGTGTGTATAGCGGCCGGAACTTGCCATTAAGTGCAGACACTTGTCGCGGCGGCGGCATGTGGTCGACACATCGCCAGTCGCGGAGTGGCAACAATCCTTCTCGCAAAGGTCTCCGGGCCGGATCAGCCAGATGCGGTTGAAATCGACGCCGAATATACTGACGATTCCGTCCGTGATCATTTTCAGCTTTTCTTCGAGAGGCGCCGGCGCGAGAACGGATTGCATGAGCAAGCTGACGCCGCTCTGCAACATGATTGTTTTCTCTCGCTCCGCTTCAGCCTGTTTGCGATCTGTGATATCCCTGCATAAAGAAACGAGTTGTTTTCCGGCGGCGCTGTCCTGCAATGTGGCGTTGATCAGAATGTTGACGGTTTTTCCATCTTTTCGAAGATATGTGGTCTCGAAATCCTGAATATAACCCTTTTCGGCGCACTGAGTGACAGCTTTGGAGTTGTTTTCCCGCTCATCCGGCGAAGTCCATTCGATAACTGAGCGTCCGATCAATTCGCCGACGCTATCCGCGCCGACCAAGCGCATGTAGGCCTCATTCGCCTCGATAACGATTCCATCTGAGCCGATCACAACAAATCCTGTATCTGTATTATCGACAAGCTGGCGGTAGCGCTCTTCGCTTATGCGTAATTTTTCTTCCGACAGCTTTCGCGCTGTTATGTCGGAGAAAATGACGAAAAGGCCTAATATATTATTTTTGTCATCTTTTATTACGTCTCCGCGGATGGCAACAAGGAACCGCCGGCCGCTCTTGGAAACCATCATTATCTCACTATTGATGGATTCTCCTCTCTTGCCGCTCTCAAATAATTTCAGTCCCGCTTTCGTATCCTCATACAAGGCCGCTCCCGCCATCGGTTCGCTGAGCTCTTCCGCCGAATATTCAAACAGATTTGTAAAAGCTTTATTTTGGTATATGTGGACGCCGTGAGGATCGGCGATGGCGATGGCGTCGCTTGCGCTTTCAACGGCTTTTTGGATGCGCATCAGAGCTTCCTCAGCCTGCTTTCGCGCGGATATATCCTCGATCATGCCGTCAATATGTGAAACGATGCCGGATTCATCGAATCCGATTGAAGCGGAAGCGAGGCCCCAGAATACAGTTCCATCCTTTCGCCTGAACCGCATTTCGCGCGATAATGCGCGCCCTTCTCTCTGAATTATTTGCGCGAAAACATGTTTTTCTTCAGGGTCTGCATACATCTCTTTCATCTTATGCTGCATCATTTCTTCGGGCGAATCGTAACCGAACATGCGCGCAAGCGCCGGGTTCACAAGCAGGAATGCGTCATCTTCTCCAAGAAGGTTTCTGAAGAATCCGATCGGATTATTATTGATTATCTCTCGGTAGCGCTCTTCGCTGATTTGAAGCGCAGCGCGCGACTTCTCAAGCGATTCAAGCATTCTGTTGATTGATTCGGGCAGTTTGCCCAGTTCTGCGCCGCTACCGATTGAAAGTCTGCGCGATGGATCGTCGCTTTTCGCCACGCTGATTATTTCACCGACAATTTTTCGCAAAGGGCGCAGAACGTATTTTGTTAACAGTGTCAGCGTGAGGAAAATGATTACGAAGCCGCACGCGACACTCGTGATGAACAGAACTACAAAGCTGTGGCGCGCTGTCGCGCTGATTTCACGAGGCTGGTTAAAGCCGATGAAAAGCAATTCCTTTCCATACATATCATCGATTCTGGTATATCCCGCGCTTGTTTTATTGTTCAGAACGCGGACGAACGATTTAACTTTTCCGGACATGGCGATCTCAGCCAATCGATCTTCGCCGGACGCGCCATATTCGCCGGGTTCCCAGAAATGCAGCGGGATAGCGACGGATTTGGACATTTGAAGGATGGTTTTATTGTCAAAAAACCTCCCGATTACAAGAATTCCCGGCGACGGGCCCTTTCGATCGGAAGTGAGAACCGGGTGAATCGCGATTAACATCGGTCTTTCATCAAACCGGTAAAGCCCTTTTGCTCCCGCGGGCTCTTTTTTGCCGAGATCAAGAACCGCTTTAAGCAGCTTTGTCCATTCGTCAGCGCCGACATCCATGTCAGCGCCATAGTCCAGATTAACGGACCGACGAAATGTGTAATGGCCGGCATTGTCAATCAAAGCCATAACATTGAATTGCCCCGACACAAATGACGATGCTTGAAGATTTGAGGCCTCAAAGCGGGAATTGCCGTCTCTCGCGTAGTCATACAAATCATCCCAGCAACTCCAGTCTATCAACATGGTGTTGAGGGCCATAAGGTTCTGATTCAATGTTTCAACCGTTCGATGCACGTTTTTAGCGACCGTTCTGTTCTCGTATGCAGTGAAGTGTTTAAACAGAATAAAACGAGCAATGAAAAACATGCTCGACGTCATTATCAACAATGAAGCAGTCAATATGATTAGCGCTTTTTTAGTGAGAGCCATCTTTCGTTTCCTCCGCGTCGTCGCTTGAAGTCCGTCCGCCATTGCCTTTAACTTGTGTGGCAGTAATGAGTAAAAAGCAATTTCCATGCCATGCGCCGCAAAAAGCGAGACGCTTGCGGTCGGGCGCGAAGAATTCGCGTATTTCAGCGATTATGCCGCGAGATTTACGCCAGACTTATGAAGATATTTATTTAAGGCTCAATCGAACATTTAATGATAATCGCGGATTACTGTAGCGCGCGCAGATACACTGTAACGGCCCGATTACACCAATGGATTGTCTCTGCGGTCGATTCTTTGCATGTGAACGGGAGAAGCGGTATCTTACCAGCGCTTATCGCAAGGTTGCAAATATCCGCATATTCGGGAATAATCATTGTGCCAAAACCTTAAATAACGAGGTAATTCACCCATGATGAAGAAACAAACGAACGGAATCGGAAAGCGAATTATTGTTGCGGCGGCCGCAGTTCTGTTTTTCTTTCTGCTGCTCTCGAAAGCGGGCCCGGACGCCGCCGCCAAGCCGGAGTGGCAGAAGTGCGATCCGCAGAAGGACAAGGTTCTTTATGTCGTTGGCTACGCGCATCTGGACACGCAGTGGCGCTGGACCTACCAGGACTCCATTTATAAGTACATTCCTAACACGATGCATTTCAATTTTGATTTGCTCGATAAGTACCCCGACTACCGGTTCAACTTCACCGGCGCGCGCAGGTACATGATGATGAAAGAATACTACCCGGCGGACTATCAGCGGGTGAAGGATTACATCGCCAAGGACAGATGGTATCTCTCCGGCAGTTCGGTGGACGAGAACGACGCGAACGTTCCCACGCCGGAATCCGTTATCCGGCATGTGCTTTACGGCAACCATTATTTTCTGAAGGAATTCAACAAAACGAGCGAGGATTACATGCTTCCGGACTGCTTCGGCTTTCCGGCTTCGCTACCGTCCGCGCTCGCGCACGCGGGTCTAAAAGGGTTCTCGACGCAGAAGCTCACATGGGGCTCGCCCGTCGGCATTCCGTTCAATGTCGGAGTCTGGGAAGGACTCGACGGCCGCGGACTCGCAGCCGCCCTGAATCCCGGCAGCTACGGCAGCACAGTGGGCACAGACTTGAGCAAAGAAGAAGTATGGCTGGACAGAATCAATGAAACCGGAAAGAAATCGGGCTTCTACGCGGATTTCAAATATTACGGAACCGGCGATGTGGGCGGTTCGCCCACAGAGGGTTCCGTCAAATGGGTTCAGGAGAGCGTTAACAGCGACGGCCCGGTCTGTGTTGTTTCCGCAGCTTCGGACCAGATTTTCAAGGCGATAACTCCGGATAATTTCGCGAAACTGCCCCGTTACAAGGGCGATCTGCTGCTCAAGGAACATTCCGCCGGCTCTCTCACATCACAGGCTTACATCAAGCGCTGGAACCGGAAGAATGAGTTGCTGATAGACAATGCGGAGCGCGCCTCCGTGATCGCCGACTGGCTCGGCGGCGCCGGCTACCCGCTCGAACGGCTCAACCAGACGTGGTATCTCATCCTCGGAAATCAGATGCACGACATTCTGCCGGGCACGAGTGTGCCGAAAGCGTATGAGTTCTCGTGGAACGACGAAGTTATCGCGCTAAACAACTCCGCGAGTATGCTCGAAACAGCGGCCGGCGCCGCCGCGCGGCTGCTCGACACGCAGGCCAAGGGCGTTGCGGTTGTGGTTTATAATCCGCTCGCTATCGCCCGCGAGGACATTGCGCAGGCGAAAATCAGAATTTCCGGCGCTTCAGCCGCGCGAGTATTTGATGCGGCAGGCGCGGAAGTTCCGTCGCAGGTCATAGAGAAAAGCGGAGACGTTCTCGAAGTCGCGTTCTTGGCGAAGGCGCCCTCAGTAGGCTTCGCGGTTTACGATGTTAGGAAATCCGACAAGCCCTGTTCGATGCCTACGGGCCTTTCGGCGACAAAGAACAGCCTCGAAAACAATAGCTACAGCGTCCGGCTCGACGCTAACGGCGACGTATCGAGCGTCTATGACAAAACCGCCGGACGCGAACTTCTCGCTGCTCCGGCGCGGCTCGCTATGATGGAGGACTCTCCGAAAAACTGGCCTGCGTGGAATATTGATTGGGACGACTGGAACACGCCGCCGCGCGGCTACGCGCAGGGGCCGGCGAAGATAAAGATAGTGGAGAACGGACCGGCGCGGGTCGCGCTCGAAGTGGTCCGCGATTTCGAAGGATCGAGCTTTGCGCAGACGATCAGGCTCGCGGCGGGCTCCGCCGGCGATCGGCTCGAATTCGACGCCGCCTTAGACTGGCGCACGATGGGAACAGCCGCAAAGGCCTCATTCAAGTTCGCGGCCTCGAATCCAATGGCGTCATACAACCTCGGCATGGGCGTTATCGAGCGCCCGAACAACAACTCCGGCAAGTATGAAGTTCCGTCGCGCCAGTGGCTCGACCTGACGGACGCAAGCGGCGGTTTCGGAACCGCTGTGCTCGAAGACTCCAAATTCGGCTCGGACAAACCGGACGACAACACGCTGCGGCTCACCCTCGTGCGCACGCCACGGTGCAGGGGCTACTGCGATCAGGAGACGCAGGACCTCGGTCGCCACCGCGTTCTCTACGCGCTCGCAGGGCATAAGGGCGACTGGCGAGAAAGCGGTATTTCATGGCGCGGCGCGCGGCTCAACCAGCCGTTGATCGCGTTCACGGCGCCCGCGCACAAAGGGCCGCTCGGGAAATCGTTCTCCTTCATGAAAATCAGTTCTGCGCAGGTAGGCGTGAGCGCGCTAAAGAAAGCTGAAGACAGCGACGAAATTATCGTGCGGCTTCAGGAACTGTACGGCCGGCCGGCGGACGGAGTGGCGGTTTCATTTGCGGCTCCGGTCGTTTCCGCGCGCGAGCTCGACGGGCAGGAGCGCGAAATCGGCGCCGCGACCGTGCGAGACGGATCGCTGATTGTTGACATGACTGGCTTCAGTCCGCGAACGTTCGCTGTCAAACTAAGCGCCGCTAAAGATAAGGAAAAAGCGCCCGAATCGACGCCGATCAACCTCGCTTTCGACATCGCAGCGGCAAGCGGCGATGGAGAAAAAACGAACGCCGGGTTCGACGGCAAGGGAAACTCATACCCGGCTGAGATGTTGCCGAAGAGCGTCTCTGCCGACGGGATCGAGTTCAAGCTCGGCCCGGCCGGAGCGGGAAAGAAAAACGCGCTGTCATGCAAAGGCCAGACGCTCAGCATTCCAGCCGGCAAATATAACCGCCTGTATCTGCTCGCGTCGTCGTCGGGAGGAGATGTTAAGGGAGACTTCAAAGTCAACGGCAAGGCGGCCGCGCTAAAGGTTCAGGAATGGACCGGATATGTCGGGCAGTGGGACAACCGGATATGGAAGAACGACAGAGAGATATACGGCCTCAAGCCCGCTTTTACCAAACGCGCTGGCATCGCGTGGTTTATCTCACACCGCCACAATAGTTTTGGCGAAAATCTCGCTTACGAATACAGTTATATTTTCAAATATAAAATCGACCTGCCGGCGAACGCGAAAAGCGTTACGCTGCCGAACGCGCCCGGAATAAGGATTTTCGCGGCGACCGCGGCATATAACGAAAACGACGAAACGGCGCCGGCGCAGTTGCTGTATGATGATTTCGAGAAGCCGTCAGAAGCGCCGCGGATCGAACCTGCCGCAGGCAAGTATGATGACACGGTAAAAATGACAATCCGAAAATCGTGGTATGCGGGGTTCGACGAAGTGCGATACTCGATAGACGGCAGCGAGCCTACCGCAAAGTCGCCTCTTTACCGAGGCCCGGTCTGGATTCTCAAAAGCGCGACAGTCAAAGCGCGCGCGTTCGGGACGGGCGGCTCGAAAAGTCCGCTTTCGACAGCTGTTTTCGAGGTAAAAGACTCCACTCCTCCGGGCGTATCAGACGTCGCCGCTTTCGACGGCGTTCAGACGCTCATTGTCCGATTTTCTGAACCGGTCGAAAAGGCGTCCGCTGAAAAGGCCGCGAACTATCGCGTAGATCCCGATCTCGGAATAGAATCCGTTGCGCTTAATCCGGACGGCAATTCGGTGACGATCAAAACCGCAACGGCGCCGAAGCTGGCCGAAAAGTACGAGCTCACGGTAGAAAAAGTTCGAGACGTTTCGGCAGCGGCAAATGCGATTAAGTCGGCAGTGACTTTCAAATTTACAATGACACCTCCGATCTTCGAACTGAAGTTTCAGAGCAAGGATCAATCTATTAACATGGGAATGGTTCCGCAGGGGCGCGGGTTCAGCATGATAGGAAATCCGAAGATATTACAGGGCAGGTTCGGCGCCGCGCTCGAACTCAACGGCGAAGACCAGAGCCTGAGTTTCAACGACAAGCCGGAACTGAATCCGGATTCAGCCATCACTGTCTCCTCATGGATCAAGCCTGAAGACTGGAACGGAAACCGCAGGATATTGCAGAAGGGCGGCGAAGACAATCAATACCGGCTTTACAACGAAGTCGACAAGCTTGCGTTCGACATCTCGGGAGTCGGCGTCGTGACGGGGCCGCTGCCGTCGGCCGGCGAATGGCATCATATCGCCGGAACTTATGATGGCGCCGCGATAAGGCTGTATGTTGACGGGAAGCAAGTCGGCGAAACCGCGGCTTCCGGGAAAATGATCGCCACAACCGACTCGCTTTTCATCGGCGCGAAGAGCGCCGGCTCGGCAAAGGGCGACTTCTTCAAGGGCGTTCTGGACAAGATAACAATCTGGAACTATGCGCTCTCGCCGTCACACATCGGCAAACTCGCCAACCCGGAAAGCGCGAAAAAGTAATTGAATTCGCCGGTTCTATTGGCGAATCGAGCGATAAAAAAAAGGAGCCGAAAGGCTCCTTTTTTATTTGCCGCTTGCTATTATGCCGATTAATTATCGCATTGATGATTCTATATGGCGACCGCCTCTCTTGTTGTTAGAACACAAGGTTCTGCCTATGCGTGGCCTGCTTCAGCAATTCGTCGAAGCTCTCGTCGGGCGTATTCGCTTTTGCTTCCTCGACCCGTTTTTTAAGTTTTTTTGACGGCGGGTCGCCGGGGATTAATACAAAAACTTCTTCGAGCTTTGCGAGCGCTTCGTCCCACTTGCGCTGGAAGTAAAAAATTACTGCCTCTTCATGAAGTCGGAGACCCTTCTCCAAGTCAGCCGGAATTCCGACGGATTTCTTTTCGATCAGTTCGTAGATTTTGACAGGTTTTTCATAGCCTGAAATCCATGATATGTCGAGCAGCCGGGTGATGATGTGCTCGTCGGCCTCCGCTTTCGTGAATTCGCTGATCGACTTCTGCGTGTCATAGGTTTTTCCGCCGCTTTCGAGGTGTTCGCCGAAGTCGACGGCGGGTCCCATGGCGGTGTAGTTGAATCTTTTGACCGACCCCATGTTGCCGGCGATGATGTCGCCGGTGTTGATGCCGCAGCGAACCTGTATATCCGGCTTGCCGCGCGCTTCCCAGTCTTTGCGCATTTCGACAAGTTTTTCCTGCATGTCTATCGCGGTGAAGCAGCAGTTCTTCGCGTGGTCCGGGAAGTAGATCGGAGCGCCGTAGATGCCGAGGACGGCGTCGCCGATGTACTTGTCGAGCGTTCCGCCGTATGAGAGCAGAATGTTCGTCATTGCGGTCAGGTATTCGTTGAGCAGTTCGACAAGCAATTCAGGCGACAATGATTCCGAGATCGTGGTGAATCCAGCTATGTCCGAGAAGAATACGGTCGCGTGCGCTGTTTCCCCTCCGAGTTTCAGCTTGCTCGGGTCGGCGATCAGTGTGTCTACAACCTGCGGGTTGACGTAAGTGGAGAACATGCCTTTCATCTTCTTTTTTTCCTGCTCTTCCGTGATGAAGCGGTAAATGAAAACGAGAAGGAAGGAGCCGAAAATGAGAATTACGGGCGCGAGCATCGGAATGTCGATTCTGTGCGCGATGAACAAATAGTTGCACAGGGTGATGTAGGCGGCCGCGACGACAACCATCAGGAAGAAGTTAATGACGGCGACGACGAACGAGGAGTGGTGTTTGACCGCGCCGCATACGAAGCCGAGTCCGCTTGCGAGAACGAAAAAGATCAGAATAATGAAGCCGGTGGGGATTCTGTTTATGAAAAGGTCCTCAATGATAGTGTTGATTACGTTTGCATGGAGTCCGAGGATGCTGTAGCGCGATTCGAGAGGCGTCGGGTTAGTGTCGGCGGCGCCGGTGGCTGTCAATCCGACAATAACGATTTTGTTTTTAATGCTTTTAGCGAGCGCTTCAAGTTCCTTGGCCTCTTTCTCCTTCATATTCTGAATGATTGTAATTTCCTCTTCGCTGAGCTGGCCGCCTTTTTGGTTTCTTTCGAGAATATCGTAGCGCGCGAGCTGGACATAAACATTTCTGAGGCTCATGTGATCGAACAGGTTGGTGTCCGCCCAGAGGCCGGTCCAGTTGATAAGCATGGTTCCGCCGGGCTGAAGCGGGATGACGATGTCTTTTTTCTTTTTCAAGCGCGGGTGAGTCGCGTTCTTGAGGATAATGCTGTTTTTATTGAACACGACGTCTTTGTGCGCGACTTTCAGATATTTCATGGCGAGCAGCAGGTCCATGTGCGGATAAATTCTCCCGTCGTAAATGACTGCCGGCGCGATAATGCGGAGTGTTCCGTCGTCCGGGCTGAATTCCGCTTTGCGGAGGCCTTGGCCCGCTGTCAGGTCGCCGATCTCAGGCGTGACAGGTTTTACCTTGCTCAGGCGGAGATATGCGTTTTCAAGCCCGGGGGGGATTTTGAAACTGTTTTTGTCGTTCTGTTTGTGAAATTCGGCGAGTTCGGCGGCCTTTGCATCACGATCGCGAAAGATTCTTTCCATGACGATGCCTGTGAACGCCTTGCCTTTTTTGCCGAGAAGATAATCGAAATCCTTGATAACAAAATTCTGGTAGGCGTCGAAAACGGCGCCTTCGAGCTTTGCCTCCGGCCGGTTCCGCGTGGGATAGGCCATGACTTTTTCGAAAACTTTTCTGATGCGCGGATTTTCTTTCAGGTCACGGGCGTCATAAGGACTGTCGAAATGGTTTTTCGCGTCGTAGGTAAAGTAGACGTTTTTCGCCGCCGGTATGGCCGCGGCGACAGCTTTCTCGCGGTTCGGCGCAAGGCTCGCGAGGTTGCTCTCCTGTTGGGCGAATCCGGCGACCTGCTGCATAATGTTGGCAGAATTCGTAAGGTTCTGGTCGAAAACTATTTCTTCGAGCTTAGTGGCAATGTCGCCGGCGTAAGTGTTGGCGTCGGGAGCGCCGAGCAATTCGGCGTAATAGGCGGCGTTCTGGGCAATCTGGCTCTTGATCGCCACGTCGTTAGCGATAGCGCCCGAGATGTTTCCCAAAACGCCCTTGTAGTTGTCCAGAACGTCGACGTTCACCTTCCGTCCAAACGGCCTCGAATAATCGATGCTGAACACCGTAGCGAGAGCGCTGTGTTTTTCAGCGCCGAGTTCCCTGATGAGATCCGGATAATAAATAGGATCGTCGGGAAACGTGTTTTCCCACTCCAGAGTGGTTTCCTCGATCTCGATGAACATAATGTCTTTGTTCGTGGGCGTTTTAGCGATGTTCTGCCGCAGTTTGAATTTGAAGTCGAGGTCGAAGTTGTACAAACTCTGGAGCGGGCCGGCGATATAAAGCAAAGTGAAAAGCGCCGCGAGGCCGAATCCGATCAGCGGACTGATGATCCTGCTTCTCTCGTCGGCTTTGTGGGGAAGCTTGAACGGTAATTTCATTGCGGGTCTCCTTAAAATACTATCTGGATTTGCAAAATCCGCGCGGCGTAATCCGCCTCGTTATTTCGTAGTCATTGTGTAAACGCCGTCCCAGCTGTCGCCGGGCGGATTCGCCTTGAACTCGTCGCAACGATCGACATAAATTCTGCTCGTAGCATCGTCCGGGTTCGCGGCATGAGCTTTTTCGAACTCAGCCTTTGCCTCGTCCCATTTCTGCGCGAGATAGAGTTTCGAGCCGGTCTCGAAATGCTCCTTGCCTCGCATGATGTTTTCCGGCAATCCCCAGTCCACGCGCCCCATAAGTTCGAAACACTCGACGGGTTCGTCGCGTCCCTTGACCCGTATTCTGTCTATCGAGCGCGCGATAATCTTATCCTTCGCCTTCGCGTATGTGTACTGGCTGATCATCAGCCTCGTTTTGTATTGCTTATTAGCGCCGAGCAGGCGGGCGGAGAGGTTAACCGCATCGCCCATAATCGTGTAGTTGAACCGCGATCCGGACCCCATGTTTCCCGCGATCATCATGCCCGAGTTGATGCCTGCGCTCGTGTATATCGGCTTCTTTCCCTCGGATTCCCATTTTTTGTGCAGTTCCAGCGTCACCCTTTGCATGTCGAGCGCAGCGTAACAGCATTTCACAGCGTTGTCCTCGTAGAAGATCGGCGCGCCGTAAACCGCCATGATTATGCTGCCCTCGTATTTGTCCAACATTCCATCGTGTTTGAATATTTCGTCCGTCATCGCAGTGAAATATTCGTTGAGCCGGTCAACCAGTTCCTCCGGCGTCGCGGCGTCTTCGAGTCCCGGTCCGGACGCCAGAGCGAACATCGCCGTCAAGTCCATTTTCTCGCCGCCCAGTCGCAGCTTGTCCGGGTTTTGTATCAGCGTGTCGACGACTTCCGGGTTTACATACGTCGAGAACATCGCCTTCATCCGCTTGGCTTCCTGACCCTCTGTCATATACCTGTAGATGACGACCATCAGATATGTCGCCACGATTGAAAGCGTGACAGGCACGACGGCGATCCACGTGCGGGCCAGATTGAACATCAGGATTGAGAAAGCGACGTACCCCGCCACGGCGATGAACATAACCAGCGCGCCGAGCGCCTGTTTGAGGGTCCCGCCGGTG
>JBAYJY010000088.1:0-18594 GCA_041664945.1 bacterium | reverse complement strand
CTACCGTTCCGAAGCCTTCAGCGATGAGGTGAGCCCGAGTTCAGACCGCAGAGAGACATCATTGAATGTCGTGCTTAAGTATAGCTGGAAGTGGTAATGCCGGAAAACTTACGATGACGGCAGACTAAAAGCTTCCGGGTTATCCGGCTGCTCCAAACCCGCGAATTACAAAATTTTCCTCCTATCTCTCTCATGGGAACAAGGCAATGACAAAAGGCGCGCCCCTACGGCTGCAAATAATACGGATAAATGCATTGAATTGAAAGCGGTTTCGATTTGCTGATGTCACAGTTTTATGAATATCTTTTTTCGATAGAGAGGCGAGATCAGCGCCATCCAGAAAACGACGTAGGCGGCCGAAAAAAGGAGCGAACCGGTCCACGGCCCCGCCCACGACGCGAAAAGGTTGCTGTAAAGCAAGGCCTTCAGGCTGGTCGCCGCGCCTGCGGATGTCTCGCCGACGGGTATCAGGCTGAAACCGTACATCAGCGCGCCCGAAAGGATATATGCCAGAAGCGAGTTCGTGCCGAGAACCTCGAATGGCTTCGCCCACAGCTTGCGCCTCTTATGGTCGATAAACCACATGCAGGCGGCAAGCGCGATCATAGCGAAACCGCTCGAAAAAAGAGCGAATGTCGGGCTCCAGAGATTTTTGTTTATAGGGAAAAGCGGATTGAGCGCGAACGCCACGGCGATCAGGATGTTTCCGGCGAGCGCAAGTCCGGCTATCTTCTCCGCGAGCGGCTTGTCGTTTCTGAGCCAGTCGCCGGCGAGGCATCCGATGAAGCCGCTCGCGACGGCCGGAACCGTGCTTAGCAGACCCTCCGGATCCCAGTATGGTTCCCACATGTGCCCCTTAAACAAAATGTTGTCTATGTAGCCCGCGAGGCAGCCCGCTTTTGAGAGATCGCCGGCTCCGAAACCCGGAACCGGAATCAGCTTCATCGCCGCCCAGTACGCCGCCAGAAGCGCGAGCGCCGCCGCCGCCCACATGCGCGGCCGCGCATGAAGAACAAGCAGCGTGGCGAGGAAATACACAATCGCCAACCTCTGAAAAACACCGGCGAATCGGAAACCCCACGGAGTTTGTCCGGGATTGATTCCGAATAAAAGACCGAGCCCGAACAGGATCAGCGCTCGCCGCGCGGCGTGCAAAATAATTTTTCTGTTGTCCTGACCTTCCGCGCCTCTGCGCGAAAGCGACAGCGTCACTGCGACGCACATGATGAAAATGAAAGACGGGAACACGAGGTCGGCGGGCGTCCATCCGTTCCAGGCGGCGTGAGCGATCCACGAATAAGTAGTTTTCTCGTTGCCGGGATTGTTAACCATAATCATCCCGGCGATCGCTATTCCGCGAAACGCGTCGAGCGAGAGAAGCCTCTTGGGTTTAACAGTTCTGTTTTCAACCACTATGCGCAACTCCCGCCGCTCGCCCCGATTTCTCAGACCATCGCTGCGCGGCCTTTCCTGCCTCGCGGGGTTATGGAGCGGCCTTTACTTTCCGGCGAAGCAGAACGATGAAGAGACGATATAATGCGGGATTTCGAAAACATAGCAGGCGGTTGCGCCTGGAGCGAGCTTGTCTCCGAAAGAGAAGTCGTAAGCGAAATAGTTTTTTGCGCCTTTTTCGCCGCGCGTGAGAGTCGCCGGAACCGCCGGCGCAAACTCGACGCCGTTCTTATAGACGACGATAGAGGGCTTGAAGCCGTTGTAAGATTTCAGGGCTATCGCGCCCTTGACCTCGAACGCGTCGCTTGTGAGAACAACCGGAGTCTGCGACGGTTTCATATTCAGAGACAGAATCTTAGCGTTGAACGCCGCGATCGCGCTTCCGGCGCGGAGCGCTGATACGAGCGATTCGCGGTTAAACGCGTCCGGGAAAACGTAAGTCGTGTTGTCGCCGAGCGTCGTCTGCGCCATGACGTGCATGTCGATTCCGGCTATCGCGACCATTTTCCCGCCGCCTTTAAGGACGCTCAGATACATGCGTTTGTTGAAATCGTAATTGCCGCCGTTCTGATAGTCCGGCCCGTAGTCGTTGAAAAGCTCGATCGCGTTGAACGAGCCGGGCGTCTGTTCCCACTGATGGCATCCCCACGGGTGGTTCCAGATTACAAAAGCGTTTTCTTTTTTTAGTTCGCCGAGCAGTTCTGGCAATTGTTCCGCCTTGAATTTGTGGTCGAGAATAGCAGGGTCTCCCGAGTCGCTTATGGCGTTCACATGACACATCACATGTTCTTTCTCGGTTTTCGTTGTGTTTGTGATGATCTCACGGCCGGGCACGGCAAGGAAATCGGAGCCGTTCTCCGCGTCCACCGCTTTTTTGAACGCCGGAAAATTGAGATCGTCAGAATGAGGATTAAAAATGACGCCCTGATAGCCTTTGGACTTAATTGTGGCGATGATTTTCGGGATAGCTTCCGAGCCGCCGTCGCCTTCGAAATTTGTATGCACGTGTATCCATATGGGCACGATTTTGAATGGCTTTGCCTGCGCGTCCTGCGCTTTCGCCGCCGCGCCGCCTGCCAGCGATATCGCCAAAACCATCCCCGCCATTACCGCCGTCTTAACAATTCTTCCGATGCAATTCATTTTAAGGATCCCTTCAATGTTTATTAACCCAAAATTTTAATGCCGTATTCGGCGCCAACCTTACAACGTCAGGATATTATTGCACATACACGACCCGCTTCCAATAAAGAATTTGGGATGTCCTCTATTCAGAGCGACTGTGCTAATATATCAGCATGTTTTGGAGGCTGCGAAATGGGAAGGCATGCAAGGCATTATCATATCGTATCGGCCGACATGATCGGCAGTTCGCGTTTTTTGAAGGACAACCGAGACGACCTGTACAAATCCGTGCTCGACGATTTTTACGAAATGGTCCGCACAACGCAAATCGTGCTCTCGAAAAAATACCGTTTCATTGACAAAGACAAACTCGCCGGGATATACCCGATCGGCGGCGACAGCTTTTGGATGTTCATACCCGCTTCAAAAGAGAATCAGATTGTCGAAGACAGTTTTTCATTCACGATAAACGTGATCAGAGGAATCAAGAAGGAATTCGAGACGAAGTTCTCCGTCCACGGTCTCGACATCCGTATCGGAGTTCATACGACGATAAAAGAGAAGTTGCCCGACGGATCGACCGAGTGGATCATGCTCGATGAAGGAATCGCCGAGCAGAAGGAAGACTCTGTTTACAAGATGCCGCTGTTCAACCGGATTTTCAGCCGCGACTTTGTCGTCGCGCGAAGGCTTGAGCAGGCGGCCCGCGAAAAGGAATTCGCTTCCAACATGCTGTTCAGCAAGGAATTTGTTTTCAGAATGGCGGATTATGGCGGCGACAGCAAATCTCCGCAACTCGGGAGCAAGGTGTCTCTCCGATTCAAGGACGGCTCAAAGCTGGTCTTTGTTCGGCATCACGTATCCGACATAACAACAAAACGGATGCGCGAAAAACTTGTCGAATGCCGGGTGGCTGAAGTTTTCGAGATGAAAATGTAAGGCGCTTAACAAATCCGGACGCAAAGGGATGTTATGACAAACGACAAACATGATTCTATGAACGAAGAACTGGCCGACGCATACATTAGTCTGATTGAGAAATGCATAACGGGAGCTATATTGGAAAACCGGTATTCGATAGTCCCGGAAAAATTATTGAATCGCGATATAGCGAAATGGCTGAGAGATGAGGACTTGAAATTAGTTTACAAGAGCAAAAAAAGCGTGGTTGACGAGGGGCGCGAATGGCCTTTCAATGCGGTGACCATGATAGGGAACAAACGGATAGCGAATCTGAGGTTTTGTGTTGAGGATACGATTCGGAACGGCATTCCGGGCGACTTCATCGAAACCGGCGTCTGGAGGGGCGGCGCGATCATTCTGATGGCTGCGATATTAAAAGCGTACGGAACGGCCGACCGGACTATCTGGGCCGCCGATTCGTTCAAGGGGCTGCCAAAGCCCGCCGCAGAGAAATATCCGGAAGATGAAGGCTCCAATTTCTGGAACGACCTCGAACTCGCTGTTCCGCTGCCAACCGTTAAGAGGAACATAGACCGGCACGGCCTTCTGAGCGAACGCATCAAATTTCTTGTCGGATGGTTTAAAGACACGCTTCCTGGCGCGCCGATTGAAAAACTGGCGGTAATGCGGCTCGACGGCGACATGTACGAATCGACGATGGACGCGCTCGTCGCGCTGTATCCGAAACTTTCGCCGGGCGGCTATGCCATTATTGACGACTACAACGACATTTCATCGTGCTGCGCCGCTGTCACGGACTATCGAAAAGAACACGGCATAGATGAACCCATAATCGAAATCGATAAATCCGGAGTTTATTGGCAGAAGAAAGCTTAGACCGCCCGCGCTCCAAGGATAAAGTCATAGATTAATTTTCAATCATTTAGTTAAACCGTCGACGGAAATCGCTATAGCGCCCTTCAGCCGGATGTCGGCCGACGACGCGCCGACGAATATCTCATACTTGCCCGGCTCAACGGCGAACTTCTTCGCCTGATCGTCCCAGAACGCAAGCCGCTTAACTTCGAGCGGAATCGTCACCGTCTTCTCCTCGCCCGCTTTAAGATAAACCCGCTTGAAGCCGCGAAGCTCGGAGATCGGCCGCTTAACCGAGGATTCCATTTTGTGAACGTACACCTGAACAACCTCGTCGCCGTCGCGCCCGCCCGTGTTTTTCACCTGCGCGCTGACATTCACCGTGTCCGCCGCGCCTGCGCTCTTTTTGTCGATCGAGAGTCCGCTGTAGTCGAACTTCGTGTAGCTCAGTCCGTAGCCGAACGGATACAGAACCTCTTTCGAGAAGTATTTATATGTGCGGCCTCTTGTGATCTCGTAGTCGTCGAACGCAGGAAGATCGTCAACGCTCTTGTGAACCGTTACCGGGAGCCGCCCCGCCGGATTGAAATCGCCGAATAGCGCGTCCGCGATCGCGTTGCCGCCCTGTTCGCCGGGATACCACGCCTCCATAATCGCCGGCGCGTTCGCCGCGATCCAGTTGACCGAGACCGGCCCGCCGTTGATCAACACAACCACGGTTTTAGGATTGAGTTTCAGCAATTGCTTAACATATTCGATCTGGTCGTTCGAGATATCGAGATCGTGCCGGTCGACTGTTTCCTTTTCGTCGCCGAGCTGCAAACCGATCACCGCGATCACCGCGTCGCTCTCTCTGATCGCTTTCATTTCGGCCGAGCGCGCCGCCGCGTTCGCAGCCGACGGCTGGACCCATTCGAACGCCGCCTGCGCCACTCCCTTTGCTGACGCATACTCCACCTTCACATCATATTCCCTGCCCGCTTCGAGCATTAATGTCGCTGTCTTAAATTCCTCTTTTACGTCCGTATAATAGGTATCCATAAGATTGGACACCTTGACCGGCTTCTTCTTTTTCTGCGCGACCTTCTCTAAAACAAGTTCGCCGTTTATGAATATCCGGGAGTCGCCGCCGGCGTTCATGTATAAATAATGCGCGCCCGACTTCGACGGAATCAGCTTGCCGGACCAGCGAGCGGAAAGAGGGCCTTTTGCCGCCGCCGCCGCGGGCACATTCGCCGGCTTCAGATTGATCTCGCGGTCAACTTGCGTCACAGCCGGCGCCCCGGCGAATTCCGCGTTATCATAATATTCGGCATTAACCCAGCGCAAATTGTCAGTTCCGACCGGCGCAAATTCCTTCTGGTCCGGCGTTGGAATCCATTCGACCGCGTTCACCTTCACGTTCTTGCCGGCCTTGCTTTTTATGCCTTCAAGCGGCGTGTACGCCTTGTTGACCGGCGTTCCGCTGTAGTCGCCGAACAGCAACACAGCCGCGTTCCGCCCGACCACCGCCACGGACTTGAGGCTCTTCGCGTCCAGCGGCAAAAGCGGCGCGCCGTTCACGGCGTCGTTTTTCAGCAGCACAATCGACTCGCGGGACGCCTGCCGCGCCAGTTCCACATGCTTCGCCGACCCGACCGTGGATGCCGGTATCTTCGTGTACGGATTCATCGACCGCGGATCGAACATCCCGAGCCGGAATCGAACCGTCATCGCTTCCGTTATCGCGCGGTCCAGCGTCGCTTCGGTCAGGTGCCCCTTCTTAAGCGCCTCACGCACATTCTTGCGCAGAACGTCGTTCCCGCCGCACTCGACCGCAACGCCGGCGTTCAGAACCGCGGCGGCCGATTCGGGCGGCGTCTTAACGTATTTATGCTTAGCGTAAATATTATGCGGAGCGCCGCAGTCGGTCACCGCGTAACCGTTGAATCCCCAGTCGTTGCGCAACACGTCAACCATCAGCCACCTGTTTGCATTGCACGGCACGCCGTTGACCGCGTTGTACGCGCCCATGACGGCCTGCGCGCCTCCCTCGACAACCGCGTCGTGGAACGCCGGCAGATAATACTCGCGCAGCGCGCGTTCGGAAATTTTCGCGTTGCAGTAATCGCGGTTGTGATCCTCGTTGTTCGCCACAAAATGCTTCGGGGTTGAGACCGCCTTTATGTATTTCGGATCGGAGCCCTGAATTCCCTTGACGTATGCCACTGCGAAACGGCCTGTCAGGAACGGGTCCTCTCCGTACGTCTCTCCGGTGCGGCCCCAGCGGGGGTCTCGCGCCATGTTGATCGTAGGCGCCCAGAACGCATGAAAAAGAACCCCGGGGTAGCCGACCTGTTTCTCGTCTCTGTTCAGCGCTCCCCACGCCTCGTCAGATATCGCCGTCGCGACACGGTTCACCATTTCCGGATCCCAGGAACTCGCCATCGCTATCGGCATCGGAAAAACCGTGAATTTGCCAGGCCCGATAATTCCGTGCAGGCATTCGTTCCCATAGTTGAACTTCATGATCCCAAGCCGCGGAATCGCATCCGCCGACGAATGCAACACGGATATCTTCTCGTCGAGCGTCATCTGCTTGACCAGATCGGCGACGCGGGTTTCAATAGGAAGTTTGAAATCCTGAAAAGCATATTTCTTGGCGGCCGGCGGCTTGGCGGCGGGCTTTCCCGCGCTGAAAGCCGATTGGCCGATTGTCAATCCTGACAACAAAACGATCGCAGCAATAATTCTTAAACGCATAGTTCCCCCTGTTTCTGCCTCTATTTACGCCCCATCGCGCCCAATCATCATGTCAAAAACCAACAAAGATTGCAACAGGCCGCGGAAGGGGAGGCTATTAACCGTCGATTTTTCGGACCAGCGCTTATAAGCGTGATGCGCCATGGATTCGCCGCTTGACCCGCAAAGTCGTATAATCCTATAATTCCGAACGGACAAAATCCGGAGAATAAACCTTCGGCTTTAATTAAGGAGTTAAATTATGATAAGAGCAATATCGAAAACCGCGAAACAGTTTGCATGCGCGGCGGCGCTCGTTCTTTTCGCCGTTTCCGCGACTGCGGCGACGCTGCCGCAGGACTGCAAGAATATCCAGACGGACAAAGGGCCGTTGAACGGCAAGCTCGCGCTGAAGGGCGCGGTCTGCGAATACCGGGGCATTCCGTACGCCGCGCCGCCCGTGGGCGAACTGCGATTCGCGCAGCCGAAGGAACACGAGCCGTGGACCGCTCCGCTCGACGCCACGAAATGGGGCGCCAAATGCCCACAGTCCGGCATGCCCATGATGTCCAGCAACGAACCGGCGAACGAGAGTTGTCTCTACCTCAATATATGGCAGCCAATAACGGGCGAGGCGCCGAAACCGGTCATGGTTTTCATTCATGGCGGAGGTTTCACGCTTGGCTCCGGCGCGGAACTCTTCTCGTCTGAAAAGCTCGCCGCCCTCGGCGACGTAATCGCCGTAACGGTCAACTACCGGCTCGGCGCGCTCGGATTCATTTCGCATCCCGCGCTGCGCGACGCCGAAGGCCACACAGGCAATTACGGACTGCTCGACCAGTTGGCCGCCATAAAATGGGTTAAAAGAAACGCAGCCTCTTTCGGCGGCGACCCGGACAACATCATGATCTTCGGCGAATCCGCCGGCGGCATGAGCGTCGGCCTGCAATTGGCTTCGCCGCTCGGCAAAGGGCAGTTCAACAAGGCCTCCATTCAAAGCGGCCCGGCGCTGATGGTCAATATGACCCAGGAGGCCGCCGAACAGGTCGGCATAAAGGCCGCCGAAAAGCTCGGCTGCGCCGATCTGAAAACCGCCGCCGAATGCCTTCGCAAAATTCCAGCCGACACGTTTGTGAAATCGCTCCCGATGGCGCTCTTCTTCTTCGCCAACCCCGGCGAGGAAAATTACTACACCGGCCCCGTCGTGGACGGCTATTTCCTGCCGGACAATCCTTACCTTCTGTTCAAAAACGGCAAATTCAACACCGACGTAAAAGTCATTCTCGGCACCAACAGCGACGAGGCCACTCTCCTGACAACAAGTCGCAAAACCGCCACTAAGGAAGAACTCGCCGCAACAATCAACAACGACAAAATTCTCCTGCGCGAGGCTTTCGGAATCAACCCATACGACCGGGACTTTCTCGCCGCCTATCCCGTCACGGCGTACAAAACCCCCGGCGACGCCTACAACGACATCATCTGCGATGTGGCGTTCACCTGCCCGACGCGCATTCTCGCGAACCTGATTGTCAAATGGCAACCCGACGTTTATCTTTATTACTTCTCGAAAGCGCCGGCCACTCAGCCGCCTTTCGGCAAATTCGGCGCCTACCACAGCGCTGAACTCGCTTTCATATTCCGGAAATTCTCGATCCTCGGCATGAGTTTCGAAACGAAGGAAAACCTCGCCGTATCAGACAAGATGATCGCCCTATGGTCCTCTTTCGCGCGAACCGGGACGCCTGCCGCGCCGGATACGCCCGAATGGCCCAAATACGAAACCGCCACCGAACCCTATCTGCACATTGACGTCAAACCGGTCGTCGAAAAACAGTACCGCTCGGAACGCTGCAAGGTTCTCGAAGAGAACATCAAGGCCGGATTCGAGAAGTAGCCGAAGGCCTGAAAAGCGTATTTATCCGCGCTTAATTTCGCGGGCTGCGGGCGCGGGCGGCGATTTATGAACGATCAATAAACATACATGGAAAACAAAAGCAAGAAGGCTCTCTTCGCCGCTCTGACTCTGTTCATTTCGCTTGCTTTTGTTCTTTTCTGTTTCGAAATCGCAGTTCGCGCCATCTGGAGAACAAGCCCGGAGATCGAGCCGATACAGACTCCTATATACTCTCCGGACCCCGATCCGGACATTCTTTTCACGCTTACCACAAACGCGTCGGGTTTCAACAACTTTACTCTTTTTCGCCATAACTCTCTCGGATACCGCGGTCCTGAAATCTCATCCCGTAAGAAACCCGGCGTCTTCCGCGTTATTGTCGCCGGCGACTCTTTTGTCTATGGAACCGCTCTTCGCGAGAAAGACTCGCTGCCCGCGCAACTGGAGCGCGAGCTTAAGAAAGACGGCATCCGGGCCGAAGTCATAAACGCGGGAGTTCCCGGCTACAACATCGGACAGAACATGGCGTCCGTGAGAAAAGCCGCGAATCTTGAGCCGGATGTCATCGCGCTTTCGTTCATTTATAACGACCTCGAAAACATAACAGACGGCATAGAGCGCGCCATGCCGCTCATGAAGGCGTCGCCTCTCGCCGTGAAACAGACAGGCGGCGCGCCCGGAGCCGTTTCCGAATTCCTGCTGCCTGTCAACGGGAGCGGCCGCCCGACATTATCCGCGCGTTTTCGCTGTTTTCTTGCCCGCCGCTTGCGTTCTTACCTTTACGCGGCGATTTCCCTCCGGCGCGCCGGCTGCCATTACGATCATTCTTCCCGCGAATTTACTTTTCCGCAAACAAGCTCCGCCCAGTCGGAAGCTCTCGTCTGGCGGCGTGTTGAAAATGCGCTGAACGAGTTCGGCGAGCTCGGGCGAACCCGCGGATTCAAGCCGCTTTTCATCATATATTTCGACTACTACATTGAGGGCAGACCCGCGCTCCGGCTCGCGCAAATAGCAAAAAAAGCGGGCGTGGATGTCCTCGATCTGTCTCCGAATTGGGGCGGCATGCGCGAATACGGCAGACGCTGGTCATTAGGCTGGGACCCGCACCCGAACGCCGCCGCCGATGCGCTCGCCGCGCGCTCAGCCGCCGATTTCATGTCGGTTCAAGGCTGGACTCCCATGCCGCCGGCGCCGGAGCGAAAAAAACGATTTGAAAAATATCTTCTCTCGGCGAAACAACACGAAAGGGAACAGGCGGCTATTGCAAAGACGCAACTGATGCGGGAGGAAAAACTTAGAAGAGAATTCGGGACGCGGCTCGCGCCGGGTTCGGGCGCTATCGAAGACCAATGGCTTTACGGATGGTGGCCCGAAGGCGATTTCGCATGGGATTCCGGCGGCGGACGCTGGATGTCCGGCAATGGCGGCTGCTTTCTGAAAGTTCCCCGAAATGGGGCGCGCCACATTATTCTCGAGGGTTACAGGGTGGAGAGCGAGCAGCCCTCGCCGAGGCAGTTGCTGTTTATCTCCTCTCCGCAGTTGCAGAGCGAGATCGCGATGCCGGTTCCGAACGGCCATTTCCTTTTCAAGATAGCCTTGGGAAACAACTTAAAGCCGGGCTCCGCCGCCGAATTCGATTTCTCGGTTTCCCGGCTTGTTTCGCCCGCCGCTCTCGGCGTGAACAACAGCGACAACCGCATGATCTCTCTCGCTTTCACCCAAATCGCCCTAAAATGAACAGTTAGTCGCGTCGCGCGTCTCTGGTTTTGACGGAATGCAGCTTGTTTTTGCCGTCTACGGCGTCTTTCCCTCATCATGATGACATCCGAAAATATTTCTTGACCCGCGTCTTATGAAACCTTATAATGCGGCGCGGATTGAACTCGGATCGACTCCTCGTCGAATCCGGATTGAACTGGGAATCCGCGAGGGAAAATGCATCTTGGGGGGTCGACATCATGAGAACCATCATCAAAACAGTAAAACAGATTGTTTGCGCCGCATCTTTCGTTCTGCTTTGCGCTTCCGCCGCGACGGCAGCTCTGCCTAAGGACTGCAAGAACGTCCCGACGGATAAAGGGTTAGTGAGCGGCAAGCTTGCATTAAAGGGAACTGTTTGCGACTACCGGGGCATTCCGTACGCGGCGCCGCCGATAGGCGAACTCCGCTTCGCTCAGACCAGGGATCGCGAGCCGTGGACCGGAACGCTCGAAGCCGTTAAATGGGGCGGCAAATGCCCGCAGAACTACAAGCCGATCGTGTCGAGCTCCGAGCCGTCCGACGAGAGCTGCCTCTATCTGAACATATGGCATCCGGTCGCGGGAGATAAACCAAAGCCGGTTATGATTTTCATACACGGCGGCGGCTTTCTATATGGGTCGGGAAGCGAATTGTTTTCTTCCGAACATCTGGCAGCGAGAGGCGACGTCGTCGCTGTAACAATCAACTACAGGCTCGGCGCGCTCGGATTTCTCTCGCATCCCGCGCTCCGCGACGAAGACGGCCACTCCGGCAATTACGGCCTCTACGACCAGCTTGCCGCTATCAAGTGGGTGAAAAAGAACATCGCCAATTTCGGCGGCGACCCTAACAACATAACGATTTTCGGCGAATCCGCCGGCGGCATGAGCGTCGGCCTCCAACTGGCTTCGCCGCTCGCGCGCGGACTGTTCAAACAGGCCATTATCGAGAGCGGCCCGACTCTGATCGTCAACATGCCGCTCGACGCCGCCGAGCAGATCGGCGTGAAAGCCGCCGCCAAGCTCGGCTGCGACAACATAAAAACGGCTGCCGACTGCCTTCGCAGAATTCCCGCCGAGCGTTTCGTCAAGGAACTCAAAATGGACATATTCTTCTTTGCCGTCCCCGGCGAGGAGAATTTCTACACCGGCCCGATCGTCGACGGCGGATTCATCCCCGACAACCCATACCGGATTTTCAAGTACGGCAATTTCGACAGTTCCGTCAAAGTCATTCTCGGCTCAAACAAGGATGAAGCGTCGATCCTCGCAACCTCCAAAAAGATCGAATCGAACGAACAGTTCGACGCGACAATCAAGAGCGACACTGAGATGCTTCGCGAAGCTTTCGGCCTCGAACCGTTCGCCGGCGGCCTGCTCGACCTATATCCGACCGCTTCCTATCAGAATCCCAAAGCGGCGTACAACGACATGCTCTGCGATCTCGCATTCACATGCACGACCCGCGTCCTCGCGGGCCTCATCTCTAAATGGCAACCAGACACTTACCTGTACTATTTCTCGAAGGCCCCGACCTCTCAGCCGCCTTTCGACAAGGCCGGCGCTTTCCACGGCTCGGAACTCGTTTTTGTTTTCCGCAAGTTCGCGCTGATGGGCATGAGGTTCGACTCGAAGGAGAATCTCGCGGTTTCCGACTCGATGATCTCGCTCTGGTCTTCCTTCGCCCGCTCCGGCGTTCCCACCGCGGCCGGCGTTCCCGCATGGCCGAAATACGATACGGCCACCGAGCCGCACCTTCGCATCGACGTCAGTCTGGCGGTCGAATTCAAATTCAAGTCCGACAGTTGCAGCGTTCTCGAAAAGAACATTAGAACCGCTTTCGATAAGTAACAGCGTTCGGCGGACTATAATAATGCCGGCAGGGGCGGGGTTCAAACCCGCCCTTTTATTTATGAACAAAAAGGCGCGCCGCGCGCAGCGCCAACTCATTTCCGCACGTGTCCTGATCTTAATCCGCCTTGACAACTCTCCATAGAATCATTTATAAACGTTTAGGTTGTTTTCAATACGACAAAGCATTCGGAAGGTGGCGCTATGAGACTTCTTACGAGATCGGATTTCGACGGACTTGGCTGCAGCGTTCTGCTGAAGGAAGCCGGCGTAATCGACGATATAAAATTCGTGCATCCGAAAGACATACAGGACGGCAAGGTTGAAGCCGGCCCGAACGACATTCTGGCGAATGTGCCCTATGTGAAGGGCTGCGGACTATGGTTCGACCACCATTCGAGCGAGGACGAACGGAAAGAGTACGGCGAGTTCAAGGGCGCGAGCGACCCGGACGCGCCGAGCGCCGCGCATGTAATCTATGACTATTACGGAGGCGACGAAAAGTTCGGCGGCGGCAAATTCCGCGAGTTCGTCGCCGCCGTGGATATCTCGGACTCAGCGAATTTCGAGCTGAACGACATCCTCGAACCTAAGGGATGGGCGCTTCTCTCTTTCGTTATGGACCCCCGCACGGGCCTCGGCCGCTATAAGGATTACCGCATCAGCAACTATCAGCTTATGCTCGACATGATCGAATACTGCCGCGAGCTGTCCGTGGACGTGATTCTCGAAAAGCCGGATGTTCAGGAGCGCGTGAAAAGATACTTCGAGCAGGACAAGCTGTACCGCGATATGGTCGCCCGGTTCGCTTCGACACAAGGTGACGCGATTCTCCTTGACCTTAGAAACGCGGATGAAATTTTCACAGGCAACCGGTTCCTGATTTACAGTCTTTTCCCGGACCAGAACATCTCCCTGCAGGTCATGTGGGGCCTGAACAAACAGAATATCGTGATCACATGCGGACACAGCATTATCAACAGGACATCTAAAGTTGACGTCGGCTCGCTCATGCTCAAATTCGGCGGCGGAGGCCACCGCAAAGTCGGCACCTGCCAAGTCCCCGCCGATCAGGCTGATGCTATTCTCAAAGAGATTATCGGACTGATTAACGATAAATAGCCGCTGTCTCGGACACAACTGACGTCATTCCCGATTGTTTTTCAGGAATATGTTTTTCCCTTCACTTTTCACGCTGCGATATCCGGCTTCGCGCGGCCTCAGATGTTTTTTCGCTTATAGACATTTGAAATCATTTTTATTGTCCGATATGATTCAATTGCATTGTGCTTTAGCGTCAGTGTTTTGATGCCGGCTTTGGAATATTTGGAGGCTTTATGAATTTCTGCAAGCGCAATTACTTTTGTCTCTTCCTTCTGATAATTAACGTTTTTTTCGCTCACGACGTCGCGGCGGCCGGATCGCAGGGCGCCGGGTTCGCTCTGGCGATTGATGGAAAACCGGCCGTGATCTACGTCGAACAAACTGATTACAAGGCCGTTCAAATTGCGGCCGAAAAACTCGCAGACGATATCGCGCTTGTGAGCGGCGCGAGGCCCAAAATCGTTCATTCCCTGTCCGGAGCGAATGGAAATATAGTGATCGTCGGCACGTGCGAAAAGAACAAGCCGATCGGCGCGCTGGCGGCAAAGAAACGAATCGACATATCGAAAGTTCGCGGACAATGGGAAACGTTCCTTATCACATCCGTCGCGAAACCGTTCCCGGGATTGAAAAATGCGCTTGTGATAGCCGGCAGCGACCGGCGCGGCGCGGCATTCGGAGCTTTCGAGCTTTCGAGCCGGATCGGCGTTTCCCCGTGGGTTTGGTGGGCGGACGTTCGCCCGGATATACAGAAGAACATCAATGTGAATATTAAAGGCGCGGTGTTCGGGCCGCCTTCCGTTCAGTATCGCGGCATTTTTCTCAACGACGAGGATTTCGGGTTAAAGCCATGGGCCGCAAAAACGTTCGAACCGGAAGTCGGCGATATCGGCCCGAAAACATACGCCAAGATTTTCGAGTTGCTTCTGCGCCTGAAAGCGAACACGATCTGGCCCGCCATGCACAAATGCACGAAGGCGTTCAATTATTACGACCACGACAAATTCGTCGCGGACGACTACGCGATCGTGATGGGGTCTTCGCATTGCGAGCAGATGCTTCGCAACAATGTTGACGAATGGAATTTCGACGCGCGCGGCGCCTGGACATACACAGGCAACCGGGACCGCCTGTTGAAATACTGGGACGAGCGCGTCGAGGCGAACGGGCGATTCGAAAACATTTACACGCTCGGCATGAGGGCGATCCACGACGACGGGATGCCGGACGGCAAAACAACGCCCGAAAGAGTGTCCATTCTCGAATCAATCATAAGCGACCAGCGCGAAATGCTTCGCCGGCGCGTCAACAGCGACGAGACAAAAGTCCCGCAGGTTTTCATTCCCTATAAGGAAGTGCTCGACCTGTACCGGGGCGGCCTGAAGGTTCCCGGCGACGTGACGATAATGTGGCCGGATGACAACTTTGGATATATCCGGCGTCTCAGCGGCCCGGCGGAGCGGCTCCGGTCCGGCGGCAGCGGCGTTTACTATCACATCTCCTACTGGGGCCCGCCTCACGATTACCTCTGGCTCGAAACCACGCCGCCCTCGCTGATATGGGAGGAAATGAACAAGGCCTACGCAAACAGCGCCCGCAAAATGTGGATCGTCAATGTCGGCGACATCAAGCCGAACGAGATCGGCATGGAGTTTTTTCTACGAATGGCGTGGGATATCAACAAGTGGAATGCGGAAAACATCGGCGGCTTCCTCGACTCCTGGGCCGGCCGCGAGTTCGGAGCCGGAAACGCCGCGGAAGTCGCCTCTATTATGAATCGCTATTACACGCTCAACAGCCAGCGCAAGCCCGAGCACATGGGGTTTTACGACAAGTATTCGCTCAACGCGCAGAACGCCGACCCGGAATTCAGCCTGTTCAATTACGGTGACGAAGCGCAACGGCGCATCGACTCGTTCGACGATATCGAGCGGCGCGCCGAGGCGGTTTTCAACAAGCTGCCGGCGCCGAAGAAAGACGCTTTCTTTCAACTGGTTCTGTACCCGGTCAAGGCTTCATCGCAGATGAACAAAAAGCATCTGTACGGGTTCAAGAGCAGGGTTTACGCGAGACAGCGGCGAGCAAGCGCCAACGCTGACGCTCTGCTCTCGGAAGCCGCGCAAAAAACAATCGCGGAACTGACCGCTTACTACAACGACACTATGGCGGGCGGCAAGTGGAAACACATGATGGACGACAGCCCGAACGGCCTCGCGGCGTTCGGGCCGGTGAAAACCGGAAACGCCAAGCTTGCGCCTGAGCCCGGCCTGGGAGTTGCCGTCGAGGGATCTTCAAAGCCCGCGGCTCCGGCAGGCTCCGAAGGCGCGGCAGTCTCAAAACTGCCTGTATTCAATCGCTTCACCCGAAAAAGTTATTTCATAGATATATTCAACACCGGAACGGGCGCGCTCGACTGGAAGGCGTCGCCGTCCGCGAACTGGATACGACTCGACAAATCGTCCGGCTCAGTTCAGGATGCCGACCGGATATATGTCAGCGTCGACTTCGACGCCGCGCCGCGCGGCGATATTGCCGAAGGCAGCGTTTCAATACAGGGCGCGGACCGGACTTACGAGATCGCTGTCGGCGCTTTTAATCCGAATGAAGAAATAAAAACAAATAAAACGTTTGTGCAGGACAACGGGGTTATCGCGATCGACGCGGTGAATTACTCGTCAAAGAAGGACATCGGCGCCGCGGGCTGGAAAGTCATTCCCGGACTCGGCCGCGCGGGCGCAGTCATCGCTCTGGAACCGCCTGACATGACGCCGCTCGAATCCGAAGCGGATATCAAGAGCGCGTCTCCTTATGTCGAATACAATATTTATGTGTTTGAGCCGGGAGATGCGAAGCTGATAGTGTACGCCTCTCCATCCCACGAATTGCACGGCGATGAATCATCGCGCCTGATGGCGTCATTCGACGACGGCGGCATTATCGCCGTGAAGTTCGCGCAGTCTGACAAGGAATCGGACACAACGGGCAAAGAGAACGTATTTCGCAATATGATGGAAGGGCGCGCCGCAGTGAAATTAGACAAAGGCTCTCACACGCTGCGAATCTGGGGCGCTGATTTCTGCGTAATGCCGGAACGGATATTCATCGACTTCGGCGGCATGAAGAAGTCCTATCTCGGCCCTCAGGAAACACGGAACGGTTTCTAAAGCCGCCTATAATTTAAAAAGGAAAGCTGCTATGTCGAGAGAAAAAGTGAGTCTGCTTGAAATGTTCGGACTTTCCGATCTTGAAAAGGCGAAGAAGGATGCTGCGAAGGCGATTTTCGGGAAGGGAAAGATACCGCCGTCAAAGTTCGATCTGAGTTCGATGAATGTTTTCAAACCCCGGATAGCCATACCGACATGGCTCGGCATAAAGCAGGGAGGCCGCAAGGCTCCGATATACAATTTCTACAACCGCGTGGTCGCGCCCAAGGATGAAGCGTTCTCGGTCAGGGTGACTTACGCGCGGGATTTCACGGGCGGCCAATGGACTTACGACAGCCATTTGGGAACGGACTTCGCGATTCCGGTTGGGACGCGTATCGTCGCTTGCGCGCCGGGAAAAGTTGTCTGGATCGCCAGACATCTCGATCACGGCGGCCTCAAGATATTCATCGATCACGGAGAAGGATTGATAACGACGTACGCGCATCTCTCCCGCGCGCTTGTTGAAGAGGGCGACGTTGTGGGGCGCGGCCAATCCATCGCGCTTTCAGGCGCCGCCGGACTTGAACTGATCCTGTTCTTCCCCTGGGTTGCGCCGCATCTTCATCTGAACGTCATCCTTAACGGCGCGCCGGTGGATCCGTTCGCGCTGCCGGGCGAAGCGCCTATGTGGATCGGCGGAAACGAACCCGTTCCGCACACGGGCGCCGCGGATTCCTCTTTTACGCCGACGGCGTGGAACGAGTCGCTTATCAGCGCCGCGATCGCGGACTGCTCTGATGCGGAAGAAAGAGGCTGTCTTGAGTCAATTCAGGATATCGAAAAGCGGGCGCTCGAAACGATAGATTACAGAATGTTCTACAGCACGCTGTTCAGGTCTTTCCCGACTGTTTACGAGAAGAAATACGAACGCCGTCCCATTCTTGACCTGCCGTTCAGCGCCGATGATTACGACGGCGCTTTGCTGCCGCGGTAATAAATGCCGGTCAAATTTTCGGATACAACGATTTAATTATTGTTCAGAATAATCGGCGCCGAGATCGCGAATTTGCCATCGGACATTTCGACGAGCGCGACGTGCCAGTTCGACGCGCCGGGCGCGGCGGAAACGTTAATATTTTCTTTGAATTTCGCAGCGTTTGGCGTCCACTCCTTGACGGCAACACCCTTGTTTGAGATCACTTTAACTGATTTTATCGATACGCCTTTTTTATGGTCGACGCTGATTTCGAGGTTCGTTTTATCCGATGAGATGCGCGATCCCATGGGCAGTCCGCCGCCTGTGAGCGAGAGCGTTATCGCGCGGTCGTTGGTTGCGTAGAAGCGACGGTTTAGAAGCGCGTCCTTGATCGCGGCGAAAGTAAGCTCGTTCGCGTAAACGCCGGTGACGTCTCCCGACGGGGCGGAACCCCAGTTGTCGCCATGGTTGTCTTCCTGCGCGGACGGAGCGACCCACCAGCCGTTGTCGAGCGCCATGTAGTAGAACGGGAAGTCGAGAGGCACGTTCGTTGCGACGTAAATTGTCTGCGACGCGATTTGCGGCACGTATGCGAAGTGGTTGAAAACGAGTTTCTTGTCTGATTCCTCGTTCGGATGGTTGAATCCCATAAGCGCGTCGGGATGTTTCGACAGCCACTTGTACATTTTGAGCAGAGGATAACCGTTGCTGAAGTTTGTCGTGTCGTCGGAATAGAGAATGTTGGCGTGTCCCTGAGAGGGGTCGGTCGCCCATTCGAAGCCGGCGATCGCCACGAATTTGCCG
>JBAYJY010000087.1:0-18753 GCA_041664945.1 bacterium | reverse complement strand
TCTTTCGGCGCTCCGGCCGGCAGATCGTCCCGCAGTCCGAGCGCCTCGACGTGATCCGTCACCGCCAGAAAATCGAAATGGCCGGTGTTGCGCGCTGTGTCGTAAGCGTTCTCCGGCAGTCCGGTTCCGTCGGAGAAACCCGAGTGCGTGTGCAGGTCGCCGATGTACAGATTGTATGCCCGCGCCGCCGCCGGAACGCATGCCAGAATTGCCGCCGCCGCAATGATGAGAAGCCGTCGTTTCATTTGATCAATCCCTTTCGCTCTTTTAAGAAAGCTTAATAGCTGAGTGGATTTAAGTCTATAAAAAATATGAAAGGCGGCCTAATTAACCGCGATACGGATTCGGGTTAATGCGCGGCGGTTTTTCCCGCGACCGGCTTCAGCCTGAAACTGTAGCGATATTCCTTGCCCGAGAACAAAAAGCTCGTCGAACCGGGCGGAATGTCGCGGCCGTATTCGCTCGTTTTGCTCATTTGCCGGTAGTCGATGTTTACAGTCACATTTTTCTCGATCGGCAGAAGATATGTGTGGTCGTACTTTTCGAGCGACTCCATCTTGTACGGCCATGCGCTGAACCAGATCACCGGCTGTCCTTCTGCGCGAAGGCCAAATCCGTTTTTATCCGTGAACGCAACCCATCGCACGTCTGTCCGGTTGCCGCTCTCCTCCGGCTCGGGATATTGGTAATTCATCCTGTCCACGGTGTCGCTGTAAATCCCGACCGGATAGCCTTCATAGATGTCCGGATAACTTTCTTCAGGCCCGCGCCCGAACCACCGGACATTGCGGTATTCGCCGGGCATCTCCATCTGCATCCCGATTCGCGGAATGTCCGGGACGCCCGCTTTCGTTCTCAGATTCACGGATACGATGATTTCCCCATCGCCGCGCGCTATATAAGTGACGGTGTATTCCGCGTTGGCGTCCGGCAAGGTTTCGTCCGCCTTGATGCGCGCGTCGCCGTTATCGAGTATCAGGGCGCTGACGCTTTCCACAATGCGTTGCGGTCCGGCAACGCGCCAGACAGCCGTGCGCAGCGGCATGTCTATGCCGCGGTCGTGATCGGTGGGCGGCCGCCAGAAATTCGGCGCGAGCGGCGCAGCGATGAGTTCCCTGCCGCGAAACTTATACGATTCCAGGGCGCCGCTCTCTTTGCCGATTGTCGCCGAGAACTCTTTTCCGCTGACAACGAACGCAAATGGAGTTTCGCTGAGAATCGCCTTTGCGGCGGGCGCCGCCTGCTCGGAGGCTGGCGCCGGGTTTGGCAGTTCGAACTGATCCCACGCCACGACGTGGCCCCTGGAGGCCCACGCCGCGTCCGATTTCAGAGCGAAGTAAACCTTCAGGTGGTATTCGCGGCCTGGCCTGGCGGCGGGCGCCTTGAGCGGCAGCGTGATTTCCTTTTCTTCTCCGGGCGCGATGTCCGGCGCGGCCTGTTCGCCTTTGCGGATCACAACGCCGTCTTCTGCCAGTTCCCATTTCAGCGTCACAAACGAAAGATCCTTAAAAAGATACTTGTTGCGTATGCGCAGCCTGCCTGCTTTCAGGTCGACTGGCGTCGTTTTTATGTTCTGATAGACTTTTTTGACTTCCTTGAGTTGCGGGTGCGGCTCGCGGTCGGACGAAACGAGCCCGAGGCAGATGAAGCTCTGGTCGTTCGGCTTGTCGCCGTAATCGCCGCCGAACGCGTAAAACGTTTTGCCGTTCAGCGCCTTTTTGTGGAGCGCGGCGTCCACCCATTCCCAGATGAATCCGCCGTGCATGTATGGATGCGACTCGAACTCATCCCAGTACGACTGAAGGTTGCCGATGGCGTTGCCGGAAAGGTACTCGATCTGAAAGAACGGGCGGCCCTTGCCGTGCGATTTCCAAAGCGTCTCCATCTCTTTCGGCGGCACATACATGTGCGTAAGTATGTCGCTGTATTTCGGATGCACGTTCCGCTTGTCGTATTTCTTTATGCCGCCGAGCGCCTCGCGGTTCTGGTCATAGAACACTATGAATTCAGGATAGTTCTTTTTCGCCTCGGTGTAGGCCTCGTAAAAATTCTCGCCGATGCCGGCTTCGTTGCCCATCGAGAAAATCACGGCGGACGCGTGGTTTTTGTCGCGCTCGATCATCCGGTTCACCCGCTCGACATGCGCCTTCATGTATTCCGGCGAGGTGGAGATGAGGTTGAACTCGGTCGACCGGTAATCGTGCGATTCGATGTTCGCCTCGTCCACGAGGTAGATTCCGTAGAGGTCGCACAGCGCGAGCCATTGGGGGTCGTCCGGATAGTGGCTCGTACGAACAGCGTTGATGTTGTTGCGCTTCATCAACAGTATGTCCTTGATCATGCCTCCGCGGGTGAGCGCGAATCCGCGGTCGGGGTCAATCTCGTGCCGGTTGACGCCCTTGAAATAGATGTGTTTTCCGTTTATCAGAATCTGGTCGCCCTTGATCTCGGCGCTGCGGAATCCCACGTTCCAGGGTATGGACTCCAAAACGGCGCCTGACGCGGATTTGAGCGTGAGCAGCATCTTGTATAGGTTCGGCTCCTCGGCCGACCATAAGCGAGGCGCGGCGACGGGCTGCTTGAATTCAATCACCGTTTCGCCGTTCGCGGGAGCAGTCGCGGCTATGCCGGCCGATGCGAAAACCGGTTTGTCGCCGGCGTCGAAAAGGGACAACTCGACGCGGGCGCCCGTTTCGGAGGCGGTCATGTTCCGTACGTTAACCCGGACGTTCAGTTCCGCGTCCCTGTACTGCGCGTCGAGATTTGTCCGGACGTAGAAATCGCGTATATTCACCGGCGCGCGCGAAACGAGCGTCACGTCGCGGTAGATGCCGCTCATTCGCCAGAAGTCCTGATCTTCCATGTAACTGCCGTCGCACCAGCGGTAAACGTCGGCGGCGATGACGTTTTTTCCGGGCCGCATAAATTTCGTTATATCGAATTCCGCCGGAAGGCGGCTGTCTTCGCTGTAGCCGGCCATTTTGCCGTTAATCCAGACGTAGAAAGCGGAATACACGCCTCCGAAAACGACAAACGTACGACGCCCGTTCCACGTGGCTGGCAGAGTGAATTCGCGACGGTAAGAGCCAACCGGATTGCGCTCTTTATAGACAGTCCATGTCTTGTCGGCCGGTTCGCCCATCACGCGTGGCGCGTCCATTTTGAACGGGTATCTGACATTCGAGTATATGGGCGTCCCGTAACCTTCGAGTTCCCAGTTCGACGGAACGTTGATCTCTTTCCAGCCGCTCGCGTCGAAATCAGGCTTATAGAAATCGACGGGCCGCAGTTCAAGCGGGGTTTTTACCCAGCGGAACTTCCATTTGCCGTTAAGCGACATGACGAACGGCGACGCAGCGCTTTCGCCTTTCAGCGCCGCGGCAGCGGTCGGGTAGGGAGTGAAAGTCGCGCGCATCGGCTCCCTGTTGCGTTCGGTTACATTCGGATTCTCCCAGTCAGGCGGTTCCTGCGACTGCGCGCAACATGCTGCCGCCGTGAATAACAAAACCGCCGCCGCTATATAAGCTGTCAATAATCTTTTCATCATCGCCTCAATGCGCGCATTATTCCCGATCGGCCGCACCGGTCCGCGTCAGCGACATTATAGCAAGTTCGCGGAATCGCCGGAAGGCGGCTGCGCGATGGGCGAAAAGAAATAATGTATGAAAACCTTTTTTGAGATAAAGGTTTTCATACTTTCCCAAAAACATTTAGTAAGTGAGTGGCCTATTACTCATGATATGTCATGAGGTAACGCAAAAGGATGAGTTTTAAAATATTGACTGCGACATCACGATTTCGCTTTGTTAGCAGGCGACATGTCGCCTGCATAAAAGAGCTTCGACTGAGCTCCCAAGAACACCCACAACAAGGTTGTGGCGCCCGAAAGAAAGCAAATATTATCCAACCGGGAACCAAAACGAGGGTTTGTCTTGTTATATATTAGATCAGTAGGGCTGAACATAAATTAAGGAGGTTTTTATGAGCGATAAACCGGGAGCGGTAACGATGAGGGGAAACCCGCTGACGCTGACAGGCAACACGGTTAAGGCGGGAGAGAAGGCGCCGGATTTCACAGCGATTGACAACAGTCTCGCGCCGGCCGGACTGGAGGCGTTCGCCGGCAAGGTGATTGTCATCACATCGGTGCCGTCGCTGGACACGCCGGTGTGCGACATCGAGACGCGCAGGTTCAACACAGAGGCGGGCAAGTTAGGCGAGGGCGTTCAGGTTCTCACGCTGAGCATGGACCTGCCGTTCGCGCAGAAACGCTGGTGCGGCGATGCCGGCGTGAAAACTGTGAAGACGCTGTCCGACCACAAGGACGCCGGGTTCGGGATGGCTTACGGCGTTCTCATCAAGGAACTCCGGCTGCTTGCCCGCGCGGTTTTCGTAATCGACCGCGAAGGCGTAATCAGATACATCCAACTCGTAAAGGAAATCGGAAACGAACCGGATTACGACGCTGTTCTCAACGCAGTGAAGGAAATTCTGTAGGCGCTTGAAGTCAGGAACCTGTCGCTTTATCGCGCCGGGACACTAATTATGGTCTATAGGGCAATGGAAAGGAAATCATCATGATAGGCAAGAAGATGCAGGACGCGATCAACAAGCAGATAAATGCGGAAACCTATTCGGCGTATCTATATATGTCGATGTCGGCGTATTTCGAATCGATAGGGTTGAAGGGTTTCGCGCACTGGATGCACATGCAGGCGAAGGAGGAACTGATACACGCGCTGAAGTTTTTCATGTACATCAACACGACGGGCGGGCGCGTGACGCTGACGGCGATCGCGGCGCCGGAGAAGGAATGGGCCTCGCCGCTTGCGGCGTTCAAGGCCGCCTACGCTCACGAAGTTTTGGTGACGAGCATGATACACGCGCTGGTGGACCTCGCGATTAAGGAGAAGGACCACGCGGCGAACTCGCTACTCCAGTGGTATGTCGCCGAGCAGATCGAGGAGGAGGAGAACGCGAGCGAGATTGTGAACAAACTGAACTTTATCGGCAAGGACGCGAGCGCGCTCTATATGCTGGACCGCGAGCTTGCGACGCGGATGCCGCCTGTGGACGTGACGGCGCCCGGCGCGGGCGCGTGACGGACGAAAGGCTATTTCGCTGAACTGAGTTAATTGATGATATAATTGCGTAAAACAGAGACGGAACAACGGGCGGGCGCATCAAATGAATTGCCTGCCCGTGTTTTTTTGGCGGCGGCGCCGTAAATGGATATTGTAGATTCTCTAAAAATCAATTTTCTTGCGATAGGGCAGGCGCTCGTCCTCGGGCTGATCGGTTTTTACATAATCCGGCTCGGTGTTCTCGGGCAGTGCTGCCTGAAGACAATAAGCAATCTCGTGGTTGATGTCACCCTGCCGTGCTTCATATTCACGAACATCTTAACAAACTTCCACAATGTGAGCCGGGAAAGCCTGCTCCTGTTCCCGGCGGCCTGCCTGCTGGTTTTCGCCGTGGCGGCAGGCATGTCGTTTGTATACACGCGCGCGGACCGCGGACTCGGAAAAAACAGGGAGTTCATCTCGATCGTCACTTTTCAGAACTCCGGATTTCTGCCTCTCATTATCATCGGCGCCCTGTATCCGAAGGACCAGCAGGGAAAAATGTTCCTGTATGTTTTTCTGTTTCTTCTGCTCTATAACGTTGTGCTTTTCACGCTCGGGGAAACGCTGTTTTCGCGCGGCGCGCGCAAGTTTCCCGGCGTTAAGAATCTGCTGAGTCCGGCGGTTGTCGCTACGGTCGTTTCGCTCGCGATGGCGCTGCTGAACGCCGGCCGATTCGTTCCGGACGTTGTCTTCAAGCCCCTGAAAATGCTCGGCGAAACCACGATTCCGCTTTCCATGATCGTCATTGGCGGAATAGTGATGGTCAACTACGCCGGCAAAACGAAATTTCCATACGCATTTGTGTTGAAAGCGGGCGCGCTGAAACTGCTGGCGTTGCCTGTTGTCATCTTTCTGTTGATGCTGCCGTTCAGGATGTCGCCCGAGGCGCGGTTTCTGATCGCGCTGGAAGCGATGATGCCGCCGGCGTCGATACTTCCTTTGATAGCGGGCAAATACGACGGCGACCACAACCTGATCGGACAGGCGCTTTTCGGAATGACCGTTCTAAGCCTAATAACGGTTCCGATTCTGCTCGCGGTTATGCATCTCGCGCCAAAAACCATATAGAAAAAGGAGCGTGATTAATTTGGACACGAACATCAGAATAACCGGCGAGGCCGGGCAGGGCGTGCAGACGATTGGCGGACTGCTCGCCGATTCGTTCGCCGCGCTCGGTCTGAATGTATATGCCACGCAGAGCTATATGTCCCGAATCCGGGGCGGAGTGAACAGTTACGACATAAGGATATCGGACGCGCCGCTGTATTCGGCGCGAGAGGAGGCGGACCTGCTGGTCGCGTTGAACCGTGAGTCGCTCGACAGCAACCTGGCGGCCGTGTCGTCTGCGGGAAAGGCGGTCTTCGACGGCGCTGACGGCGGCGATTCAGTCGTCTCGCTCGATATGACCGGCGCGGCGAAGGAGGCGGGCGGCTCGGCGCGTATGGTGAACAGCGTAGCGGCGGGAGTCGTTTTCGCGGCGCTCGGCTACAAGCCGGACCGGCTCTTCGATGCGCTGACAAATCAATTCAAAAAACTCGGCGAAGAAGCGATAGCCAAAAATCACGCATGCGTCGGCAAAGGCATCGAGATAGCGGGACAGTTGAAGGGCGCTGTAAAAGCTCCGGAGCCTGGAAAGGCGCCGCTTGGCGAAGTCGTTTCCGGAAGCGAGGCGATCGGGCTTTCAGCGGCGGTGGCGGGCGTTAAGGTCGTCAGCAGCTACCCGATGACTCCGTCGACCGGCGTTTTCACGCATCTGGCCTATCTCGCGGACAAATACGGAATAGTCGTCGAGCAGGCGGAGGACGAGATTGCCGCGATCAACCTTGTTTGCGGCGCGACATTCGCCGGAGTTCCGGCTATGACGACGACGAGCGGCGGCGGCTTCGCGCTTATGGCGGAGGGAATCTCTCTTTCGGGAATGCTCGAACTGCCGGCGGTTGTTTTCCTGTCGCAGCGGCCGGGGCCGGCGACTTCGCAGCCCACACGCACCGCTCAGCAGGATCTGCATTTCGCCGCGTTCGCCGGACACGGCGAGTTCGCCCGCGCCATCTATGCTCCCGGAACAATCGCTCAAGCTTACGATCTCATGCGAAAGGCGTTCGAAACCGCTCACAAATTCCAATCGCCGGCTATTCTCATGGCCGACCAGTTCATAACCGATCTGCAACAGAACATTGCGGCGCTCAGCGCGGCGCCGAACCCGATCGACCGCCTGATTATCGAGAACCACGCGGCGGATTACGTCCGCTATGCTGTCACCGACAGCGGCATTTCGCCGCGCGCGATTCCAGGCGGCGGCGCGTTTGTCGTTCTCGACTCCGACGAACACACGCCGGACGGCCACCTAACCGAAGACCTTGACGAGCGCGTTATGCAGCAGGACAAGCGCATGCGCAAAGAGGAGGGAATGATCGCGGAAGTTCTTGCGCCGGAGATATATCCGCTGCCGGCGGCAGAAGTGTTTTTGTGCTGGGGCAGTTCGTACGGACCCTGCCGTGAGGCGGTGGATATTCTGCGCGCGCGCGGCCGCGACGTCTGCCTCGCGCACTTTCCGCAGGTGTGGCCGATCGACCCGGCAAAGGCGCTCGCCGCGCTCGGCGGACGCAAAGTGACCGCAGTCGAGGGCAACTGCAACGCGCAGTTCGCGCTTCTGCTCCGAATGGCGGGAGCGCTCGGCGAGTTCGGCGCCATAACGCGGTACGACGGGCTTCCGTTCACCGCCGAGTACATTGTGAGGAGGGCTCAGAAATGAACGCTGAAAACAAGAAACAAGCTCCGGCATGGTGTCCGGGTTGCGGGGATTTCGCGATACTGGCTGCGCTGAACAAGGCGCTCGCCGCCTCCGGGATTGACAGAAAGCGTCTCGTTCTGGTTTCGGGAATCGGACAGGCGGCGAAGCTGCCGCACTATACCGACGCGAATGTTTTCAACGGCCTGCACGGCCGCGCGCTGCCCGCCGCAACCGGAATCAAGATCGCCAACCATTCGCTCGATGTCATCATCACCAGCGGCGACGGCGACATGTATGGCGAGGGCGGCAACCATTTTCTGCACGCGATTCGCCGCAACATCGGCGTCAAGGCATTCGTGCACAACAATCAGGTTTACGGCTTGACAAAAGGGCAGGCGTCGCCGACCTCCGACATCGGCTTCGTCACAAAGATTCAGACGCACGGCGTGGTGTCCGTTCCGGTGAATCCGCTTGCGCTGGCTGTTGTCGAGGACTGCTCGTTTGTGGCGCGATCGTGCGTCGCTTTTCCGGAACATCTCGAGAAAATGATGGTCGAAGCGATAAAGTCGAAGGGGTTCGCGCTGCTCGATATTCTACAGAACTGCGTGACTTTCAATAAGGTGAATACGTTCAAATGGTACAAGGATCGTTGCAAGGAACTGCCTGCCGATTACAACCCGCGCGACCGCGAAAACGCGCTCCGTACGTCTATGAAATGGGGAGATGAGATTCCGATAGGAGTTATTTACAGGAGCGACCGGAAGAGCTTCGAGGAGATGACGCCCGCGCTTGCCGCCGGGCCGCTCGCGGAACGGTACGGAAAGTGAAGCGGGCGGGCATAATGTGTTTTAGCCGGTGTCCGGGCGAAGCGAACGAAGGAGCGCAGCATGCCGCGCCCTACAAAAATATCGCAAAATGTTTATCCTGTCGGGAACAAACAGGCAGTGATCGTTCTTATTAATATATTACAGTGATTATTTTAAGGAAGAGGGGTGGGGATTATGGAATTCAGCAAGGTTAATGAAGCGAGAAGATCGGTGAATTTTTTTGACTCTGCCAAGGATGTCGATGAAGCGCTGATAAAGCAAATTTACGAACTGGCGAAGCTGGCGCCGTCGTCGTTCAACCTTCAGCCGTGGAAGCTTGTGCTCGTGCATGACGCAGAATGGAAGGCGCGGCTGCGCGAGGGCGCCAACGGACAACCGAAGGTGACGGAAGCGGCGTATGTGGCGATAGTTCTGGGCGACAAAAAAGCGTATGAAAAAATGGACCCGGTGATCGATGAGAATATAAATCGGGGATTGATGCAGGAACAGGCTCGCGATTTCATGAAGGGGATGGCGAAAGGACTGTATTCGGGGGACAACGAACGCGCGTTCGCGGGCCGCAACGCCGGCCTGTTCGCGATGTCGTTCATGCTCGCCGCGCAGTCGCTTGGAGTGGACACGCACCCGATGGACGGGATCAACACGGAAGCGATTCGGAAAACATTCAGCATACCGGACGAGTATGATATAGTGATGCTGATAGCTATAGGCCGCTTCGACGAGACAAAGACTCTGGCGCCGCGAGCGTCAAGAAAGAGTTTCGATGAAGTGGTTGTCAGAGAGCATTTCTGAATCCGACGCCGGATGTCGCGATATTAAAACCGGAAGGTGAACCGCATGGATTGCGAGCGGGAAAACAGGGAAACGATAGAGTCGATCAACCCGGCGACGCTTGAGGTCAACGCCGAGATAGAAACGACGCGGCCTGACGAGCTGCCGGGCATTGTAGCCGCCGCTCGGGAGGCGCAGAAGAAGTGGGCTGCGCTCGGTTTCAGGCGCCGGCTCGATTTTCTTCACGGAGTGAACAAATTCATTGTCGATTATGTTGACGACGTGGCGCGAACTATAGCGCTGGACAATGGAAAGCCTCAATTCGAAGCGGTCAACACAGAAGTGTTTCCGGTTCTGGACATGCTTCACTTCTGCGCGACGGAAGCGGAAAATGCGCTCGGAGCCGAAAAGCTACACAACCCGATTTTCCCGATCGCCCGGATTGAAAGCGAGAATGTTTTCGAGCCGCTCGGCGTTGTTGGGATAATATCGCCGTGGAATTTTCCGTTCGCGATCCCGATGACGCAGATAATACCCGCGCTCGTTTCGGGAAATGCGGTGATTTTCAAACCGTCCGAATTCACGCCGCTCGTCGGCGATCTGATAAAGAGAATCTTCGAGTTTGCCAAGCTGCCGCCGAACGTTCTGACAGTGATTCAGGGGCTTGGGGCCGAACTCGGCGACCCTTTGCTGGCGGCTGGACTGAACAAGATGATCTTCACGGGCAGCGTGCCGGTCGGCAAGCATCTAATGGCGAAGGCGGCGGAAACGCTGACGCCGATCACGCTGGAACTCGGCGGGAAAGACCCGTTCATCGTGTTGAACGACGCGGATATTGAGAGGGCGGCGAGCGCGGCGGTGTGGGGCTCGTTCGTGAATGCCGGGCAGGTGTGCGCGTCGGTGGAGCGCGTCTATGTCGACAAACGGATTCTGAAAAAATTCACGGAACTGGTTTTGGAGAAAACGCGGCAGTTGCGGGTTGGCAATGGCCTGGATCCGGACGTGGACATGGGGCCTATGATAAACGAGCGGCGTCTGGCGACGGTCGAGGCGCACGTTGAGGACGCAAGGGCGAAGGGGGCGGAGATACTGTGCGGCGGGAAAAGGATCGCCGGCCTGCCGGGCTGGTATTACGAACCGACGGTAATCGCGGGCGCGAATCATTCGATGGATTGCATGGCGGAGGAAACGTTCGGGCCGACGCTGCCGATAATGGCGTTTACAAGCGAGGATGAAGCCGTCGCGTTGGCGAACGACAATAAGTACGGGTTGTTGGCGAGCGTGTGGTCGCGGGACTTGAACCGCGCGCGTGAAGTCGCGGACCGCGTCGAGGCCGGCACGGTTATAATCAACGACTGCCTGATCACGTACGGGTTCGCACAATGCCCGTGGGGCGGCGTGAAGCAAAGCGGCATCGGGCGCACGCATTCCGTGCATGGCCTGCTCGAATTTGTAAATGTTAAGAACGTCACAACGGCGAAACGATTGCTTAAGGAAGACATATGGTGGTATCCTTACAGCGAGAATAAATACAAAGGCATGAAAGCGGGAATGAAATCGTTGTACTGCGACGGCCTGATATGCAAAGCCGACGGGATAGTGAACGCGTTGAAATCGTTCAAATTGACCGGCGGAAAATGAATCCGAGGCGCGGCGCCCGAAATCCGTAAAACCACATAGGAGCATTCAATGAAAAGCAACCGGTTGTGCGAGCTGCTGGGAATCGAGTATCCGATAATACAGGCGGGAATGGTATGGGTGTCGAACTGGCGGCTTGCGTCGGCGGCGTCGAACGCAGGAGTTCTCGGCACGGTGGGAGCCGGCTCGATGACGCTCGATGTCGTGCGGCACAACATAGAGCGGATGAAGGAAAACACTGACAAGCCGTACGCGTTGAACATCCCGATGCTGAGGCCGGACGCGGCGGACATCGGCAAGCTTGCGCTGGAGATGGGCGTGAAGATATTTATCACGTCGGCTGGCAACCCGGCGAACATAGTTCCGCTGTTGAAAAAGGCGGACAATATATTGATACACGTCGTGCCGTCGGTAAAAGGCGCGAAAAAGGCGGAGAAGGAGGGCGTGGATGCGGTAGTGTGCGAGGGTTACGAGGCGGGGGGCCACAACAGTCCTCTTGAGACGACGACGCTGGCGCTGACGCCGCAGGTTGCTGATGCGGTGGGGATTCCGGTTGTCGCCGCGGGCGGCATCGCGGACGGCCGCGGAATTGCGGCGGTAATGGCGCTCGGGGCCGACGGAGCGCAACTCGGAACGCGATTCATCGCCGCCGCCGAGTGCCAGGCGCATGAAAATTTCAAAAAGCTGATTGTAGACTCGACGGACTTCGACACCTGCATAATAGGCCGCAAGTTGAGCATGCTGCGTGTGCTGCGCAACGATTTCGCGAGGAAGATGGAGGAAGCGGAAAAGGCGGGCGCGAGCGAGCAGGAACTGATGAAGATAATAGGCAGCGAGTTCAACCGGAACCGGGAGGCGTCGTGGAACGGCGACTTGGCGGAAGGCGCGTTTCAGGCAGGACAGTCCTCGGGGCTGATCAGGGAAATACTGCCGGTGAAAGAAATTGTCCGGAAGCTCGCCGCCGAATATGAAACGGCGCGGGCGTCGCTGAAAGCGATCTGAAAGCATATCGCAATAAAGAAGTTTAAGGATTCTCCGCAAATATTAGTTATCGGCCGAAATATGGCGCCCGATGCGTTTTCGGAAATAGACTTGAGGCTGTTGCCGATAAACAAAAATAAATAATCATAAAAAAACGATTTCCATGATATAATCGGCTTGATAATAATGCCGGACATGGATATCGAAATAAAAAAATGTGAAATCTGCGGCGAAGCCGTTGAGGAATGGGGGAAAGCGTGTCCTCTATGCGGAGCTCTGATTTATCATGACCTTCCGAATCCTCAACAGTCGCGCGCGAAGCCCGGGAAGAGTTTTTGGGCGCAGGTTCTCGAACTGACGGCGATGCTGGCGTTCAGATTGGTTTTGGCGGCTATTGCGGCGGGATCGACGCTGGCCGCGATAAAAGTCTCATCGCGACCGCCGCTCAATTCACTTTTTCCTGCCACGTATTTTATCGCCTTCGGGATCGGCGTTCTCATTTACTATGCGATCAGGGAAATAGTCGATCTGGTTCGCGGCGCGCTTGGCATAAGCATGCGGTACAGCCTCGTTTGGCGAAACGCGTTTTTCCAGGATTATTCGGGCAGCAGCATGGCGGTTGCGATATTTATAGTCTCTGTCTTTTCAATATTTGTTACGATATTCACAGACGCAGCGGTTCTATCGCTGATAGAGCATTTCTTTCAATGACAATAGGCTGAAACGCCGGAACGGGATAACAGGACAGCGGGCGCCGTCCCGCTTAATTTATGTATCATGGAACAAACAATTGTAGTAGAATGTTACAACGAGAGAGAATAAACGGAGGTTTTGACATGCCAACAAGATTGCTGATAGTAGGCGGAGTGGCTGGCGGAGCGAGCGCCGCGGCGCGCGCGAGAAGAGTGGACGAGAGCGCTGAGGTGGTTGTTTTCGAAAAAGGGCAGTACATTTCATTCGCGAACTGCGGGTTGCCGTACTATGTAGGCTCCGAGATTGAAAACCGTGACAATCTGCTCGTCGCGACGCCAAAGCTGTTCAAGGACCGGTTCAGGATCGATGTGAGAACGATGAGCGAAGTCGTAGAAATAGACCGGGCTAAAAAAGAAATCAAAGTATTGAACCATATGACAGGCGAGACGAGCGCGGAGCGTTACGACAAGCTGATACTGTCTCCGGGCGCGATGCCGGTCAGGCCGCCGCTTCCGGGGATCGACCTCGACGCTATTTTCACGATCCGAAGCCTGCCCGATACCGACAGTATCAAGGCGTATGTCGACGAAAAGCGGCCGAAAGCCGCTGTTGTGGTCGGCGGCGGTTTCATAGGACTCGAGATGGCGGAGAACCTCGTGCGGCGCGGAGTGAGCGTCACGATAGTCGAGGCGCTCGATCAGGTGATGGCGCCGCTCGATTTCGAAATGGCGGCTCTTGTCAATGAGCAACTTATGAGTGAAGGCGTCACGCTGCGCCTGAAGGAATCCGTTAAGGGGTTCCGCAAGGAAGGCGCCGGTCTTGTTGTGGAGACGTCCGGAGGAGAGATAGCGTGCGACATGGCGCTGCTGGCGATCGGCGTGAAGCCGGACTCGGCGCTCGCGGCGAAGGCGGGCCTCGAACTCGGCGCCCGCGGCGGAATCAAAACGAACGAATTTATGCAGACGTCGGACCCGGACATCTATGCGGTCGGCGACGCGGTTGAAGTCGAGGACTATATTTGCGGCGGAGCCACGCTGATTCCGCTGGCGGGTCCGGCGAACAAGCAGGGCCGAATCGCGGCGGACAACGCGCTCGGGCGCAAGGCGGCGTTCAAGGGAACGCAGGGCAGCGCGATTGTGCGGGTATTCGACCTGACGGTGGCGGCGACCGGCGCGAGCGAAAAGACGCTTAAGCGCAACAGCATGCCGTATATGGTTTCCTACACGCACTCCGCTTCGCACGCTGGATATTTTCCGGGCGGGCGGATGATGGCGGTGAAGCTGATATTCGCGCCGGAGAGCGGGAAGGTTCTCGGCGCCCAGATAGTCGGCGGCTCCGGAACAGACAAACGAATCGACGTCATAGCGACTGCGATTCGCGCGGGAATGACGGTCTTCGACCTCGAGGAACTCGAACTCGCTTACGCCCCGCAGTACTCGTCGGCGAAAGACCCGGTGAACATGGCGGGTTTCGTGGCCGCGAATATTCTCAAAGGGGACGCGGCGACCGTGAATTGGAACGAAATAGACGCGCTCGAACCGGAGAAATACATGTTGCTGGATGTCCGCAACAAGCCGGAGCTCGATAACGCGGGATTCATCAAAGGCGGCGTCCACATTCCGCTACACGAACTGCGCGGCAGGCTCGGCGAACTCGGCAAGGATAAAACCATCGCGGTGTACTGCGCCGTGGGTTTGCGCGGCTACATAGCGAGTCGTATTCTCACACAAAACGGGTTCAAGGCTGTGAATCTGAGCGGCGGATACAGGACTTATTCAGCGGCGAAAAAGGCGGCTTCAGGCATTAGGCCTTAGACTTTTGACGTTGGGCTAATACGTAAGATAAAAGATGAAGACTGCGATCGCAGTCCGAAGTCCAAGAAGACGAAACCCGGCGTCCGTCTTTTTAATCAGGACGCGAAGCGTACTTGTCTGCATTCCCGAACTCCCAAAGCGTTTCGCGCAAAAGACGTCGATAAAGCTTTTTGGAAAGAAAGAAAACCTTTTTCTCGAAAAAGGTTTTCATGCATTAATAGTTTTCATTTATTTGCATCATTTGTTCATTTCGGCGGCGAGTTTTTCCAATGTTTCGAGGGTCATAGGGTGGCGGATGCGAAATTGTGATGCGCGGCCGATTTTAGCGCGGGCGGCTTCGCGTTTGCCGATAGACAACAACACGCCGGCCTCGGCTACATAGACAGCCGGGTTGGATGGAACTTCTTTTTCGAGCTTTTTCAATTCAGAGAGCGCGGCGCGCGGGCGTCCCTTTCGGACATAATAATCCGCATACTGCAACGGAAACGTTTCGTAAAGTTCATCGAGCGGGTATAGCGCGGCGCGTTCCACTCCGGCGGCGCCTGCCTTTCGCGCCGAGCCGCTGTTGCGCGCGCAGTATATCTGAAACGCAACAACGCCCGACAATCCGGCGACTATCAGAACTATCAAAACCCGCTGACTTATCTTCGGTCTGAAGCGGCGCGTCGCTATGAACAGAAGAATGGCGGCGGCGGCGACGCCTGCGATCGCCGGCGCGGCCGGAAGGCCGATAAATTTAGGAGTCACAAGAATCTTGATAGCAGCGGCTGGCGAAGCGATGATAGCGAGGCTGTTGGCAGCGAGTTGTTTGAAAGTATAAAAACGGACGAGCCAGATTTTGCCGGTCAGAGCCTGAAGCATGAGCAGAACCGTCCATAGCGAACAGGCGGCGGCGATGGCGACGGGCAGGGCGGGCCTTTTCCAGGCGGACAGGAAAGCGGCGAGTCCGATGGCGAATAGCGGGAACAGGCCGACGAAGAAACGCGCCCCGAAAGCGCCGCTGCCCCACCACCAGATCAGGCAACTGACGGCATATACGAACGCCGCGAAAGCAAAGACGATGGAGTTCGCGCCGCGTTCGTCGCGCCGCGCTCTGACCGCCCAGCCGAATGCCGCGAGAAGCGCTCCCGGCGACCAAGCGAATAATCCGTGGTAGTCGGAAAACAGCGTCTCGACCGGATGAGGGTTCGACCATATAAAATTCGCAGTTCCCTGATACGATGCGAGGAAGCCGCCGTTAAGAACGCGCCAGACGATCAATTGCGGAATAAACATAATAAAGGCTGAAAAGCCGTATGTCGCGAGGCACAGCGCGCGCTTGCCCGGCGGACCGGCCTCGCTGTTGAAAAGCGCGTCCGCAGCCGGAATGACGGCAAGAATCGCGAGTTCGGTTCTTGTGAGCGCCGCGAGTCCGGCGGCGAATCCGAGCAGCGCCCAGCCTTCGCAGCTTCGATTTTCGCGGCCGCGTATCCATAGGTAGACAAAAAGCGACGCGGCGAACGCCGAGCAGACATGCGCCATGGCGGCTTCATAGAACTGATAGTACAGAAACGGAGTTCCGAACCATAGGAGAGCGACGGCCGCGAAACAGATCCAAGGCGGATAGCGCAGGCGGCGCAGGGCGCTCATGCATAGCAGGAGGGCGAGAAACCCGTAGAACGCGGTTCCGAAAGCGACAGCGAGCGCGTCGAAAGGCGAATAGCCGTCGCGAGGCGCGCGCGCGACAGCTTCGAGCGCCTGCGCGGCCGCGAAGAAAGGCGCCCAAAGCAGCGCGCTGCCGACGGGCCACTGGTTTTGAATGTAGCCCGTCGGGGACGGGTCGAAGAAATATGGCGACAGCTTGAGGCGTTCGAATTCGTTGAGGAAAAACATGTCGCGGTCGAGCGCGGCGGAGCGCAGGTGGGCGTAATAGCCGATGCCGTCGGGGTTGGTGAAGTCGTTTCGCAACTGAGTGGCCGAGAGGGCCAGAAAAACGGCGAAGAGAATAAAAACGTAAACGCGGTATTTTTTATCCCCGGCAGCGGTCATGCAGATATTATACACAATATGCCGTCGCCGGAGCTTCGCTCATCAATAATCAATCAGCGGGACAAGCAGCTCAGCCGTCTATGACTTTTCGTATCGCCCCGCAGAGTTCCGAGATGTTGAAAGGCTTCTGTACGAATTCCTTAATTCCTTCCTTCAGCAGCGCGCCGGCCTGCCCGTTGATGCTGTAGCCGGAGGAGAGGATAACCTTGACCGCCGGATCGAATTCCTTCAGGGTGTGGAAAACATCGCGACCGTCCATTTCAGGCATTATCATGTCCAGAACGACGAGCGCGATCATGTCCTTTTGTTCCTTATAAATCGCGACGCCTTTTTTGCCGCCGTTCGCGGCAATGACGTTATAACCTGCTTTCCCGAGTATTTTAGATGCGGTTTTAAGAACGCCTTCCTCGTCGTCGACAACGAGAATCGTTTCATAGCCGCGCGTGATGAAGTCCGGGAACAACTCGGCGTCCGTTTCCTCAACGGCGCCCTCGGCGAACGGGAGATACACTTTTACGACGGTTCCCTTGCCGGGTTCGCTGTAAGCGTAAATGTGGCCGCCGTGGTTTTTGATAATGCCGAATGTGATTGAAAGCCCCAGCCCGGTGCCTTTTCCCGCGCCCTTCGTAGTGAAGAAAGGCTCGAATATCTTTTGAAGCACGGAGTCGTGCATCCCGATGCCGGTGTCGCTTATCTGGACGAGGCAATAGGCGCCCGGCGCCACGCCCGCGTGGAGGCGCGCGTATTCTTCATCCAGCGAGCAGCGCGAACTCTCGATGGTCAGCGTTCCGGCGTCCGGCATGGCGTCGCAGGCGTTGTTGCAGATATTGAGAATCGCCTGATGAATCTGGTTGGCGTCGACATTTACCGGGGGAAGGTTTTCGCAAAGGATCGTTTTTATTGCGGTTTTCTTTGGGACGCTTCTCTTAAGAATGGCGGCTACTTCGCTCAGAATGCCGTTGACGGGGACTGTTCTGATGTTGACCTTTTCCTTACGGGCGAAGGTCAGGAGCTTCATGGTAAGCTCTTTCGCGCGTTCAGAGGCGGTCATAATGTCGGTGAACGCCTCGTGCGTCTCGCCGCCGGGTTCTGCGTCCATCAGGCCCATCTGGGCGTTGCCTGCGATGACAGCGAGCATGTTGTTGAAATCGTGAGCGATGCCGCCCGCCAGAGTTCCGATCGCCTCCATCTTCTGCGACTGAAGGAGTTGTTGCTGAAGAGAGGTTTTTTCCTTCTCCGCCCTCGAATGCGCGGCGCGCGCGCGGATCACTGAGATGCCGAACGCAAGGTCGCTCGCCAGCTCCGAGAGAAGCCGGATTTCCTCCTCATCGAAAGCGTCAGCGGAGGCTGAATAGATATTGAGAGCGACGTTTGTTTTTCCGTCAATGGTGAGCGGAAACGCCGCAGCCGAAGCGAAACCGAGCTCCCTGGCTTTTTCCCGCCACGGCGCATAGCCGGGGTCATCGGCAAAAATGTGAGCTACAACCGGCTTGCCGGTCCGTATCGCGGTTCCCGTCGGTCCGCGGCCGAGTTCAGTATCGGCCCATTGGACATTGAGGAAATTATTATAATCGCCGTCATGTCCAGCGAATGCCACGGGACGCACTGTTTTTTGTTCGTCATTCTCGGCGTATCCCACCCACGCCAGCCGAAAGTCACCGACCTCGGTGATGATGCGGCAGATGTTGTCGAGAAGCTCATTTTCTTCCTTCGAATGGATGAGTATCTTGTTGCATTCGCTAATGGCCCTATAGGCGCGGTTGATCCTTTGCAGTTCCTCTTCCGCGTGTTTGAGAGCCGTGATGTCGCTGCCGACAGCTAATATTTCCCTGACGCTGCCGTCGGGGTTGCAAACGGGTTTGTTTGTCCAAGCCACCCAGACGCGCTCGCCGTTTCGCCGCACGTTTTCATTTATGTTTGTGCCGTATTCTTCCGGCTGCGCCATTACATCCGCCACAATCGCTTCGAGGTCGCGGCCGCCGGTTTCAACCTTAGGCACGATCGTGCCGACTACATTGCGGCCGAGTATTTCTTCTTCCGAATAGCCGAAAAACTTCTGCGCGAACTCGTCCAGCACGAGCCGACCGAGAAACAGCATCTCGCCCTCGCCGGGGTGTGTTTCCGGGCGGGCGGCGTCAACGCCG
>JBAYJY010000086.1:0-18903 GCA_041664945.1 bacterium | reverse complement strand
TATAAGGATTTTCCTAAACTAACGGAATATATTTCGCGTGTCCAATCATTTCTTCAATCTGGACGCTCTGAAAATGATGTTCTTCTTTATTGGCCGATTCACGACAATTTTTCTAAAATCGGAGAAGCTCGGAAATTGGAAATGCAGTTTACTGTGCATGACGCCTCGGAATGGCTCTACAAGAGCGAGTTCGGAAAGACAGCCGACTTTTTGTGGGCGCGCGGTTATACGTTTGATTTTGTTTCAGACAGGCTTCTTACGAAATTCGATGTAGATAACGGACAGTTAATTTCAGGAAATTCAACTTGGCGCGCGCTCGTGATTCCGGGAACAGGGCATATTCCTGTTGAAACAATGGAGAAAATACTAAGTCTCGCAAAAAAAGGCGCCGTTGTGATTTTTGAAGGGGGCATCCCGTCTGATGTTCCGGGTTACGGCAACCTTGAACAGCGCCGCGATAAATTGAAACAACTGATACGGCAATCAGGCGCGCCGATATCATCAAAACCTGAAATGTCCGAAACGAAAACAGGCGGCGGGCTCATTCTCATAGGCAATAACATTGAAGATGCGCTGCTCCGTGCGAATGTGAAAAGAGAACAGGTTGTCGATAATGGAATTAAATTCATAAGAAGAATTAATGAAAACGGTAATTTATATTTCATGTCGAACTTAGGCGCTAAGCCGCTTGATGGCTGGGTTCAGCTCGCTGTTGAGGCAAAATCAGCGATGATTTTCGATCCTTTGCATTATAAGAAAGGCATCGCAAAAACGCGGCGTGATGAAAACTCGAACACACAGGTTTATCTTCAACTCGAACCGGGCGAATCGTTGATTCTTCAAACGTTTAACGATGCGTATGATAAGGAAGACGCGTGGAAGTATATATCTATGCGAAAAGAGCCGTTTGAAATAACCGGCGAATGGAATGTTAAGTTTATTGAGGGCGGCGCGATAATTCCTGAAGAACGGAAGATATCAAAACTCATATCGTGGACGGAGTTCGGAGGTAAAAATGAGAAATATTTTTCCGGAACTGGTGTTTATTCGATAGATTTTCAGATGCCGGCTTTTAAGGCGGATGACTGGATGATAGACCTCGGCCGCGTCGCTGAAAGCGCGCGAGTCAGATTAAATGGACATGAGATCGGAACTGTATGGAGCGCGCCTTTCCGTATTCCTGCATATAGGTTCGTTAAAGAAGGAGCAAATAAACTGGAAATTGAAGTTACAAATCTTTCTGCAAACCGCATTATTTCGCTTGAGAAACGCGGAGCGAGATGGAAATATTTCAGAGACGCGAATATTGTCGATGTAAATTATAAATCCTTCGATGCGTCGAATTGGCAACCTATGGAATCCGGGCTAATCGGGCCTGTGCGCTTATATCCGGTAAGCTATTATTAATGAAAAGCCGTTAACTATTAAATAGCGATGTTTTTCCGAAATGACCTATTTTGATACGAACATTTCATCGATGACCGAACGAAGGAGCTTCGGGTCGTCTGTCTGAATGACTTGCAAGCCATCATTGATTTTACGAATCATTGTTTCCTTGTCATTAATCTCCAGCGTAATCATTTTAAGGCCGGCTTCGTCGGCTTTCTTAATCGCCGCCGGGGTAGCTTGATCCAAAATCGTGCCGACCCAGTTCGCGCCAGACTTTTTCGCTGTTTTCATACTCGACATAGGCGTGGGATAGGGGATGCTCTTGGCAATCTCAGGGTAATTCTTCTGCATGAACTTGAGTTGTTCGATCATCCAAAGACCAGCCATAACCTTGTCGCTCATTTCCGATTTTTTGACTTGCGCGACAAGTTGCTCCATGTATGAATCGTCGAATCCTTTTGTGTCGAGATAAACGCGAACTCCATTTTCCTTAGCGAGCGACAAAACTTCTTCGAGCGTAGGGATTTGTTCGCCGTTCCTGGTTTTTAGCGCTCTGATCTCCGCCAGCGTCATGTCGGAAATCTTTCCTGTTCCATTTGTCATTCGGTTAACATTGCCGTCGTGCATGATAACGAAGACGCCGTCTTTGGTGAGCCGCGGATCGCACTCGATATAATCCATTCCGTATTGAATCGCGAGTTTGTAAGCCTTCAAGGTATTTTCGTCGGCTTCAAGATTCGCGCCTCTGTGCGCGACAAGCAGCGGCTTCTTCAATGTTTCAGCGCTCATCACTCGTTGAGTCGCAAGCAAAGACAGCGTAGTGGACAGAAGACAAAAACAAACCAGTAATGTAAAAAGTCCGGATATATTGTCTTTATGTGAATTGTGCATTTGAGACCACCTTTTCTTTCTTAAACAACCGCCCGCGGCAGGATATGAATTATAGCGATTTTATTTATTTATGTCATTATGAGTTGCGCATCATATTTGGGCACAGCAATCCGCGCGACAACGGATTGAATGCTTATTCGCATTAAATTGCCAAACAGACAAAAAAAGCCCTTATTCAGGGCTTTTCAAAACTGCTATTTGAAGCTTATTAAGAAGTAAAACGGCTTATTTGCTTTTCATGCCGCGGTTAACCGGACGTGAGCTGCTGCGTTGCTTGTTGTAACCGTCGCCCTTGAAACCGCTGCCGCCTCCGCGTCTTGAGCCGCCGCTGCGCTCTGCGGGAGAAAGAACCGGTCTGTAGCCGCTGTTAAAATTGCCATGCGTCTGTCTGCGAGGTTCAAGGTCCGTCGGAGACGGAGGAGAAATATGCGACCTGAACGGATTAGCAATCGCGTGAGGAATGCGTTTCTTGATAAGCCGCTCGATATCAACGAGGAAAGGCCGTTCGGTCGAGTCGCAGAAAGCGATAGCTGCGCCGGCTGCGCCCGCGCGGCCTGTGCGGCCGATTCGGTGAACGTAGCTTTCAGATTCGTTCGGCAGATCGTAATTGATGACGTGAGAGATATTCTCGACATCGATGCCGCGCGAGGCGATATCAGTGGCTACGAGCGCTCGAATTCTGCCTTGCTTGAACATATCGAGGGCGCGTTCACGGGCGTTCTGAGCTTTGTTTCCGTGAATCGCTTCCGCTCTGATGTTGTTGCGGCCGAGATTGCTCGCGACTTTGTCAGCGCCGTGTTTAGTGCGCGTGAAGATGAGAACGCGATTGAATTTCGGATCTTTCATCAGATGGGCGAGCAGATTCGGTTTGTCCATCCGTTCGACGAAGAAAACCGATTGATCGATGAGGTCGACAGTGGAGCAGGGCGGCGCAACGGCTACTTGAACGGCGTCGTGCAGGATATTGTCTGCGAATTTCTTGATCTCGTTCGGCATAGTCGCGGAGAAAAACAGCGTCTGCCTTTTTTCGGGAAGCAGGTCGACGATTTTTCTGACGTCGTGGATGAAGCCCATGTCGAGCATGCGGTCGGCTTCGTCGAGCACGAACACTTCGAGAGCATAGTAATTGATCAGACCTTGATAAGTCAGATCGAGGAGTCTGCCGGGAGTCGCGATGAGAATATCAACGCCGCGATGAAGGGCTGCGGCCTGCGGGCGCTGGTTAACGCCGCCGAAAATGACCAAGTGGCGAAGGCCGGTGTTTTTGCCATAAGTGGCGAAACTATCGCCGATCTGCGAGGCCAGTTCACGGGTCGGCGTGAGCGTCAGAGCGCGAATCGGGCGGCCGATCGGACTTTGCTTCTCGCAAAGCTTCTGAAGGATCGGCAATGCGAACGCGGCGGTTTTGCCCGTTCCGGTTTGCGCGCATCCGAGGATGTCTTTCCCTGCCAGAACATGCGGAATCGCCTGTTCCTGAATAGGAGTCGGCGTTTCGTATCCTTCCGCTTTCACCGCTTTAAGCAGTGGGGAAATCAGATTTAACTCTTCAAAATTCATAACAACTTTCACTTACGGCGGCTTTGCCGCCGTTTCCTTTTATTTTGCGAACCGCCGGCCCATGGCCGTTGTTTTTCGTTCGCTGTCCGATGTCATATTTTCCATGTTGACGCATGCCCGCGCTATTGACGCGGTTCCCAGCGGAAAAACGACGCTGGATGCATCGCGACTCAGTTTCAACGCAAATTCTTTTACGCCGAAACGGGCGCTCCGTCCGGAATGCATAAGTTCCGTTCGGATTTGCGGATAGTTTGTAATGACATCAGATATTTGGGGTATTGAGTTATAATTGACACTCAGTTATGCCGTCATTTCCGGCATATACACACAAAAAACAAATCCGATCAACCGTCCGCTTAAGTTTTGAAAAACTACAACCATCATAAATGAGTATAAGGCTGAAATGAATAAAGTAAAGCGATTACTGAAACAATATGGGAATCACTGCGGGTGATTTCGCTATAAGTAATATTTTTTGAAAGCTTTTTTGATTTTTGATATATTATCTTGTTGGAAATAATTGACGGGAATTACAGCGGCGGGAGAGTAATAAATGAAAGATCTTCGATTCGGGATATTATCAACGGCTGGCGTTAACAAATTTGCTTTCCTGCCGATGGTAGGCAAAATTGAAGGCATGCAGCTTACGGCGGTCGCATCCCGCAATATCGATTCAGCCGCCATTTATGCTCAAACATATAACATTCCTAAAGCATACGGCGATTACGATTCGCTTGTGGCAGACCCGGATATTGACTGCGTTTATATTTCCATGCCCAACGCGATGCATAAGGAATGGGCGATCAAGGCGCTCGACGCCGGGAAGCATGTTCTTTGCGAGAAACCGGTGGCTTCAAGCGCCGGTGAAGCGCAGGAAATCGCGGATAAGGTTAAGGCTACTGGTTTAACGTTTGCAGAAGCGTTTCACTATCGATATCATCCGCTCGCTGCAAAGATCGAGGAAATCGTTCGCTCCGGAGACATAGGCGAAGTGATAGAGATATACTCCGTATTTAATAATCGGATTAAAGACCGAAGCAAACCGCAAATGTTCGGGCGGCTCGCAGGCGGCGCTCTTATGGACACAGGTTGTTATCCCGTCAACTTCTGCCGGTGGATAGCCGGCTGCGATGAAGCTGAAGTCAAATGGGCGCATTCGACATTTACGGAAACCGGCGTGGACGGAACTACGGTGGCGCGGCTGAAATTTGATAACGGCGTCTTCGGGAATATAGGGTGTAGCATCGATCTGCTGTTTCCGGTCTCCGCGTTTATCAGAGGCTCGAAAGGAACCATTTTCCTGGATATGCCGTATTGCCCGGCGTGGCAGAAGGGCAATACTATCAAGGATGTATATCTTTTTCTCGTTCAGCGCGGATTGCGTGTCGACAACATCCGCGTTCCTGCTATTACGACATATCATTGCCAGTTGCAGGCTTTCTGTGACGCCGTGCGTGAAGGCCGTCAGACTCTAACCGACGCCGGGCAGGCCGTTTTGAATATGCGGCTTATAGACGCCATATTCGATAAATCCGGCGGACGTAAAAACTGGTGATACGCGTTTCTTTTTCAATCGCGTCAATTTATTTAATAACTCCGATTTGCGTTGGTATTGATGTGAAAAATCTAATGGGATAGTATTTGACTGAACTGAACTAAAGAAAGCGGAGATTCAATAAATGAAAAAAGTGAAGTGGTATGCGATTGCGGCGTTTCTGATCGCGCTTTCTGCGATGTCTGTTTCGGAGGCTGCCACGCCGTCGAAAAATTACACAAAGACGAAAGATGGACTGATACTCAATCTGCCGGGCGGCGTTCTGAAGACACAGGCCGTCACGGACGGAATTTTTCGCGTTCTATATACGCCGACAGGGTCCGTCGTGAAAACTAAAAGTCTCGTAGTGTTGCCGAAGAAGCGGCCGACGCCGGAATGGCGGCTGACCGCAGATGCCGATTATGCCATACTTACCACGAAAAAAGTTATCGCCAAGGTTTCCTTGAAGACAGGCGCGATTGTGTTCTCAGACTTGAAAGGCAACATAATACTTCGAGAACGCGAAGACGGCGGCAGGGATATGCCGCCAGTCTTGGTCTCCAAAGAAAAAACATATAACGCAAAACAGACGTTCGAGTTGACGCCGACCGAAGGGCTTTATGGCCTCGGGCAGTATCAGGACGGTGTCATGAACTGGCGCAATCACGATGTCGCCATGGCGCAGGTGAACACGATTGTCATCGTGCCTTTTTTGGTGTCGACAAACGGCTATGGGATTTACTGGGACAATTACTCGCTTTGCAAATTTCACGACGGAGCGGACGGGATGTCTTTGTGGGCCGATGTGGCTGATGCGATTGATTACTATTTTGTATACGGTCCCGATATGGATTCGGCGATAAAAGGATATCGCGACTTAACAGGCGCAGCGCCTATGTTTGGGAAATGGGCCTACGGATACTGGCAGAGCAAGGAGCGATACAAGACGGATCAGGAATTAGTCGATATAGGGAAGGAATACAGAGACCGTAAGCTGCCGATTGACAACATTGTTCAGGACTGGATGTATTGGGGCAAATACGGATGGGGAGCGATGAAGTTCGATGAAGAGTTTTATCCCAATCCCAAGAAGGCATTTGACGAACTGCACAAGATGAATTTTCACGTTATGATATCAATATGGCCAAAATTCGAGCCGGGCTCCGAAATATTCAAAGAAATGGGAAAAAAGGGACACATTGTGACAAGTCCGGAAGGAAAGTATTCCCCTTATTATGACGCGCACAGCGAAGAGGCCAGAAACATATTCTGGAAATATGCGAGTAAGGGCCTTTTCTCAAAAGGAATTGATTCCTGGTGGATGGACGCGACAGAGCCTGAAATCACAGGCGGCAGGAATCCAGAGGAGCACGCAGCCGCGATAAAAAGCATGAACAATATATCACTCGGTATAAACGCAAGATATGTAAACACTTTCCCGCTCATGACGACAAAGGGCGTCTATGAAAATCAACGGCGGGAAGCGCCTAATAAGCGCGTTTTCATACTTACGCGATCGGCTTTTGCCGGCCAGCAACGCAATGCCGCGGTGACATGGTCGGGCGATATCGAGGGGCAGTGGGATGTTCTGCGCAAACAGATTTCCGGAGGTCTCAACTTCAGCATGGCCGGAATTCCTTATTGGACGACGGATATTGGCGCATTCTTTGTCCGCTACGCTGACGGCTGTAAAAACGACGAGTACCGCGAACTGTACGTCCGCTGGTTCCAGTTCGGAGCGTTCTGTCCGATTTTCCGATCTCACGGCACACACACGCCTCGCGAGATCTGGCAGTTCGGCTCCAAAGGCGATTGGGCTTACGATTCTCTCGAAAAATTCGACAACTTGCGCTACCGCATGCTCCCGTACATTTATTCGGTCGCCTGGGAAATCACAAACGACGGTTACACCATGATGCGCGGGCTTCCTTTCGACTTTAAGAACGATCGGAATGTTTATGGCATTGATGACCAATTCATGTTCGGTCCGTCGTTCCTCGTTAATCCGGTGACGGTTCCCATGTATAACAAGGAGAAGGTCAACGCGATCGCGCAATTGATAAAGGACACGAAATCCGAAGTGAAAGTTAAGATATTACATGACTGGAAGGTTAAAAGCCGGAAGGTTTACCTGCCGGTATCTGCCGGATGGTACGATTTCTGGACCGGCGAAAAGCTCGCCGGCGGCCAGACCATCGACTCAATGTCGCCGATCAGCATTATGCCGCTTTATGTCCGCGCCGGCTCAATCGTGCCGCTTGGCCCGAAACTTCAGTACGCTACGGAAAAGCCGTCGGACCCGATTGAGTTGCGGATTTATCCCGGCGCTGACTCGAAATTCGTCATCTATGAAGATGAAAACGACAACTATAACTATGAGAAAGGCTCTTATGCCGTCATTCCGATCAGTTGGAACGAAACCGCGAAGTCCGTCACGATCGGCGAACGCAAAGGCGCGTTTCCCGGGATGTTGAAATCAAGATCGTTCAACATCGTTGTAGTCGGCTCCGAACACGGTGTCGGATTGGAGCCGGAAGCCAAGCCGGACCGCTCTGTTAAATATTCCGGCAAATCAGTGAGCGTGAAGTTTTAATGATGATAAAAATATGTTCAGAAAATAATACAAAGACCGTTTTGATGACGTGCCTTATTTTGTTATTCATTGCGGCAAATGCATATGCCGTTCCTGTCACTGTCATTCAGCAACCGACGCTCGCCAACCCGGAGATAGTCAATCTTTCATCCGGAAACACGATGACAATAAGGCTTAGCGCCGGAAATAAGCTTATTAAAGCCGCTTTGATAGACGCTGACGCGAATGTGAACGATATTTTCGATTCCGATATTCTCAGTTCAGGAAATGAATCGTATGTAGCCGGTTTCAAAGCAGACATTAAGCCCGGTTTGTATGATTTTAAAGTGACTGTGAAGAGCGAATCAGGCGAGATTGCCGATATTCAACCGAGAAGCGTCTGGATCATCGCAAGCGCTCCGGATGTAATAAAGTTTGCATACATCAGCGACAGCCACGTCGGCGATCCAAGGGCTTCTATGTCGAAATCAACGATCAAGCCCAAGGAACGAAGACTGAAAATATTCACCGAAGCGGCGTCGAGCGGCGCACAGTTCGTCATTATGACCGGCGATATCGTTTCAGTGCCCGGCGATTATAAGAACGAGTACAAGGAAGCCTATCAGGAAATTTTGGATGATATAAAGATCCCAGTTTTTATTGCGCCGGGAAATCACGATCTTTACACGACAAGCGACAAGAATCCTAAACAGGACGGCGCCGTATTTTGGAATGACTATTTCGGTTCGCTGTACTATGCTTTTCGTATCGGGAATTACCTGTTTGTATCAATAGATACTTATGATTGGCCGAAACCGTTCAGAAACTTCATGAATCAGCCGCTCATGAACAAAATGGGTTCGTACGCTGAAGGCGCGATGGGCATTAAGCAATTCGAGTGGCTGAAAGCGCAGTTGTCAGCGGCCGACAAAAGCGGATTTACAATAATCTGCTTGGCCCATCACAGCCCTTTGAATGGTTTCGCTAATATCGATAAGAAGATTACGCCGGAGCTCGTTCCTGCCGCGGATGTTCTTTCGCTTCTCGAACGATATCGCGTTAAATATTATCTATCAGGACATATTCACAGCAATACGGAACGCGTTGTAGGCAGCATTGATTTTATGACAGTGACATCAGCCAGCGCGCAGATACCTGACGATTCATCCTGGGGTTACAAAATCTGTTCAATCGCTGAGAGAAATATAAAATGCGATTTCGTTCCTGTTGTCGAACAAATAAAATAACATTGGGATTAATTAAATGACAAAGAAATCGAGATGCGCAATATGCTTTCGGATTTTCATAGCTTCGCTTTTATTTGAATTTTTACTCGCATCCGGCGCATTCGCGTCTCAGTCGTGTGGAGTTGCGGCTGCCGGTACAATTGGCCCGATACCGGACGACTTGTTCCACGTTCAAGGCATCACTTTTTCAACAGATTCGATCTTCATAACGTCTGTTGATAAGAACACAACATCAGGGCTTCTATGGAAAATCGACCGCCGCACTTTCAAGACAGTCAAAACGAGGAACCTGTCTGAAAACTTCATGTATCATGCAAGCGGTCTCCAGTTCGACGGCAAATTTCTATGGGTCGCAATTGCCGTGTATGCTAAGGAAACGGCGTCAAAAGTTCTCAAAATCGATCCTGTAACGCTGAAAACGATTAAAAAGTTTCCCGTTGCCGACCATATCGGAATTGTTGCGACAGACGGCGGCGGAATACTTTACGGCGGTAACTGGGACGCAAAAATATTTTATCAATGGAAAGAAGACGGCAGCCTGATTGAGAAACGGCCCAACCCGACGGATCACGGCTATCAGGACTGCAAAGTCTGGAATGTTTTTCTCGCGTGTTCCGGAAATCGCGCTGTTGATTTCATCCGACTCGACACGTGGCAGGTAGCGCGTACGTTCGGGTTGCCGGTTCTGCCGAATGGAAACGACGCCACCCGAGAGGGAATGGCTTTAATAGATGGTAAATTCTATTTCCTGCCAGATGACGGCGCTGGAACGAATATATATGTCTTCGAACCGGATAAAAAATGTTCGATAGAAACTTTGCGTTGATTTGTGAATGAACGCTTACATATACAAAATCAAAAAAAGTACTGTTGGGTTTTAGAAATTCGATTATGGGCGCACGCGGGATTGAACCGCGGACATCTTGCTTGTAAGGCAAGCGCTCTTCCGCTGAGCTATACGCCCAAATTACTGCGAGTCTGCCGTAGACCTGAACAAAAATCGACCGGCGCCTCTCTTTTGCAATCAAAATTATGGTTAATCGAAGTCAAAAGTCAAGCGCGCCGGAGTTTGGATGCAAGTGAACAATGCTTTTTTTAATTATGATTCGACCTGAATTGTTTTTGTGATAGAATCAAAACAACCGGATGCGCGGTCTATCCGGAATTTTGAAAGTTATGCGGGTATTTATAATGAATCTAAAAAAAGTGAATGTTATTTTGATTGCCATCTCGACATTGTTTATTTTTTCAAGAGTTTCTATGGCGGAGTCAAAAATCAAAATTTCCGGCGCTGATAATATTCCGGTCGGGTTGAGGTATGAGCAGAGCCTGTCATTCGACGGGTTACAGGCGCCGCTGAAAACGGAAGTCACTTCAGGGCAGCTGCCGTTCGGTTTGAATCTGACTCCGGACGGAACAATCGTCGGCACTCCTTTAGCTGTTTCGCGAACTTCCGCAAAGGTAAAAGCGGTTGATTCATCGGGAAAGAGCGTCGAAGAAACTATTTTGTTCGCTGTCACGGACGCCAAGTTTCGACTGCTATACGGCGATCTGCCTGTTGCGCAGCCCGGCAAAAAGACAACCGTTAAAATCGAAGGGCAGGGCGGCGTCCCTCCATATTCCGGATGCGCTATCGAGCGCGCGCGAACTTTTTATGACGGCGGCGCCGCGAAGTTCGGCGCGAAGGCTCCAACGGAAGAAGGCGCTCCTGCATGGCTTTCGATTTCAGACGACTGCACAGTCACAGCGTCTCCCGATAAAGAAGCGATTGTCATTTTCATTGTGTCCGCAAAAGACGCCTCCGGCGCTTCGGCGAAAGAATTTTATGCGATTCGCGCTGCGACCGATCCTTCGAAGGCAGGCTGGCTCGAAGCGAAGGCCCGTGAATACAACAAGGATTATCAGGATCGTTTTTCTCCTTATGGACTGACTGTTGAGATTGATCCTAAAGGCGCCTATTACAACTATGGAGACTCAGCGATATGGACGGGCACTTATCTTGCCGGAGCAGCATATTTTTATGCTGTCACTAAAGAGCCATACGCCCGAGCTAATCTTGATAAGTCGCTCGCAGCGACAACCCGTCTTCGCGAAATCACCGGCGTGCCCGGCCTGATAGGCCGCGCATATGAAAACGACGAGTGGGTTGGCAAAGCCGACCATCCTCATATCATTCCGAACGAAGCCGAGCACAGATATCTTGTAAAAGACGGTCCCTACAAAGGCTGGCGCGTTTTGACAACCGCGAGCCGCGACCAGTATACCGGCGTGTTCTGGGGCAACGCAGCAGTTTACGACGTCGTCGACGATCAGGAATTCAGAAAGCGCGCCGCCGAGAATATTGTTTCGATGGCCACCCACATATGGGATAATAAGATGCGGGTTGTCGATCCTGACGGCATTATGACAAGGCACGGGCTGATGTCAGGATACGCAATTTCCGACGCGGAAGGCGTAAAGCATTACGATCCTTATAACAGTGCCGCCCGAATGCAGAATGGTTTCAACGCCGCTCTGCTTCTTAATTGGTTCGATCTCGCCGCAAACGTAGCGCCGGACGAAAAATCCCGGGAGATGTGGCGCGCACGATACCTGAATCTTATCTCTAAAGACCCCAACCCGGAACCCGGCCGCGATTTCGAGCGAAACTACCTTTCATTCCTCAAGAAGCTATATGTTTACGGTGAATCGTTCATCGGCTATTACGAGACCGCCTGGTTCAATATGAATTTGCTGTTCAACAACTATTACGACCTCGTCTGGTATGAGAAGAACGAAAGCCTGAGGAACAGATACAGGGAAGTTCTGAGATTTCTGTGGGAAGACAAGGCGCCGATGGAGAACGGATGCGATGCGCCGACGAAGCGCCGCGCCGGACGCGAGAAGAATCCGCACTTCACATGGCAGTATCTTGCCGCTCAGGGCAGACGCGATCCTGATAAAATTTTCGATGCTGTTTCCGCGCTTATCATATTCCCGCGCGGCCCGAAAACCACATATAAGGTTGTCGACCCGATCGATATTCCAACCGTGCCCGGACATTCGACTATGGCCTGCGAGCCCGTTCCGGTTCAGTACCGGATGATGGAGGATTTCTTTTGGCAGCGCGCTCCGTACGGGGTCAACACAAAATGGCCGGATTCCGACGACGGAAGGCAGTTCGCCGGCGTCGACGTTATCACTCCTTACTGGATGGGACGCTATTTCGGTTTTGTGCCTGGCAATATCTGATCGCGGCGCTCAGGCTGATTATTTCGAAAAACGATTATTGAATTCCACTTTGTTGTTTTTGACATACAGGTCGAATGTCGGCGCGCTCATGCTGAAATCTCCGAATGGCAGCAACGGCTTCACGGTTATGCCGCTTTTTTGCGGCTCGATTCCGCACAGCTTTATCAGAGCGGCGAGATACACTGCGTGAACGTTCAGATTCATTATTGGAAAATCCGTTGTCGGAGTCGGCAGATGGAAATATGTTTCACCGGGCCGCTGAGCGTGGTTCGCGTTGAAACAGTCGGGAGCGCTCCAGATTCCATACCAGATACTCGGATCGACCGTCGCTTTCATCGCAAGCGAATTTTTGCGCAGCGAGGCCCAAGCCTTATCCGGGTCGTAACAGCCGTAACCCCAAGTGAGAAGATAATTCATCGCGAACCATACGCCGCCGTTCACGTCCCAGCCGGGTTTTAGTATGTTCATGAACGATTTCTTTGGCGGGTATAGCACGTATTGGCCGAACGGTGACGGCTCGTCGAGCATTTCATAAATATGTTTTATGACCGAAGCCGCCATATCGTCCGGCAGAGCTCGCGAAATCAGCAGCCATGCATGATGTTCGAGAAAAAGATGTTTATTTCCAATCGGATGCCCGGCGCCGTCATAGCCGCGATAGAACCACTTTCCGTTCCAGCATTTAAGAACGCTTTGTTTAATCGACTCAGAATTCTCGCGTGCGAGCGCGGCGGCGGCTGGGTTCCAGTCGTCGAGCAGGTCGGCTACGCGCGGCAGGACATATAACGCAAGCGCTGAATTGAAAACGCTTTCGCCTTGTGCGACAAATCGGCGCCTGTCGCGCGCAAAAAGTGAAATCCCGTCGCTCCAGTCTCCGTCTCCGACTCGTATCAATCCGTGTTCGCCGAAACCGATTGTTCCATACAGATAATCGAGCGCGAGCGTAACGCGTTCCCGTACTGTTGATTTTTCTTCGCCGCGTGGATAGAAGGGAATCACATGGTCTAAGAATGTAAAGTCGCGCGTAAAAAACAAATATTCGGTGAGCGCCCATAGCAGAAACAACTGCAGGTCGCTTGGGCTTTCGTGCGCGACTGCGCCTGTTGCGTTGCCGAAACCGGATGTTGCGTACATTAGGCGTCCGGAAGGCGTCATTGTCCGGAAGCAATATTCGAGCAGTTCGCGCGCTCGTTCCGGAGCGATGTAGATAAGGCCGGCGAGAAATAGCGCGTAGTCGCGCACGGCGCCGCGTAGGCCGTGCAGGAACTCATATGCGCCGCCCTGAGGGGTAAAGTGGCAGTCGTAATGCTCATCGCTTAAAAACGCGCTGCGAGCGTAATACGCGTGCCAGCGCGTTTCGCGGGAAATCCATTCACTATCGATTGAGGCCGGAATTGAAAACACCGGCGTATGTTTTTTCCACGATTCAGCCGTTTTGGCTAACAAATCACCTGTTTCGCTTGATTCGGCTCTATATTTTTCGACTAACTGTTTAATATATTCCGGATTTTCATATCCGAAAATGAATAATAATCGAGTTGAGTCGCCAGCTTCGCCCGCCGGGGCAATGTTGACGGGACCGCCAAGGCATAGGCATGGAAGGTGAATCAAATCGCTGTTATTACACGAAGTTTCCGGTTTGTTTCTGAATTCTCCGCTTGTTGTCATTAGCGAGTTAGCATCGTAATAGTGAGATTCGGAGTTGAAATTCAGCGGCGCTGCGAAAATGGTTTTAGGATAGTAGTTCCGAGCGTCGCGAGCGTCCGGCGCCGGCTTGCGCCCGCCGATAAAATGCGGAGTCAGCATTATGATTCCGTCATCCGATACTTTCGGGTCGAATTTGAACCGTTCGGCGAAGCGTGTCCGACGCGCTTCAGCATCGAGCATGCCGATCGCGAAAGACCTCCGCAATATGCTGGCCGCGAAGTCTTCGACACCTGAATGGCCGTAACTTATTCTGTTGCGCGTCATGTAAACGCTTGCCTGCGCCATATAGTGCAGATTCACGCCGAAAAATTCCAGAACTTCCGCGCTACGTTCGGAATCGGTTTTGTTTGAGACGGTGATCTCTCCTATCAGGACCGGATCGTCGCCGAAAGGCGCGAATATCCGGTGTTCGAACTGCATCTTTCCGATCATTTTGACTTTCTTGAAATATCCGGTTCCGAAGACGCGTCGGTAACCATCGAGCGGAGCGCCGGGTTTATACAAGTCAGTCCGTATCTTATTGCTATCGAACACAAGCGCGATACCGGCTCCCGGGCATAGCCTTTCCGGGTCGTGATAGTTCAGCCATTGGATTCCTCTGGAAGACTCGAGCGCCTGAGCGTAGCCGCGGTTTGTGACGATCGCGGTTATTCGGTCGTTGCCGATCTGGTGCCAGTGCAGATTTGAGCCGCCTTGGGTTGTGAATGCAGTCGCTTCCGGTTCGGCGTCCTGATCGCACGTGTAGTCATACGCAGGCAGGCCGTATTCGTCTTCGAACCAGCGGCCGAATTTTCCATTTGGATCGATTTTTATATCTTTGATATTGGGAACTCCGATTACATGAAATCCAGGCGTTTTGCGGCTTCGAGCGCGTCGTTAAGAATGATGGCGTGGTCGAAAGCGAGAAGCGGGTCGTCTTCCGGCGCGAAGAGTTTAGCGTCGGCGGCGTCATCCGCTGCTTTAAGCTCGCCGCCGACAGGCTTCGCGAGATAAACGACGGAGACTGTGTGCCCGCGCGGGTCGCGCTTAGGATCGGAATAGACGCCGAGGAGCGCGATCAACTCGATATCGAGCCCGGTTTCCTCTTTTGCCTCCCGCCGTGTTGCGTCTTCTACGCTTTCGCCCAGGTCGACGAATCCTCCTGGCAGCGCCCACATTCCTTTAAAAGGCTCATTCTTTCGTTTTATAAGCGCGAATTTGCCGTCGATTATGATTGCCGCGTCAACCGTCAGGGCCGGACTTTTTATCTCCATAATCATTTTCATCCTTTTTTATATCGCTATAATCACTTAGGCGAGCGGCTTATGGCGCGCGTTTGACCGACGGTGGATATGTTTTTACATATTCTTTTCATATATCTTTGCGCCTTTTGCCTGTCAGGACATTATGCTGCATAGCGGAGCTAAATTCAACCGGTTCATTAGCGCGTTAATCGTATTGCTAACGCTCGCTGTCGCATATTCTCCAGCGCGGGCTGCGAGTTTCAAAACGATCGAGCGCTGGAACAAAGCCATCGCTCCTGGCATCAATTACTCGCATATCAGAATGACGGTAAACGGATTGCCTCTTCATGCGCATGTCGTAAAGATCTCGCTCAGCGAACCTGGAATAGACATAAGGCCCATCCTCGCCAACAATCGGCTCGATTCGCTTGAAACAACTGCTTCGATGGCGCGCCGCACTGGCGCATCCGTCGCCATCAACGGCTCTTTCTTCAACCGCAGTTCCTCCGATCCATTCCCGGTCGGATTCATGATGATCAACGGGCGCACCGTTTACTTTTCGCACACATACAGAAGCGCATTCGGACTGACCGAGCAGAAGGTTCCGCTTTTCGGCTATCCGAAGACGCGCGGCATCATATATATGGAAAAAACCGGTGAATACTTTTTCCTTTGGGGAATGAATCGCAAGCGTCGCAATGACGAATCGCTTGTTTTCACGCCTGAGTACGGCGCTAAAACGAACACAAACGAAAACGGGCGCGAGGTGCGGGTGTCCGGCGAACGTGTGGTCGGACTCGATTACGGAGACTCCCTTATTCCGAATGATGGATTCGTGCTATCCCTTCACGGAGACAGCGAGAAGTATTTCAACTGGTTCAAACGCGGCGATTCGGTAAGGTTGTATTTTGTCGTCGACCCGGCATGGCTCGATGTTCATAACGCAATCACCGGCGGCCCGATGCTTTTAAAGAACGGCGAGTGCGTTCTGGAACAATCTAAGGATGAAAATTTGAGACAGGGTTTCCGCGGCAGGATTCCCGCGACAGCGATCGGAAGCACTGCGGACGGACAGCTTCTATTGGTCGTAATAGACGGCCGGCAGCGGAAGTTCAGCGTAGGCGTCACCTATTGGGAACTCGCTGAGTTCATGAAATCGTTCGGCGCGATTAACGCCATCGGAATGGACGGAGGCGGGTCGAGCTCGCTTGTCATAAACGGGGTGACGGTCAACAGTCCGAGCGACGGCGCTTCACGCGCTGTTTCCAATGCTATCGGCGTTTTCATTCCCGGAAGATAATTCTAAAAACATCAAAACTCAAAATTTATTTTTCTATAATATTTCCGTCTATTAGCGAAATTGATATCTCTTTGCCGCCGTTCATATCAACGATAAATTCGTTCCCTTTGATTGAGGATGATTTGATGTCACTTCCTCTATGGCGCGTCACTGCGGCAAAGACAGCGGATTTGCCTTCCTGACGCCACATCATGACAGGCATTGTTTCATCAGGCCTGAATCCGGTGGCATATCCTTTGTAGAGAGTGATCGGGTTAGACGAATAAAATGCGATGCTTGGGCCGGTTGCGGTATCGGCGGCGGGTTGAAACTGAATTGAATCGCCGTTTTCCAACTGCGATAGCTCCTTGAGGACGATCTCCGGGTTCGGAGAGATCGAGTCTAACTTACTTGCGTTTTGAGCAAACGGATTGACTGCATCTTCTTTATAATTAACGTGTAAAAACCAATCATAAATATGATTTGCCGTTGAATCGGCGACGGTTACGTCAATTAGCGCTCGGCCGGCCAGAACGAGCGTCCGGCGAATGGTCGCGCCCTTGTAAATCTCTTTGCATTCGACGGTCACTCCGGTAAAATCCGTCTCGTAGTAAAAATGCAGCGGTTCGCAAGCGGACGGATTCTGTTGCTGTCTGTCGACCATAAGCGTGTTGTGCGCCTCCGTGCGCCGGTAATATGCCCTGTATAACGGGTGACCGTATGGAACGGTGCCGAGGTCGGGATAGAGTTCGCTGTCGCCGTTTTCGAAAAGGACTTCGAGGCGGTCGTTGTGGTCGTGGCCGCCTATGGTGGGATTGTATTTTGTCAGCGCGTACATGCCGTCCCGGCGCAGAACGGTCAGGCCTGACCCCGGCAGGTGGCTCGACTTCGCCGGAGGTTTCCAGCGCGTCTGATTTTGATCCGTCTCAGGTTTACGCAGATAAATGAAACCCCAGTTGTTAAGATCGCTGCCAAGCAATGTCTGGATTAATGTGTCGAACGACTTGTCTTCGAATGCGTATCTCGCGGCGATCGCGCCCGGGAGCATCTCGGCAAGGTTGACGTTGTGCCTGTAATCGTTGATCGCGGGTAGATTAAAATTGTTCGGCATTGTTAATTCTTGAAGAACGGTGAATATTTTTCGGAATTTCGGATTTGCGCAAACATCCAGCTTTTGATTCCTGCAAACGGCGGAAAGGACTGAAAACGGTTTCATTGCGTAAAGGTGGTAGCCGACGGAGGTTTCATCCCACAGGCCGTCCGGAGTTATTCCATTTTCTATCTCTTCGCGCAGCGTCGCGGCAGCTCTGTCCGAAAGCTCACTGTTTCCGGCGAGCAACCCGGAAACGAGCATCGCGGTTGAATGCCATACCTGTATGTTGTGTATACCGAACGGATAGCCTTCAACATGGCGCGCGGCGGGAACGAGCAGCTTGCGCGGTATCAACTCGCGGTCGGTGTCGGACATTACGGGCGAGTCGGCTATCAGGTCGAAAGCGGCTGCTGCGTTGATCAGCAGAACCGCCTCGTCGAGCGACTGGCTCGTAAGCCTGCCGAGTCCGGCAGGGCCCCCATGCGGCGGATATTGCTTGTATTTTTCCGCGTAACTGACAAGAACCTTGCGCGCCCACGCCGCATACTCAGTGTAGCCGGTCAATTGATAGACAAGCGCCGCATTAAGCGCGTACTCGATATTCATCATGTGTTTGTATTCGCGCCAACAGCCGTCGAGCTCCGCGCTCTCATAATACTTTCCGCAAATATCGCAGAAATGTTTGTGCGGCTGATCGAGATTGAATCGCAGATACTTACCGTGAATCGGGCAGATATATCGTTGCGTATAAATGCCGCCGAGCGCCGGAATTTCCAACTCTCGCGCCCGGTATGCGTCAGTCATGAGCTTAAGATTTTCAAAATACTGCTTTGCCTTATCCCAGTTCTCTATAGTCAGCTTCAAATCCTTTACATCAGCAGGGGTCATGAAAACGCATGGATGCGCCGCGCAAATAGCGTCCGCGAACGCCGTTGCAGGACGAATAATCAAAGACAAGCAGAAGAAAGATGTTATTAAAACAGTTTTTATAAACGGGTTCACGTATGTTTGCATTCATTTCTCCACAAATTTCAGTTTACATTATTTTATCATTAAAAATCATTTGTGTTCAATCAAAATCCCTCCAGAACGAGTTGGCAAGAAGATGGTATAAATGGAAGCGATTTCCATTTATCGTCGAGCAAGTCTGACAGGAGATATGGCGAGAAAATATTAAGCT
>JBAYJY010000085.1:0-19103 GCA_041664945.1 bacterium | reverse complement strand
TGGCGCTGTCTGCGCTGATAGCGTGGATCGTCGGTCAGCCGACGCTTAAGCTTAAAGGCCACTATCTCGCGGTGGCCACGCTCGGTTTCGGCATAATCGCGCATATCGTTTTTAACGAGTGGGCGGTGATGACAAGCGGCCCGTCGGGCATAGTCAGCATTCCGGCGCTGGATTTTTTCAAGCGCGAGATTTCGGGCGATTTGGAGTATTACTATCTGTTTTGGGCGTTCGCGATTCTATGCGTATTGATTGCGATAAACGTAGTGCGGTCGCGAGCCGGGCGGGCGCTGCGGGCGCTGCACGGAAGCGAAGTGGCGGCGGCGGCGATGGGGGTCAATGTAAGCGGTTACAAAGTCAGGGTATTCGTGCTGAGCGCGGCATTCGCCGGTCTGGCGGGCGGGTTCTACGCGCATTACGTCTCGTTCATCAGTCCGACCGGTTTTGGTTTGAGCTACTCGATACTGGTGGTGACGATGATAATCATAGGGGGCGCGGAGAGCGTGTGGGGCGCAGTTATCGGCGCGGCGCTTCTTACCGCGCTGCCTGAATTCCTGCGCGGCGCTAAGGATTACGACGTTATTATTTACGGGTTTATACTGGTTGTGGTTGTAATATTCATGCCGGCCGGCCTGTTGGGCGGCGGCAAATTGCTGACCGGCAAAATAAGGTCGGCGCTCTCGAAGAGAGCCGGATAATTATGGCTGATACGCTGCTTGAAGTAAAAAAACTGACTATGCGGTTCGGAGGGCTTTTAGCGGTCAACGAACTGGACTTTAATGTGACGGCGGGCAAGGTAAAGGCGCTTATCGGCCCGAACGGCGCGGGCAAAACCACGGTTTTTAACCTGATCAGCGGCGTTTACAGGCCGACATCCGGCAGCATTATATTCAAAGGCAAGCGGCTCGAACGGCTGCCGCAGCACAGGATGGCTTATTTAGGTCTCTGCCGCACTTTTCAGAACGTTCAGATTTTCCACAACATGAGCGTTCTGGAAAATGTGATGGTCGGCTGCCACCGGCGGTTCAAATCCGGAATCGCCGGCGCGATATTCCGAACGCCTGGAATGAGGCGCGAGGAGAAGGCGATCCGTGAATCGGCCGCTGAGAAGCTCGAAGTGGTCGGCCTCGCTGACGATGCGAATCTGCCCGCCGGTTCATTGCCGTTCGGCAAACAGCGGCTTCTCGAAATCGCGCGCGCGCTCGCTTCCGAACCGGAGTTGCTGCTGCTCGACGAGCCGGCGGCCGGCCTCAATTCCTCGGAAACGGCAGAGATCGGCCGCATGATCGTCAAGCTCAACAGCCAGGGAATTTCTATTCTGATCGTCGAACACGACATGGAACTCGTTATGAATATTTCCGATGAAGTAGTCGTGATAGATTACGGCGTTAAAATCGCCGACGGCGCTCCGCGGGACGTGCAAAACGACCCGAAAGTCATCTCCGCTTATCTCGGAGAGGATTTGGAATACGCCTGAGACGTTGACCATATTTTCAGTTGATTTTGCTTTGTTCGCGCAGCAAAAATCGTCAACGGGAGGCATCAGAATGAAAAAAGTCAGAAAAGAACTGTTGTTCGTATTTATCGGCGCGCTCGCGGTTGCTCTTGTGTTCGCCGCGGGTTGCGCAAAAAAGAACAAGAGCGCTGAATCGGCCGCGTCGGAAACATATAAAATCGGCGCGATTTTTTCCGTGACAGGCACGGGCTCGCCCATCGGAACTCCTGAAAAGGAAGCGGCCGAGATGTTGGTTGAAAATTTAAACAAGGCCGGCGGAATCAACGGCCATAAAGTAGAACTGATCGTCGAGGACGACGCCAGCGAAGAGGCGAAAGCGGTCACTTCGGCGAACAAATTGCTTGAAAAAGACAATGTAATAGCGATCATCGGGCCGAGCCTCACGGGAACGACGCTCGCCGTCGTAAACCGGTTGGAGGAAAAGAAAACGCCGCTCGTCTCATGCGCGGCGGGCGTGAAAATCTCTGACCCAATTAAACCGTATGTGTTTCAGGTGGCGCAGACCGACCGGCACTCTGTCGGCCAGATTCTGTCCTATCTGGAAAAACAGGGAGTTAATAAAATAGCTTTTATAAACGACAGCAACGCGTTCGGCATGAGCGGCCGGAACGAAATGGAAAATGCCGCTCCGCAACACGGTTTCGAAATTGTCGCGAAAGAAACATTTAACGGAACTGACACGGACATGACGTCTCAGTTGACGCGGATCAAAGGCACGAACGCGCAGGCGATTGTCTGCTGGGGCACGAATCCGGGGCCGGCGGTCGTCACGCGCAACATGAAACAGCTCGGGATGAAGATTCCGCTCATCATGAGCCACGGCGTCGCCAATAACAAATATGTCGAACTCGCCGGCGCCTCCGCGGACGGCGTCGTAATGCCGGCCGGCCGCATGATTGTCGCCGAACAGTTGCCGGACACCGACCCGCAGAAACCGGTCCTTATGAAGTTCGCAGCCGACTTCAAGGCGAAGTATGGCAAAAACGCGGATCATTTCGGCGGGCACGCATACGACGCGATCACGCTCGTTTTCGACGCTCTGAAAAATGTCGGGCCGGACAAAGAGAAGATTCGCGCCGACATTGAGAATAAAAAGGGTTTCATCGGCACGGACGGCGTTTTTAATTATTCGGCCAAGGACCACAACGGGCTGACGCAGGATGCGTTCGTGATGGTTAAGATAGAAAAAGGCAAGTGGGTTTTGCTGAAATAAGCCGCCGGGGCGGGCCAGGCCGTTGCGGCAGGGTCTTCCTATAATTCGAATCCGCCGATAGGGATTCGGGCTTATTCATTTGATACACAGGAGCGGGGTATCCGCCCGCGATGGTTGCAGTATGCTAAAAGTTAGAAGCCTAAAAGTGAATTACGGAGCGATAAGCGCGCTGAAAGGCGTATCGTTCCATGTGCGAGAGGGCGAGATTGTGACGCTTCTCGGCGCCAACGGAGCGGGCAAGAGCACGCTGCTGAACACGATCAGCGGCCTGCTGCGCCCGGCGGCCGGAGAGATTCTGTTGCGCGACGCGCCGATCCATAAGCTTTCGCCCGCTCAAATAGTTAAGCGCGGCATTTCTCAGGTTCCGGAGGGCAGGCAGGTTTTCTCCTCGCTTTCCGTCCGGGACAATTTGCTTCTCGGCGCCTACCACCGCGCGCGGTCAGCCGGCAAGGCGGAGATTAACGAGGACATCAAGCTCGCGGAAGAGTTGTTTCCGATTCTCAAGGAACGCTTCAGCCAGTCAGCCGGCACGCTCAGCGGCGGCGAGCAGCAGATGCTCGCTATCGCGCGCAGCCTCATGGCGCGCCCGAAAATTCTGCTGCTCGACGAGCCATCCATGGGCCTCGCGCCGATCATCGTTTCGGGCATTTTTAAGACTTTGAAAAGGCTGCGCGGTGAAGGCGTAACCATTTTGCTGATCGAACAGAACGCGCGCGCGGCGCTTTCAATCGCCGACCGCGGATATGTGCTCGAAACCGGGCGCGTCGCTATCGACGGCTCGGTCGAAGAGCTTCTGGAAAACAAAGCTGTTAAAAGAGCTTATCTCGGAAAAGGGTACAAGGAGGTGTGGGAATAATGCCTATCTGGAACCCGGAAATTGAGTCGCTGAGTCGCGACGACATCGCCCAGCTCCAACTTGAGCGCCTGCAGGCCATTGTCTATCGCTGCTATAAGAACGTCGCTTTCTACAAAAAGAAATTCGACGAAATAAAGCTCGGGCCCGAGGACGTCCAGTCGCTCGCAGACCTGCGCAAGCTTCCGTTCACGACTAAGGCAGACCTGCGCGACAGCTACCCGTACGGCATGTTCGCCGTCCCGCTGCGCGAGATCGTGCGAATTCACTCGTCGAGCGGAATGACCGGCCTGCCCGCAGTCGTCGGCTACACGCGCAACGACCTCAAAAACTGGAGCGATCTGTGCGCGCGCATCATGTTCGCCGCCGGCGTCACGCGCGACGACGTTATTCAGATCGCTTTCGACTACGGCATTTTCACCGGCGGATTCGGATTCCATCAGGGCGCAGAACGGATCGGAGCCTCTGTTATCCCGACCTCTGTCGGCCACACCGACAGGCAGGTCAAAATCATTAAAGACTACAAGACCACGGCGCTCGCCTGCACTCCGGCTTACGCCATCACAATCGCTGATAAAATTGAAGAGATGAAGATAGACCCGAAATCGCTGAGTCTGAGAATCGGGTTGTTCGGCGCCGAGCCGTGGTCTGAAGCAACGAGAACCGAGATTGAAGAACGGCTGCTGATTAAAGCCACGGACAACTACGGGCTGACCGAGATACTCGGCCCCGGCGTCGCGGGAGAATGCGAAGCCCGCGCCGGACTCCACATACAGGAAGACCATTTCATAGCGGAAATCATTGATCCGGAGACTCTCGAAAATCTGCCCGAGGGCGCGACTGGCGAACTTGTGCTCACCACGCTTGCGAAGGAAGGCTTCCCGCTCATAAGGCACCGCACGGGAGATATCACCTCGCTGAACCTCAAGGCTTGCGGCTGCGGTCGCACGTTCGCCCGCATGGCGCGCGTTTTCCACCGCACGGACGATATGATCATAGTGCGCGGCGTCAACATCTTCCCCGCGCAGATCGAAGCCGTGCTGAGAAATTTAGTAGGCGACCTGCCCGAGTATCAGATAGTAGTCGAGAGCCGGGAATCCAAAGACGAAGTGCAGTTGCTGGTCGAAGTGACCGAAAGCCTGTTTTTGGACGGCATGCGAGCGCTGAGGGAATTCCACCAGAAGCTCGAAAAAGCGGTGCAGACCGTGCTCGGAATCGCGATACACCTGAAGCTGGTCGAACCGAGCACAATCGTCCGCGACGGCGCCGCCGTCAAGCGCGTTATCGATAACCGCTGATCGGCGGTTTTGGTGACGAAACGCAATCGGATTGTTTCATAATTATTTTCTTTTTCGCTCGCATCTATTTGCTGAAAGCTAAAATCCGGATATGAACCGCCTATTACTTCTGATAATTTCTATCGTTCCTGGTTTGTTTTTAATGTGGCTGTTTTTTAGGGCTGACAAGTATGAAAAAGAGCCGGCGACGCTTATTTGGAAAACATTTTTTTTAGGAATGGCATACACGTTGCCGGCAGGTTTTACAGAAAAAATACTGTTTTCATTATGGGGTTATTCTCCTCATAAAATGGCGAACAAAGAAGTCGGCTTCTTTTTATTTTGCACAATAATCTGCATAGGAATTGTTGAAGAGTCTGCAAAACTCATGGCGATGCATAAAGCCTATAGGGACAATGCGTTTAACGAGGTGATGGATGGCGTTGTGTATGGCGCCGCGGCGGCTGCCGGTTTCGCAACCTTTGAAAATATCTTGTATGTAATGTCGTCGGGATATGTGACCGGCGTTTCAAGAGCGTTATTATCAGTCCCGGGCCATGTGTTTTTCGGAGCTATTATAGGATTTTATTTGGGGCTTGCGAAATTCAGGAATGAAAATAGATTTTTAATTGTTTTAAATGGATTAATTATTGCAGCTCTTTTTCATGGATGTTACGATTTTTTTCTGCTCACCCGGAATATGCATGTGGTATTTTTCGTGATTCCTTTACTGATTTATGCGTATTTGACAGTGAGGAAATATATTAAAACCGCTTTAAATATGTCCCCATTCAAAGTTATCACTAATGAAATGCCAAAAATATTTTTAAGAAAAAACGACACAGGCCGGAATTATTATATCGACATGAAGAGAATTACCGGATGGCTTTTAATTAATTTTTCTGTGTTTATTGCTGTTGGATTTTTGCTTCTTGAATTTAGATCAAATGAAATCACGGGACAAACCAGCAATATTGCATATTTATCTTACATGTTTTTTTGCATCGCGCCATTTATTGCGGGAATATTTCTAATAGCGATTTCCAGGCGAAAGTCGAGCAAGGAATAGCCGTTAAATACATTTAGTTGTATTATCCCAGCATCGCAATTGTCGAAAAGCATAAGGAATGGAAAGCGTTCATAATATGCCGGATTCTTCCAGACGCTTTCACGCGGAAAGCGCATTAATACGCGTCGTATGTAATCAAACGAATGATTACTTATCCTTCCGCGAGAAACTTTCCGATTCCGACGAAGGCGTCCGCGTAGGGCGACAGTTTGTTGACGTCGCCGGCGATGCGCGCTGGCAACGGGAAAAAGGATAGAGCGTAAATCATAAATCTTGGGCACACCGGAAACTGACGTCGGTGAACCAGACGTTGATGCTCCTGATGCAGGAGGAGGCGCGGACACTCTCGGTATTGCTGTTCCGCGAGCCGCCGCGCAGAACAAAGATGTCCTTGCCGCTCTTCCACGGCTTTGGCTTCATAATGGAATAGTAATTCCAGTCGTACGCCATCTCCCAAAGATTGCCCGCCATGTCTTGAGCGCCATAAGGACTTTTCCCGCGAGGAAAACTTCCCGATGGAGCGGTCTTTGCATATCCGTCGCCTGTTCCAGACGCGTTGGCGCTTTTAGGATTCCATTCATTACCCCAAGGATACATCCTGCCGTCCGCCCCCCGCGCCGCTTTCTCCCATTCCGCCTCTGTGGGCAGCCGCTTGCCCTGCGCCGCGCACAATGATTTAGCCTCGCTCCATTTCACCCCAACTCTCGGCCTGACGTCCTTTATATTCGGGTATTCATACATGTCTATGCAGAACGCGCCGGTCTTTTCTTTATGGGTATGCTTTTCATCTGTCATCGGGGTGTCAGAGCCCATGGTGAACTCACCTGCGAGCACGTTTACCATGTTCGACGGACACTTGTTTCCTTTCATAGCTTTCCCAACTCCGCCACCAGCTAAAATGCCCACCTGTTTTTCTATCTCATCAAGCCTCTTGTCTTTCACGCTTCGCTTCAGGCGTTTGATCATTGCGGCAGCCTTTTTGAAATCTCCTTTTCCGAGCATTATTTCTATTTCCACAAACTCCTTGTGTTTCCCTCGAAAAATATCCTCCGGCTCCTTGTATGCTTCCTTATATTCAGGCTGCGGTAACGCATCGTACACCTCGCTGTAGTATCCTTTATTCCAAGCGTAATCGTAATATTTGTTAAACGCATCATAGTCATTTTTCGATACTTTCTTAAAGCTTAGATTGACCGCGGCGAATATCATCCTCACATCCTGGAAATTTTTTGATTTATGCGCGCCAATCAACGCCTTGCCCACCTTTGCAATCATCTCGTCTGGCAAGCCCTTCCTATAGAGCATCGGAACGTTTGTATATTCACTTGAACAAACGAGGGTTGTAATGTTTTTCTTCAATTCGCTGTTTGTGAAAAGAATGTAATCAGTCTCGTCGGTCTGGTCGAACAAGGCATCTATGTCACCTGTCTTGAGAAGCATCATTGCTGTCTGCATGTTGTCTGCGGGTATGACTTCGCTGAAGAATTCACCCACGGGTTGCTTTATGCCGGCGTCATCTAAAAATTCCGCCAGATGCCCCCAGCCGTACCCGTAAGGGGATATGTGAAGCTTCGCGCCGGCAAGACCGGATATGCTTTTGATCCCGCGTTCTTTGTTGACGAAGAGACAATATTTATGTGTTGACTTCCCGAAAAAGGCGGGGGTCGCAAGCGGAATATAATTGCTAAGGTAGCCGTCCTTCTGGTAGGAATATGTCTCTGATCCGAATATCGTGAAATCCACTTCCTCCTTATCAAGAGCGTTATCGAATTTCTCGCTCGTCACGGACAGGTATTCGATATCGTAGCCGGTGGCATTTGAAAGTGCGGCTACGGTTTTTCGCAACATCACGCCTAACTCGCCTTCAGACTCGCCCGCTACGTTCCCTATCCTCAACATGTAGAATTTATATTTTTCATTCGCTGTGGCAGCGGCGGCATTTTTGCCGAGATGTAGTAGGCCTGTAGTGAGCAGTACAATAAAAGAAATAAACAGTAAAGTGGATGGAATGTTTTTTTTGCTCATTATGGATTCCTCGCGTATATCAAAACGAACTCTGCGATTATCTTTATTCTTTTCCCCGCGCTTTCAATCCGATCAGAGCGTATATCTCCACCCGGGCTTCTTTCCCTTTCACGTTCACGCTTTCCAAATTCTTTACCTCGACAAAATCTTCCACCAGTTTATACGCGCTTCGGCTGATGATGATCGGGACGCCGAAGTCTTTTGTCAGCGATTCGATGCGCGAGGCAAGGTTCACATTGTCGCCGATGACGGTATACTCCATGCGTCGTATGTCTCCGATATTGCCCGCGATGACCTCTCCGGAATTTATTCCGATGCCAATCTCGAACGGCTTCTTACCCTGCCGTTCCCATTTCGCGTTCAGTTCCGCCAGCTTTTCGCGCATTTCGAGGGCGGTGCGCATGGCGCGAATCGCATCGTCTTCGCGCGTCATCGGGGCGCCGAAAATCACCATGATGGCGTCGCCGATGAATTTATCAAGTGTGCCCTCATGCTTAAAGACAATACCCACCATGGCCGAAAGGTATTCGTTCAGATGCTCGACTACTTCCTCAGGTGGAAAATTCTCTGAAAAGCTCGTAAATCCCCTGATATCGGAAAAGAGGATAGTTACGAATTGTTTTTTCCCGCCTAGGCCGAGCGCATCGGGGTTATTGAGCAGTTCCTCGGCCACCTGGCTGGTAACGTACCGCGAGAACGTGTCCTTGACTAAGTTGCGTTCTTTGAGGCCGTGAATCATTTCGTTCATAGCGTTGCCGAGAGCTTCAAGTTCGTCACCGCCGGTTTTCACCACCACCGGCTCGTCCAGAAATCCCTCCCCGATCTTCCGGGCGATGCGCGCCAGATACAGGATAGGGCGCGTTAGCCGGAATGAAAAAGCGATGGCGAGTCCGACCGAGCCGATGACGAACAGGGCGATGATCGCCGCGAGTTGAAGGGACAACTTTTTCTTTTCCCTGAAAAAATCGTTCGTGCCGTAGCCGATCTTCAGAACGCCGTACTCGCCGTCGGGATCAAAGAGAAGTTTCTCGTGTTGCGTGTAGTGAATATCCCCGGCCATACCGTCGCTCTTATTAAAAGGACTGTCCGGATTGGCTGTGTTTTCTTCAATTATTTTGATTTTATATTTCTTCTGCAATTCCTTGGTCGGTGGTTCGGAAAAAACCACAGAGCCGTTTTCATCGAGGAGAGAAACAAAAAGTATGTTTTGCTTCTCCCTGAAAAATTCACTCAATTTGTTTGCCGCCGGTCCCATGCTGTCCTGCTTCATGTCCTTGAGGATTAGTTCGGCGGCCATCTCGGTTATGGATTCAAACCGGCGTTCGCGCGTGTCGGACAGAAAATCTCCATAGGGGTAACTGACGGTGACTGTTCCGAGCTTCTCGTTCATCATAATAACATCAGCGGATGCCGAAACGGTTTTTCTTTTATCAGCCTTGTTTTTATAAACAAAAAGGGACTTGCCATCCTTGGATTTTACCTCGATACGCGCAACATCCTGGAAGCGGCTGATAAAAGCCGACATGTCCCGCGCCACGGCATAGGAATCTTCCATCGACAGGTTTTCCACGATGGTAGTGGCTGCGAGCCGCCCTATCTGGCGGGCATATAATTCCATTTCATGCCGGTAGAGCCCTGTGTTTCTGTTCGTGTAATAATAAAGAATTCCACCTGAGCAGATCAGTATCAGAATGCCTACGGTTACACTGACCCTTGTGACGATACTGCGGTTTTTTTTATAACGTTTCTCTTCCAAGCCTCTTTTGACCGCCTGCTTAAATAAGTGTGATTATATCACAAACGCTGAAAGGATTACTGCAATTTTTGAAGGAAAATAATGACCGACAATGTGCGAAAAACACTGCTGATTAGTTACAGGAGCATTCAATTCCCTGTAATAAGCTTACACTCATCGATACTGCGCGGGAGTCACTTTATGTTTGCCTCTTTGAAGAACTATTACTCATTTGCAACACACTTGCGCTGATTGGGCAAATGAAAAACATTTCATCCTTCAGCGAGAAACTTTCCGATTCCGACGAAGGCGTCCGCGTAGGGCGACAGTTTGTTGACGTCGCCGGCGATCCTCATTTGTCCGGTGAGAAACAGCTTGTAAGGGCTGTCGCCGGCCTGAATGTTCTCCCACCCTTTTTCGGTAAAAATAATGGCGGCATCTTCCTTGACGTGCAGCCGCTCGGGTATGACTTCGAGCGCGCCTTCTTTTATGTCCATTGTGACTCGCGGGCAGCCGGGATAATCGAAAGCGAGGACCGCGTTCAGGCTTTTTGTCAGTTTCCGGTAGCGGGCGTCGGCGTTCATTCTTTTCGCCATGTTGGCGAAAGTTTCCTCGGTGAACGGGAGCGCGGCGCCGCGCGGCTGTTTGCCCATCAGCAATCGAACGAGGTCGGTGAACGTGTCGACGATGAGTTTCTCGCGCGTCGGCTTTTTTTCTTTTTTTTGCGCCGGCGGAGGGAGGGGGGCGGGAGTCGGCCGCGAAAGTTCAGCGCTGTATTTCTTCATTAGCTTCGCAATCGCAGGACTGCTGAATTCCTCTATGAAAACTTCTCGTTTTTCTTTTATCGAGCGCTCTGCCGCCATCGCGATCACCATCGATTCGCGAGCGTTCAGCAGGTTAGCGTATGGCAGCTTGCGGTCCTGAAGGCATCTCAGGAATTCCACGTGCTGAACGTCGGCGCCGATGTGGCCTATGCCGTGGTTGTCGTTGACATAGTCCACCGGTATTTCCCGGATCTCGCCGAGCGGGCCGCCGCCGGCGGTAAGGACCGCGTCGCGTTTCGCCACGAGATGCGCTCCGTTGTTCCCCATTATGCCGACTTCCAGTCCCGTCAGCGGCTCGACCTCGTACATGCACAGCCCGAGATTCGCGCGCGCTTTATTCGCATACTCGATCAGCACGAACGCGTGGTCCACGATGTCCGGTTTCTTTATCATCGCGTCCTGGTCCGGCGCGTATCCGCAGTTGACCTTGATCGATTTCCCTTTGACAACATGCTGGCCGCCCATCGCGTACACTTTTTCCGGCCGGCTGCGTATGAACCAACTGAAGAGGTCGAAGTGGTGGCAATCCTTATCGAGCAGCGCGCCGCCAGACTTCGCCGTCTCGAAGAACCACTGCGTCGGGAAGTTGTCGCGGAACTCGTTGCAGTACGCCATCATCACGTTCCCGAAATCGCCGCGCTCGACCATTTTGCCGACCGTGCGGTAGAGGTTGCAGTAGCGGTAAACAAGGCCGATCTGAACGATACGGTCTGTGTCGAACGCGCGTTCTATCAGCTTGTCGACTTCCGCGATCGTCGGCGCGATCGGTTTTTCGAGAAGCAGGTCCTTGCCGTTATCGAGCGCGCAGAGAGCGATCGGCATGTGAAAATATGTCGGCGTGCAGATGCTGATCGCGTCCAGTTCTTCCATGGCGCAGAGTTTTTTATAGTCGTTTGTCGAAAAAACAGAATCGTCCTTCAGAGCCGATAGCGCGTTCTCGCGCATGCCCGCGTCGAGGTCGCACACGGCGGCCACCCGGCTGTTGGGCAGCCGCGCGAATCCGTTCATGTGCATCAATCCGTTGTTCCCAAGCCCCACGATCCCTATGTTAAAAATCTTTCCGCCGCCGTCCGTTATCATCTTTTCGCCTCCCGCTATGAATAACTGAGCCCGAATCATGATGGCGGATTCGGATTCAATTCTCTCGTCCGCTAATTTTACATCATTCGAAAACCATATTCCATCTCAAATATTTTGTGTCTGAAAGACTTCTCGCAACAATGATGGAATCGGTATTATAATGTAACAAAACAATTTGCGGATGAAGCCTGATGCCTGAGTCTTTGGAACAGAAAGTAAAAAACCTGCCGCGCAAGCCGGGCATCTATATTTATAAAAACGCCGCTGGCAAAATCATTTACATCGGCAAAGCGAAATCGCTCCGCAACCGCGTATCAAGCTATTTTCATTCAGGGCATCAGGATTCCGAAAAAACGAGGCGTCTTGTAGCCGCAATCCGCGACCTCGACTTCATCATCACCGGCAACGAGCTTGAAGCGCTGCTTCTCGAATCGACGCTGATCAAGAAACACCGGCCGCGCTACAACATCCTCCTCAAGGACGACAAGGGATATCCGTTTTTGAAGCTCACGAACGAGCCGTTTCCGCGGCTTGAGTTCGCGCGGCGCGCGGAGAATGACGGAGCGCGGTATTTCGGCCCATATTCGTCGGTGACGGGCGTGCGCGGAACGCTTCGGTTTCTGCAGCGCGTGTTTCCGTTGCGATTTTGCAACAAGATGAAAGAAGCGCCGTGCATGTATTTCCACATAGAAAAGTGCCCGGGACCGTGCTCAGGACTCGTGTCGCCGGAGGAATACGGACGCCATGTCCGGGCGGCGTCGATGTTTCTCGAAGGGCGCGCGTCGGATGCGGTGAAGGAGCTTGAGGCGGAAATGAAGGCGGCGGCGCGGGGACAGCAATTCGAAAAGGCCGCTCTTCTTCGGGATCGGCTAAAGGCGCTCGAAAGCGTTGCCAATCAGGAACAGACAGTCGTCTTCGCCGATAAGAGGGATCGGGACGTAGTCGGCGTTGCGGTCGGCGAGCGTCTCGCCTGCGCCGAGGTGATGCTCGTGCGGCGCGGGCTTCTCATCGGGCACGAACCGTTTATTCTCGAAGTGCAGCCCGGCGAAACCGCGGGCGAAACGCTCGGGGCTTTTCTAAAACTATATTACGATCAGGCGAGCTCGCTGCCTCGCGAAATTATTGCCAGCCACGAGATTGAGGATCACGAACTTCTCGAGGATCTGTTGCAGACCCGCGCCGGTCGGGCGGTGAAGCTGATCGTCCCGAAGAGGGGCGAAAAGAAAAAAATGGCGGACAACGCTGTCGCCAACGCGGCGCAACGGCTCGAAAACGAATCGCGTAAAGAGAATCTCGACCGCGAACAGTGCCGCACGATGTCTCTTGAACTAACGCGCAGGCTGAACGCGGCCAAAACTATTCACCGCATCGCCGGCTTCGATATTTCGACTACTCAGGGGCGAAACACCGTCGGCTCGGCGGTTTCCTTTTTGGACGCCCGGCCGGATAAGGACGGTTACCGGAAGTTTATTATACGGAGCGGCGGAACGGATGACTTTTCGTCCATGCGGGAGATGGCGGCCCGCTATTTACGTCGGGTCAGCAACGGGCAAGAGCCTACGCCGGATCTCATAATCGTTGACGGGGGCAAGGGGCAGATTACAGCCGTGGAGGAAGGGATCGCGGACGCTGGTTACGAGCATCCGATTTTAGTCGCCGGTTATGCCAAGAAGTCTGGAATTTCGCACATAATGGGCGAGAAAATACCGGTTGTGTTTTCGCCTGAAGAGCCTGCGGCGTGGCTTGTGCAGAGGGTAATCGCCGAGGCGCACCGGTTTGCGGTGTCGTTTCACAGGAAAAAAAGGGGCGAGGAGATGGTGGAGTCATGAAAAAGAAAAGATATATATGGAAGAACGAGTCAGGCTGGCTTTTGCTCGAATGGACAGAGGCGGGCGTAACGAGGTTTATTTTCGGGCTAACAGAAAAAGAGGCGAGAAGACAAAACGGGTTAGTAACGGTTCAGATAGTTGGCGATATTTCGAAAGAGCCTAAATGGGTAAAGAGCGCGGTTGAGTGGGCTAACGGTTATTTCGAGGGAAAACGCGCTGAATTTCCGGCGCCGCTGGATTTTTCGGAAGCGACAGAATTTCGGCGCGGGGTTTGGAAAGCGGCGATGAAAATAAAGTATGGGAAAACGAGAAGTTACGGAGAGCTTGCGAAGGCGGCGGGAGACGCGAAGGCGGCGCGGGCAGTCGGGAATGCGCTTGGAGCGAACCCGGTTTTGGTGATTGTGCCATGTCACCGGGTGTTGAAGTCAGATGGTTCGCTCGGAGGTTTTTCGAGCGGCCTTGAAGTGAAGAAGGCGCTTCTTTCTCTCGAAAAGGGCGGCAAAGCCGATTATGGCCGGCTGAAATGCCGCCAGAGTTAGACGGCGAAGACTGTTTCTCAATTCGTTTTATGACAATTGAATCCGCATGATTATTTTTGTGGCATAATAGTATGAATTAGAAATATAACTGCGATGTTTGCGGCGATCGGCTTGATAATGAAATACGATGCGGTAGTGGTGGGAGAAAACTTTGCGGCGTATGCCGCTGCGGCCATGATATGCAGGCGCGGGATTTCGTGCGCGCTTGTGACAGAGCCTGACGCGGCCGGCGGACGGTCGCGGATCACAGGCAGCGACGGTTTCACTTTTGATTATGGAGTTCTTAGCGACCGGTTTGCCGGGTTGCATCCTGAGAAAGTTCTGAAGACTCTCGGGATCCCGGTGAGATTTCACGAGGTTGGGCGGACGATGTATTTCAACGGCTCGAAACCGGTTCCGTTGCCGGAGTCTGCCGGCGGCGCAATGGCGTCGCCAATGTTGGGGTTGAAAGGGAAGGCGGCGTGGGCGCGTCTCTTTCGAAGTTTGAAGCAGCAGACAGCGGACCCGTACAAATACAAGAAATCCGTCGCGGACTGGTTGCTGAATGTCTCTTCAGCGGATCAGGACCTAACGGAATACATATCGCTGAGGGCGGCGGCCGCGCTGGATGTTACGGCGCTTGAGCGGATCGCTGTTGGAACTTTCATAGACGCGATGAAGGAAACGGGCGGGCGCTCGCAGGTGGTTCCGCTTGGCGGCTGGGAATGCGTTTTCAAAGAGTTAGAGAACGTTATTCTGGGCGGGGGCGATATCATCAGCGGCGCCGGCTTTGAAGGCATTGCGGTTGGGGACGGGTGTGTTCGGGGAGTCCGCGCAGGCGGCGAGCTTATAGAAGCCGATTTCGTGGCTGCGGCGCTTCCGGTTCGGCGTTTGCTGGAAAAAATTCCAGAAGAAATAATCGCGGAGAATTGGCGTAGGCCGCTGAAAAACATTGAACCTGCGTTTGGGTTGATCTTGCATCTCGGGCTTGACCGGCCAGTGACGAGCGAGCGTGGCGCGATAATCACGATGGATCCGTTCACTCGCGGGATGGCGGTTTCGAATATAGAACCATCGCTCGCGCCGCGCGGCTGCCAGTTGCTCACATGGTTTATTCCGGCGCCGGAGTCAGCGTTACGCAACGCCGAAGAGCTGAAGAATTTGCGATTGCGCATAAAGGAAATACTTGAGCTTTTGTTTCCGAACATAATGGAACATGTTATTAGCGAACGGTGGTCGGCGCTGGATCCTGTGGGAAGCGCGCTGCCGGTTATTGAGCAGACGAAAGAAGAGTTGCCGCCAGCGCAGGTTTTCGAGGCGGCGGGTATAATGATGTTGAACGATGCCGTGAACGCCGGCGGCGGCAAGGGCGAGCCCGCGTTGCGGGCGGCGTTTGAAGCGGCTTCGGCGGCTGGGAAGCGCCTGAAAAAGCAATGAAAGATCACATTGACCGTTTTATTCGGCATATCTCAATAAACCTCGGCCGGTCTCAAAATACTGTGGACGCGTATTCGCGCGACCTTAACGACTTTGTGAGGTTCTGCGAAAAGGACGGCGAGCGCGCCAAGCCGGAATCGGTCGATCTGAAACTCGCGCGGCGATATCTCGCCGAACTGAAGAGGGACGGACGCGCGCGGACGACGGTTGCCCGCCGTGTCAGCGCTCTTCGCACATTTTTCAAATATCTGAAAAAGGAAGGCGTCGTCGAGAAGAATATCTTTGCGATGCTGGAGGTTCCGCGCCGCGAAAAAAAGATTCCGGAGCACCTGTTCTTAGAGGAGGTCTCGTCGCTTTTGAGAGCGCCGGACTGCAAGACGCCAGCAGGGCTTCGTGACCGCGCGATATTGGAAACGTTGTATTCAAGCGGAGTGCGCGTGAGCGAACTTGTTTCCCTGAATTTGGGGAGCATAAAGCCTGACAAACCTGAGTTGAGAGTGATAGGCAAGGGCAGGAAAGAGCGGATAGTGTTTGTCGGAGCGCCGGCGCGGGCGGCGATCACGGAGTATATTGCCGGAAGCCGGCATAAATTTGGAGTGGCGCAGGACGGGCAGGCTCTTTTTCTGAATAAAAACGGGGGCCGGCTCACAGTGCGCGGCGTTCAGAGGGTTGTTGAGAAATACATAAACCAAATAGCGTCGGTCAAGAAAGTTTCTCCGCATTCGTTGCGCCATTCTTTCGCGACGCATCTTTTGAATGCGGGGGCCGATCTGCGCACCGTACAGGAACTGCTCGGACACGTCAGTTTGTCCACGACGCAGATTTACACGCACGTTTCAGCGGAAAGGCTTCGGAAGACTTACGACGAATCGCATCCGAGGGCCTGATCCGCATTTCAGAAAGTTTCTTTGGAACAGGGAATTCAAAAAAGCTAATTATTGTATAATGTTAGTGTGCGGCGAGTTTTGCCGGCGCCTTATGAAAAGCAAAATTTCGGTAACGACAAAAGGAAGTGAACGCGATGGGAAAGGTTAAAGGAGTAGCGATAATGAGCCGTATCGCCGTATTGAAAGAGATGTTCGGCGCGGACGGCCTGAGTGAAGTTTTGGCAAAAATGAAATCACAGTATCGCGAGATGCTTGGAAGCGTGATCGCGTCATCATGGTACGATGAAGAAATGTATATGGATTTTAACAAGGCCATTCAGAGGACGCTGAGCGTAAAAGATCCGTTGATTATGGAGCATCTTGGCGAGCACAGCGCTGAAGCCGGTTTGAAAGGCGTCTACAGTTCGAGGCTGAAGGAGGGCGATGTAAAGCTGACGCTGTCGCGCGCTTCAGTTCTTTGGAAGGCTTTTCACGATACGGGCGAACTGACTGTTGAAATGGACCCGAGCGAGAACAAGGCGGTATTCAAGGTGGTCGGCTACGAACTGCCGCACGTTGAGTCGTGCAAGAACCTGATAGGGTGGGGGCGGCGGATGGTTGAGCTTTCCGGCGGCAATAATGTCAAAGTGGATAAACATAAGTGTGTCTGCAAAGGCGACGAATATTGCGAAATGAGAGTGACTTGGGAATAGGCAGCCTGTTTAATAAACCTTTGGGACTGAGCTTCTGCGGGCATTTCAAAACACTATTTATCACACTACATACTGTGAATATTGATTAAAACAATCACAAGACAGCAATTTTTAAAAATAATTTCAATTCCTTTGCATATAAAGTATTATATATAATGGCGTTTTTCACGGATGAGGGTTCGTGAGGCGTCTCTTGAAATGTTTCGAAGGTCGGGATGGTAAACATGGCAAAAGGAAAAACTGCGCTTGAAGCGCAGGAACATTATTCATACGGCAAGGTATTTTTCGAGCGCGGCGAACCTGAACGGGCGGTCGATGAGTTCAAGACGGCTCTGGATATGGAACCTGACAATGCTAACGTATTGATAGGGCTCGGACAGTGCTACCTGACGCTGCAGAAGATAGACGGCGCGGTAGACGCGCTTGAGAAGGCAGTGCAACACACGCCTGAATTCGCGGACGCGCATTATTTTCTTGGCCGCGCTTACATGGAGATGGGCCTTCGGGAGAAAGCGACAAACGAATTCAAGGAAGCGCTGAACATCAACCCGAGATACATGGCGGCGAAGAAAAACCTAAGCGCTTTGATGAAAACAGCGAACCAGAAGGCGCGCAGGCAGGAATCCGAAAACAACGGCGTATCGCCGGACGACGAGCAGTTCTCGCGACAGGCGAACATACATTTTCACATGGGAAACGCGCTTTTCCAGAAGAACATGCTTCAGGAGGCGCTTGTCGAATACAAGGAAGCGAGTCGCCTGCGGCCGAACTATCCGGACATCAGGAACCGGCTCGGCGAACTGTACATGAGGCGCGGGCAATATCATTTTGCCAGCGAAGAGCTACAGATGTCGCTGAAGATCAATCCCAAATATGTGACCGCGCTGATCAACCTCGCGGAGTGTCACCGTTTGCACAGCGAGCAGTTGATGGACAAGGCGGAGAAGGAATACCAGCGCGTGCTGGAACTGGACCCTGACAACTCGAAGGCGGCGCGCGGACTCGAAATCATACGTTCGATCAAGAACATTGATTTTATTTAAGAAGCAAAGACCCGGCCGCGTTAAAAAAAGCGGCAAAGCCGGTTTTGGCCCGGCAAAAATGAAAAAGGAGTGTGAATCGGCGTGGCAGATACAAAAAAAGGCTCTGGCAGTTCATCCGAAGACATTCTGAAAGAGTTGGACTCGTTTGATAAGAAGTTCGGCGACTCAAAGAAGCCGCCCAGCGATATGCCGATAGCGATAAGGGTAAGCCCCGACGAGATGAAGGTCTATGTGACCGTTCAGCCTCCGCTGGATTCAGCAGTCGAAATAGACGCCGGCAAAGTGATGGAGGAACTCAAAACAGTAGGCGTGATATACGGCGTGGACGAAGATGCGGTAAAGGAAATATTCACTTACGGCAGCTACAACGTAGAAGTGATTATTGCAAAGGGCATTGCGCCGTCTGACGGCACGAGCGCCAGCATAGAATATAAATTCAACACAAGCGCTGATAAAAAAGTAGAATTGAAAGCCGATGAACAGGGCAACGTGGATCACCGCGCGATGAATCTGGTGGAGAGCGTTGAAGAAGGAGCGCTGCTTGCCGTGAAAGTGCCGTCCATACCCGGGCAGGAAGGAATGACCTGCCTCGGAAAGAAGTTGCCGGCGAAAGAAGGCCGGGATGTGGCGATGCCGCTCGGCGATAATGTGAAGCTAACCGATGACGGCCTCGGCGTTCTGGCGGCGATAAGCGGCCAGCCTACTCTGAGAGACGGGAAAATCGCGGTCAGCGCCGTATATGAAGTTAAGGGTGATGTCAGTTACAAAACCGGAAACGTGAATTTCAAGGGCACGGTTGTGATTACAGGAAACGTGCTCAGCGATTTCGTGGTATCGGCGACAGAAGACGTCGAGATCAACGGAAACATAGAAAAGGCGAAAATTGAGGCTGGAGGCGACGTCAGAGTGAAAGGCGGCCTTTACGGATTGGGAGACGGGCGCATAGTCGCCGGCGGCTCCATCACAATCCGATCGGTGGAAAGCGGAATTCTCGAAGCGAACGCCGACATCATACTTCAGCAGTCAGCGCGCAGCAGCGTGCTGATGGCGGGCAACGATATTATCCTGAACAATCCCAAGGGCAGCATCACCGGCGGCAGATCGGTTT
>JBAYJY010000084.1:0-19116 GCA_041664945.1 bacterium | reverse complement strand
TGACCGGGAAGTCAATGCGAAGAATCGCCTGGTCTTTATCGCCGGGTTTAACATTGGTTGTGTTGCTGTTTATAACCGTGATTGCTCCGAGCGCCTGCGGAGGAGCGATTGTCCTGCTGCCCGCCGGATCTATCGTCGCCGTTCCGGGATAGGCCCCCGACGTGAGAACTACTCCGCCCGGGTCCACCCTGATGTCGAGCGTATTTCCGGTCTGCGCGACCGGCGATACGTTATATATTATGAAAACATAAACAACCGAGTTCGAAGGCAGCGCCATGGAATCGTTGAACACCGCTTCGCCCGCGGCGAACGGTATATTCGCCGCGCCGAACGGCGTCGACGTCTCAAAAGTTTTATTCGTTCCGGTGTAGAACGCCGTCACTCCGGTTACGTCGCTGTTGTCCGTGTTCTTGCTTTTCACCGTAATCTTTGTGAGCGTTTCCGCAGCGCCTGTCGAGATCGCCAATCGCAGCATCTGCGCGTTCTGCTCGCCCTGCGACACCTGCGAAATGAACGGGTGCATTCCCTCCACTTTAAAGTTGGAGCGCGCCTGCTCGGCGCCGAGCGTGACAGCCGGTTCCGGACTGACGAAATACCTGACCAGTAAATTGTCGAACCAGCCGCGCTGTTGGTTTGCCTGAATGCCTATCTGGCCTGAAGTGTACGTCCAATCGGTTCCCGACGAGTCGGCGCCGAATCCCGTCCTCTTGTGATACCAGAAGAAATGCTTGTCCCTGTAGATTCCGTATCTGAACCTTCTGATGACAGGCGGGTCGCCGCAGAAAGCCGGCGGGAAATAAACCTTGGTCGCGGGAATGCCGGAAATCTGGCAATTGCGTTCGGCGAGGTCGGCGCGGCCGAGACAGGGCGAGTTGTAACCCTGCGTTCCGTCGCAGACAACCGGACCGGTCGTGCAGTCGCCGCCCGCGCCGCTGTATCTTACCTTTAAATTATTTGACATGTGGGCGTAGAACGCCGACGTGTTACTCTTCCACCTCAACGTAAAGTTTGTCGTTCCCGAATACGGATAAGGCTGATCCACATATTCGTCGGCCTGTATCAGAACGTCCGCGAGATCGAGACTCGTCAGCCGGAGGCCGGCGCCGCAGTTGTCGCCGGTGTTGAACGTGACGCGCCCGTTAGCGGCGTCGTAGTTTATAAGCGACGAGTTATCGCCGTGAATATCGAGCGACTTGCCCATCGTGTATCTGCTCAGCGAATCGGTGTTGAAATCGTCGTGCCAGACGTAAACGTTGTTCGGGTCTTCCGGCGGCGCTCCCGCGTCCGGATTCCCGTAGTACAGCCAGTAGTTGCTGTCCGACCCGTTCCCCGGAACTTCGGTGTATGTCGGGAACCATATCTCCGTGTTGGCGTTGTTCCACGGCGTGTAGCCGCCCCCCTCTCCCGCGCAGCCTACGTTGTCTCCCTGGCAGCCCGGCTCGTTCACGCGATGCAGCGGCACGTAATCCTCGCCGTTGAAATAAAACACGCGCACATCCTTGCCGTTAGGAAACTCGCACTTGCCTCCGCCCGCGCTGTAGCAGGCGGCGTGGTCCATGTTGAACTCGACTGAGTAGCCTTTCCGCAACACGGTCGCGACGTTGTTCTTCACGGTCAACTGTTTCCTATAGCCGTAGTTTCCATTCGGGATCGTGCCGACGACGCTGATTGTCCCGGTCGTCGCGACCGGCCCCAGGCTGCTCGCCGCGGTCACTATGCCGGTCCCGACGGAAGTCGCCGTCAGCAATCCTGACGTCGGATTCATCGCGCCGATCGGCGAATCAACCGACCACGTGATCGTTCCGAGATTCGATGTGGTGTTTCCGTAGGTGTCCTTGCCGACGGCTATGAACTGCTGGTTGATTCCGACTTCGAGCTCCGCTGTCGCCGGCGTCACTGTCAGCGTCGCCGCCTGCCCGCCGACTATCATTGTCGTTCCGGGGAGATTAACTGGAAACGCGCCGGCTATGTCGGCGCCGCCGCTTGTCACATCCGCCACGCCCGTGATTTCGATATCGATCAACTGCCCTGCTATCAATCCGCCCCCGACGTTCATCGTCACGTAAACGTAAACCGTCTGCGTCGAAACCGGCAGAGCTCCGTTGAATGTCGCGCGGCTCGCTGCGTTAAACGCCGCCGCGGCTCCGAACTGCGTCTCGTTTCCGTCGAACATGCCGTCCGTATCGTACCAGAGCTTTACCGCGCTTAGGCTCGCCGCCGCATTCACCGTTCCCATTTCCGATATCGTGATCGTTCCGACGGTTGATGCCGACGCGTCCGCGACAAATGAAAAAGCGCCCATCGGTTTGTTTGTGGAGTCCACCATCACCGACGACGGCTGGCTCAGCGCTTTGCCGACTGTTATAACCGGCTTCTTGCATGTATATGTAATGTTCTCGTTTGTCGCCGCGGTATCCTTATTATTATATGCGTCGCGGCAGGCGATATAGACGTTCTGCCCGGCGCCCCATGACAGGCCGGTTACGGCGCAACTCTGCGATGCCGTTCCTGCCCCGCCGCAATTGTTCGCCATCGCGTCATACGCGGCGTCTGCGAGCGACCACCTGCACCATGCATTTTCATTTGTTGTGAAAACCATCGCCGGAGATGTCGTGTACACAGTCGAACCGCTCGACGGACTTATTCCCGCAGGCGCCGGCGGAAGAGTGTCCACTGTGTAGTTAAGATTAGCGTTCGACGCGACTGTGTCGGCATGGCCGCAGGCATCGGAGCAAGCTACATATACCATCGCCGCGCCTTCCGTCAGGCCTGTAATGCTGCATGAAATCGCCGTCGTCCCGCCGCCGCCGCACACATTCGCCATCGCTCCATAAGCCTGATCGCTCAGCGACCAGCGGCAATCCGCATTCTTGTTTGCGCTCAGCGTTATCGTCTGCGAAGTTGAAGTCAGCGTGGTTCCCGCCGCCGGGTTCCAACCCGACTGCGCCACTGTATTATCGTCAACCGTATAATTCAAGTCATCGTTCGTCGCCGCCGTGTCCGCGTTTCCGCACATGTCGCGGCATGAGATGTAAACCATTTCGGCGCCGGTGACGAGTCCGCTTGTCGCGCAAGCGATCGCCGTCGAGCCGTCGCCCCCGCAATCGCCGGCCATCGCTCCATAAGCCTGATCGCTCGCCGACCATTTACAATCGCCGCTTTTGTTCAGAGTCAGCCCGATATTAGCTGTTGAGCAAATCGTCGCTCCCGGCGCCGGGTTCCACGCCGCCTGGTCCGGCGTGTTCGCGCTCACCGTGTAATTGATATGTTGGTTCGAAGCGGCGGTATCCGCGTTGCCGAGCGAGTCGCGGCAGGCGACATAGACCGTGTTCGCGCCGGCCGCGAGTCCGGAGACATTGCACGTTATCGCCGCCGTTCCGTCGCCCGAGCAATCCCCGGCCATAGCTCCGTAAGCCTGATCAGCCAGCGACCATTTGCAGTCGCCGTTTTCGTCGAGCGCTATCGCTATCGAGGGATTCGTCGCGCAAATCGTCGCCCCCTTCGCGGGATCCCATCCCGACTGAACAGGCGGATTCGAGTGAACGGTCATTGTGTCGCCGGCGATGGCGGCGCCGACTATCGCCGGATTAACTGTGAACCCCGCGGCGCTTGAATCGACAGTGTTTGCCGTGATGTCGGCGCCGGGATTGATGGAAGCGATAAAAGTCTCGCCGTGCGAAGCGGATCCGGCGAGCTGTTTGTAAACAAGAATCCAGTTTTCCGTCGCGCCGGCTGCGATCGTTTCCGTAAGACCTGCGAATGTGACCGTCCCGTTGTCGGCGCTGTAATTTGAGCATGCGATAAGCGCATCAACTGCGTCCCAGGCGCCGGGAGTCGTTCCCGAGTCGTTATACAGGCAGACCTGATTGTTCGCAATGTCGCCGCCGTTTGCTGCGTTCCAGTCGTTCGCTGTTCCGGATGCGTCGAAAAGCATCTGGGATATTTGAACGTCCTCATGGCCGCCGGTCTCGCTTATCCGCAATTGAAGCGTTCCGACATTCGCCGCGCCCGGCAACACATCGGCTGCTGCAGGATCATTCGCTCCTTCCTGAACGTTCAGAGCGCCCGTCCGGAAAACGCGAACTGTATCGAGATAGGCGTCGGCGCTGTCACTCGCGGACACAAGAAAATACATGCTGTCTATGTTGTTTACATTCGCGCGATATTGAAGATTTGTATTTGAACACTTAAACGCGCCGTTGTCTTCGATTAAAACGTTAAAATTGTCCGCCGCTATCGAAGGATCTGTGATAATTCTTATATGATACCACCTGTTCACCGCATAGTTTGCCGACCCGCAAATGTTATTCCAGATTCCGGCGTTGTTCGCGTACTGTATTACGCCGGTTGTGGCGAACCTGATATTTATCCCGGTGTTGTTGTTTCCGGAGTTGTCTCTTATGTAAATGGTTCTGAGTCTGTTGTTTCCGATGATCGGCCGAATGCTGAAATCGATAGTCAAGCGTTCCGCAATCGACCCGAAATCCTGAGTTGTTACCCTTGTGTCGCTTCCATTGCGGTTGAGCAATACGCTGTTTGCCCCGGAATCGGCGAATGCGTTGGAAACAGTCACGTTACCGGCCACCGCGCTGCAAGTCCACATCGCCGTCGGACAGAGATTCCCCAACGCGCGGACGTCGAAATTGTCCTCGAACGCAGACGCTCCCAACGCCGGCGCCGACGCAAGCGCCCACAAAAAGCAAACAAACATATTTTTAACGAGCAATCTCATGTTATTATACATATTCCTCACCCGATTCTTTATGCGTTCACATCGTGTTTATTCAATTGGCGCCCTATGAGCGCGGTGTTATTGCCACTATTATTAATAGCTCTGCTAATGCATGTGTTTGCCGTCATTAGTATCGCATTTACTTTATTGTTTAGCGTTTCTACTTTCAACTTACTCATTTGCCGACGCTCCGTTTTTACCATACTCTGTATTTGTCAATTACAGTATATTTACATATCAAAATTCATGCCAGATATTCAAGCGGCGGCGTGATCATTGTTATCGCTTATTATTTGGGGTTTTTGTTCCAACAAATATATTGTGATGCAAATGATTGCGCTTATAATTTGCTTATTAGCGCAACGTATTGCGCTATGCATATTAAGTATTATTTAAGGAGTAGGGCGCATTAGCGCCAGTTGCATATTAATGCTGTTACGAATGAACGATCATATTTAAAAGCAAAGCGCCGCTATAGAGCGGCGCCTGTGTGTTTCATTTCTACTAAAGACCGTTATTCAGCCGATATTTCTGCCGGAAGGATGTTCGCAGGGAAAATCCTCAGAAGCGGATGAGCAATTGTGGAGGCCGCCGCTGATTTTCTTGAAACAGGCGCGCCTGCCACCGCAATGCGGCGGGTGTGCAGAGTTATCGCGCTGTAGCCGTCGTCGCTGCCTGTCGCCGCAAGCTGAGTCGCCGAAAGAAGCGGCAGATCCCCGGTCCTTTCATACAGTCCCGGCGCGACTTCCGTGAGCGGAGCGGGAGGAACGATATAGCTGAGATCGTCCGGATTGATGATTCCGCCCTCGACTGTCCTGCCGGGGGCGCTCTCTATCGTGATCGTGTATGAATCGTTGTTGCCGAGCGCGCCGCTGCCGTCGAGCGCGAACGGATTCGTGTTGTTCGCGATTTTAATGTTTGTCTCCCCGGGGTATGTCTGATTAGTTTTGAAGTTGTCGAACATCATGCTGTAAGAAGATACGTCCCATCCGGCGCTGCCGAAGACGAAGAAATTGTAGCGTTTGCCGTCGAGGTTCGCCGCAAATGTCTGTACGAGCGCGCCGTCCATGAAAACCTTCGCGATACCGTTCTGATAATCGACTCTCAGTTTGCAACTCCGGGTGTTGTTGGTATAAACCGAGCCGCCCTCGCCTCGAAGCGGCGACGCATAATAGACCGCAGTGCCGTTTATGAAATTGCCGCCCGCCACTCCGACCGCGATTCCGGCGAACGTGTTGTCCGTGAGCCCGACGCCGCCGACGTAATATTCGCCGTAGCTCGCCCCGAGGTCTATATCGACTTCGAAGCTTACGAATTCGCCGGGATCGACATTGAAGTAGTGAGAAGTCGCGATCTCCGAATACTGGTTCCTCGGGCCTTCCATCATCACCGCGCCGCCGGCGACCGCGATCGTCCCGGTGTTCATGAAATCGTTCCATTTCTCCGGGTCGAGATAGCCGGCGTCGAAGTTATCTGTCAGATACGGCGACTCAACCATCACCGGGGCGCCGGCGCTCGTCACGCCTCCGAGCGACGCCGTGATTGCCGCCGTTCCCCCCGCGGCTGCCGTGAACACTCCAGTCGCGTCGATTGCGCCGACTGCGGGGTTGCTCGATGTCCACATCACTTGCGCCGCGCAATCTTCCGTGTACTGGTTCGAGTACGTGCACTGCGCCGTGAAAACCTGTTGTTCGCCGATTCCCATCCGCGCGTTCACAGGCGTCACCGTCAACGCGGTCACCGCCACATCCTGAATGATCGCCTGCGCGCTGTTGTATGCGTTCGCCCTCGCCGTAGCGTCGACGATCAGATCGTCGCCGTTCAGCCCGTCGACATAATGAATGAAATTATCAATGAGTTCTTCCTTAACGTCGTCGAAGCGGCCGTCCAGCGCGTAGTTCGCTGCGATCGTCAGAACATCGAGAAGCGTTCCGCGCGGATCGGCTACAACGCCCGAAAACGCCGCGCCCGGCAGACCGTTGATATAAGTCTTCAGATTATTGATTTTCTCCAGAATGGCGGTTTTGAATTCCGCGAGGCTGATATTTGCGGCGCGGCTATTATATCGTCCGTGTTTGGGATTCGCGGCCTGATAGTTTTCAATCGCCGATTTTAATTCCATCGCGTTGTTGTACGCCGCCGTTTTTGCCGCGCAGTCGAGAATATAATCGTCTTTATCCTTGCCGCCGCTGCAACCGTCGACTCGCGGGATAAGCTTTCTTTCGATCCATTTTTCCGCCGTTTTGAGATTGCCGCGTTTCACTTCCCAAGCTATCTGTTCCGTGATTCTCGCCAGCCGCCTTCTTTTCATCTCGCCCATCATAATTTTGATTTTCGGGGCTTTCGCGAACGCTTTGTTGGGAAGGTTTTCAATCGATGTCTTGAGCGCGAGAATATCCGTGAGTTGCGATGAGGCTGTTTCCATTGCGAAACGGCCGGCGGTTCTGCCGTCGGCGTTTTCTATGTCGATATCGAAATAAACTTCTTCTTTCGCCGCGGACAGCGCGCCGTCGGTGTTTTGCGAAACAGCCGTCGCCGCCGGCGGATTGAAACCGGCGTTTCCGCCGCATCCCGCCAGAAAGGCGAACGCGGCTAAAATCGCCGCCGCCGCTATCATTGCCGTGAAATTTATTCTCATCGAGGTTTTCATAATGGCCACCTTCTTAAATTTCGGGCAACGTTAAGCCGGGAGTGAGGTCGTGGTTGGCAAACGGGGGGGTTGCTGAACGTTAACGCCCGCCCCTGCGGCAGCCCGGCCACCTTAGCATTCACCTTAGGTCCGTCGGCTTTGCGTCCCGCCTTTTCAGGCGGTTTGCCTTTCTATCATATTCTTTCCCATCAGCCCGTGCATTCAAACTATTTTCTTATGAAAACGTTTGTACCATAGCTACATTTTTCGTTCGACAGTCGCCGCGCCTTCCATATTGTGTTAATGTATCTAATTGACAATTGAATATATAATTAGCTGCAAAAACGCTTCGGAGGAATTCAAATGAAAATTAAAATTACGACACTGTCTGAGAACACGGCGCCGACCGGCATTGGCCAGCTCGCTGAACACGGGCTTGCGTTCCTGATCGAGGCGGGCGAAAAATCGTTCATGTTCGACGTCGGACAAGGCCTCGCTCTCGCGAACAATGCGGCGCGTATGGGCGCCGACCTTAAAAAAATCAGCTCTGTCGTCCTCAGCCACGGCCACTACGACCATACAGGCGGCCTTCAGGCGCTGCTCGACGCCGGCGCCTCGTTCGAACTGATCGCGCATCCGGACGCCTTCGACGATAAAATCGCGATGCATCCCGTTCACGGCTTTGTGCCGATCGGAATTTCTTATAAAAAGGATTATCTCGAACAAAAGGGCGTGAAGATCCGGCTCGAAACCGGGCCGGCCGAAATCACGCCGGGCATAACGACGACAGGCGAGATTCCGATGAAGACAGATTTCGAGAAAATCGAACCAATGCTATACATTAGAAAAAACGGCAAGGAAATGCCCGACCCGCTCGCTGACGATCAGGCGCTTGTGTTCGATGCCGCCGAAGGGTTGGTAATACTGCTCGGCTGCGCGCACAGGGGAGCCATCAACACCGCGCTCCACGCTATGGAAATCACCGGAAAGAAGAAAATCCACGCGATAATCGGCGGCCTGCACCTCGAACGCGCGCCGGAAACGCAGATTTCGAAGACGGTGGACGCCCTTAAAGAACTTGATCCAAAGATCGTCGGACCGGCCCATTGCACGGGCGTAAGAGCCGCCGCGCCGCTCCTCCAGGCATTCGGCGGCAAGACTCAATTCTGCAATGTCGGAAATATTTTTCAATTTGACATTGCATGATTCCGACAAGATTGTATGATTAATAGCTTAGTGGCCGGTTTAAATACTTCCGCGGACAACCGGTGAGCGACGCGGCGCATTAAAGAGGTGGTCTGTGACCGATACAAGAAAACCGATGACCCCGAAAGCCATGTTCTTTACAAAAGGCATAGGCGTTCACAAACTGAGACTCGCGAGCTTCGAACTGGCTCTCAGACAGGCAAGCATTGAAAAATTCAACCTCGTGCCGGTTTCCTCCATATTCCCGCCGCACTGCAAGATAGTTAAACGCAGCGACGCGCTCACAGGGAAAAAGTCAAACGGCGAGAAGAAGTGGAATCTGTATCCCGGAGACGTGACGTTCGCGGTTATCGCTCGCAACGACACCGACGAACAGGGCAGACTGGTCTCCGCCGGCGTCGGACTCGCGCAGCCAATGGATTCGAACAGATACGGATATCTCAGCGAGGTCCACGAGTATGGAATGGGCCCCAAGCAGTCTTCCGAACTCGCCGAAGACCTCGCCGCCGAAATGCTGGCTTCAACGCTCGGCCTGACCTTCGACCCGGACAAATCTTGGAACCAGCGCAAGGAAGAATGGGCCATCGCGGGCAAGATCTATCGCCCGCGCTCTGTCGTCCAGTGCGGCAAAGGCAAGCAGAAGATGTGGACCAGCGTCGTCGCCGCCGCAGTCTTCATTCTATAGTCATTTCCGATCTTCGGTTATTTCATTATTTACGCTGAATCGTTTTTGCGTGGCAAAGATTATTTTACCGCTGAGTCTTTGAGTCGCGATGAATACATCTGCGGCATTTCTCAAATCCTGAAATCCGACTTCAGTTCGCTGTTTTCAATTGATTTATGCCGCCGTCTTCCGAAAATGCCTTTTCAGTCAAGCTCGCCGATGCGGTGAATTTTCATCATATTTGTCGTTCCGCTCGCGCCGATCGGCACGCCGGTTGTGATGACGACAACGTCGCCGCGCCGAACGAGCTTTGTTTGAAGCATCCGTTCGTCGACATCCTGAACGAGCGTTTCAGTATTGTGAATTTTCTTAAACACGAGCGGAATGACGCCCCAGTAAAGACTCATGCGGCGCGCGATGCGCTCGTCGAGAGTCGCGCCGATAATAAGACATTCCGGCCTGAATTTCGAGATAAGCTGCGCGGTCGTTCCGGTTTGAGTGAATGCGACAATAGCCTTTGCGCCAAGTTCACGCGCGGAGCGCGCGGCGGCAAACGCTATCGCGCCGCTATAGCCGGCGGCAGTGACGAGAAACTTTGTCGGTTCGAACATGAGCTTGTGAACCACGCGGTGTTCCGCCTCGCTGACGATGCGGGACATCATCTCCACCGCCTCGACCGGGAACTGGCCGGCGGCGGTTTCGCCGGAAAGCATTACAGCGCCCGTGCCGTCGTAAACTGCGTTGGCTACGTCAGACGCCTCGGCTCGGGTCGGCCTCGGGTTCGAGATCATTGACTCAAGCATCTGAGTGGCCGTGATCACTCCCTTCCCGCGCGCATTCGCCTGCTCTATCATCATCTTCTGCAACTCGGGCACCTTCTCCGGCGGCATTTCGACTCCGAGGTCGCCGCGCGCTATCATTATGCAGTCCGTAGCTTCAAGAATTCCCTTCAGATTTTTTATCGCCTCCGGCCTCTCGATCTTCGCCACAATCGGAACATCGCCGCCATGCTTTTTTATCAGATTTCGCGCCTGAATTATGTCTTCAGGCTTCCTCACGAACGAAATCGCCAGCATGTCTACCCCAAGCTCAAGCCCGTATTTCATGTCAGCAAGGTCCTTCGGCGTAAGCGACGGCGCGCTCACGCTGACGCCCGGAAGATTGATGCCTTTGTGCGATTTGAGCAGCCCGCCGTGCACGACACGCGCGCACACGTAATCTTTTCCGGCCTTAATCGCCGTCAGTTCCAAATTGCCGTCATCAAGCAATATGCGGTCGCCCGCTTTTATATCCTTCGGAAGATGCTTGTACGTAGTCGAGATCTGGCAGGAGTTGCCTTCGATTTCCTTCGTAACAATCGTCAATTCCGACCCGTCGGCGATCTGTGCCGCGCCGCCCGCCATCAAGCCCACGCGTATCTTCGGCCCCTGCAGATCCTGCAATATCCCGATATGGCTGTTCAGCTTTTCCGAAACGCGCCTGATTGCCTTGAATACTTTTTTGTGGCTCGCATAGTCGCCATGCGAAAAATTCATCCTGAAAACATTGACCCCGGCGCGGGCCAGCTTTTCAATCGTTTCCTCTTTTTCTGAAGCAGGTCCGATCGTCGCTATGATTGTGGTGTGCTTCATTAGATTTCTTCCTTCCAGTGCGCCGAATGCAATAATCGGCGGTTTTTAATGCCGGAAACGCAACAGCGCCGGCGATCGACTCGATATTCACATAAATACAAATAAACTGCTTTGGATTTTATCATGAAAATAGCGTTTCAGGGAGAAATTGAAGCGAAAATATATCCGTATTATATTAGTGAACCTGTTAAATCGACCCTATAAGCATGCTTGCGGCCTGCCGGAGCCGGTCGGTGTTGGCGGTGATCATGTTCGCTGAGGATTTGGCGATAATCGATGAGCGCGCAAACGACGTAACTTCGCCCGCCATATCAGCATCCTCGATCCTTGAGCGGAAACCTTCGATATTCATTATCTGAACATTGTTCTCGTTTATGAGCTTCTCAACCGTGCTCATCAGCGCGTTATTGTCCGTCTGCCGCTTGCCAAGCGTGAACAAAGCTGAATCAAGGCCGCTTAATGTCTGCAAAGCCGCCGAGACCGTGCTCATCGCCGAACTGACGCCTACCGCCAGAGAGTCCACTTCATATTGGCCGAGATGAAATTCCGTGTCGGTATCCACATTGTTGGCGGTGGTCATTACGACATCGTGCGGATTCGGGTCCACAGCCGGTTCGTTTACGAATATTCCATAATATCTCGGCGCCGCGGCCTCGTTGTCGATTATGATTGTCCACATCCCGGCCTGAGGATTTGTTACCGTGAAGGTCTCCTCCACCCATGTGCCTACAGCGGCTCCCGTGTATCCGGAATACTGAACCTGGGTCGCTGTGTTCATCGTTCCGGCCGGCAGCCCGCCTCCGTCAGGGTCTCCAAAATTCACAGTTTGCGCTCCGGGGCCGCCTTCGTACACTTCGACGCCCAATCCGGCTCCATGCGCAACATAAAGATAACCGAACGCTTCCGTGCCGTCGGGCGACAAAAGATTCATGTCCGGGAAAGCGGCTGCGCCGTCGTACCATGCGGAAGTAATAGTAGCGACGCCTCCGTTTAAGGCGGCATACGCCGCAAGGTCCACCGAAAGCGTTTTTTTGCCGGGATGATTGAACGCAGAGAAACCGCCCGGAACCTGGTCGAAACCGACATCGAATACTTTCTTCCCGGCAAACTTTGTCGTGTCATTTATCAGATTTATCGAATCAACGAGGCCTTCGGCCTCTGTCGTCATGTTCGCTCTTTGCGTATCTGTCAGCGTCGCGTCCGATGAGGCGCGCACCGCAAGGTCACGAATCCTTAAAATCGCGTCCTGAACCTCATCCATCGCCGCCGCGCGTATCTTGAGAAAACAATATGCCTCCTCAAGACTCTCATTCGCCATCCGCAAACCGCCGGTTTGCCCCTTGGCGTAATTCATCTGCCCCGTGCCTGACGGATCATCAGACGACTTATTTATCCTGCGCCCGGTCGAAAGACGTTCGAGGCTTTTCGACAACGCAGAACTACTGGCGTTTAAATTCGCCATCAGCCCCACTGTTGTCGACATGTCTATTCTCATCTCTCGACCTTCTCTTTTTGTTTCTCTCTCTCGTTCTCGTTTGCCCTTCGTTGCATAACAGCAACGCAAAACGCGAGACAAAAACAAAATACGCAAATATGAACTTTTATGTGTTTGATTTTTTCATGCCGCTCAGGCCGACCGGCTAAGTCCGCCCGAGAAAAGGACTAATACCATCTTCAATTTTAATTATATGCGGTTTTGTGTCAAGCGCCTTTTTAAATAATATTTTTTAGCCCGCTTAAATAATCCTTTAACTGCTTAGATAATATCTTGTCGCGCCTTGTCTTCTCCAATTCATGCTTTGATGATTACTGCCCCAGGGCATGTTTACCATTACTACAACATTACACTTATACTCCAAGCTCTTCTCCGGTGGAATCAACAAAGGCTTGTCTGAATGGGCCGGTTTTATACAAAATGACAGAAAACAAATATTAGCGGGGCCGCTTCTACACATTGCGGCTGCGGCATGCGTGAATTTGTGCGATAATGTCGGTTTGCGTTCTTCTTGGGATAATTTTGTGAAGCTCTCGAAAAGCGGTAACTCAGCAGGTTCCGTCGGCAATTCCGGCCATGAGGCGCATAACGGACTCCTGATTTGCCTTTTCGCGGGAGAGTTCGCCGGTGATGCGGCCATATCTCAAAACGAGAATCCTGGTTGAAAGGTTGATGACCTCCGGCAGTTCGCTGGAGATGAGAAGAACGCCGGCGCCCTGTTTTGCCAGCCGGTCGATCAGGCCGTGGATTTCAGCCTTTGCGCCGACATCCACGCCGCGGGTGGGTTCGTCCAGCATGAGAATGCTGCACTCGGCGGCAAGCCATTTCGCCAGAACGACTTTCTGCTGGTTGCCTCCTGAAAGCGACGCGACAAGCGAGTCCATGCTGCGCGCCTTTACGCTAAGCTGGTTGAAATAGTTGTCGACAACGCCCTGCTCTTTCTTCTGCATTACCCAGCCGGCCCGCGCGAGCCGTTCCAAAATCGGCAGCGTCAGGTTCGCCCGGCAACTCATGGACAGCACAAGCCCGTGCCGCTTGCGGTCCTCCGGAACGAGGCCGAGCCCGAGCTTGACCGCTTCCGCCGGGTTCGCCGCTTTAATCTTTTTGCCGCGAATATACACGTCGCCCGTTGCGAGCGGATCGAGGCCGAACAGCGCCTCGGCCACTTCAGTGCGCCCGGCGCCGACAAGCCCGGCGAGCCCCAGCACCTCTCCGGCATGCAGCGTGAACGATATGTCCTTGAACTTTCGCGGACTCGAAAAATTCTCGACCCGCAGCAGTTCCTCGCCGACTTCCGCCTTCAGATGCGCCGGGAAATATTCTTCCAGCTTCCTTCCGATCATCAGTTCGACCATCGAATTTTCGTTCAGGTCGGAAGCCTGTCTCGTTCCCGCGTGTTTTCCGTCGCGAAGGACGGTGATAGTGTCGCAAAGCCGGAAAATCTCCGGCAGCCTGTGCGAAACATAGATCGAGGTCACGCCCTGCGCTTTCAGTCTCTCAATCAGGCAGAAAAGGAGTTCCGCTTCGTGCTGCGAAAGGCTGCTTGTGGGTTCGTCGAAAATAATGACGCGCGCCCCGCGCCCGACAGCCGCCGCGATCTGCACCATCTGCTGCTGGCTGATCGTCAACTCGCCGATTGTCCGCTTTACATCCAGTTTCGCGTCGATTGACTCAAGAAGCTTTTCCGCCTGAGCGTACATCTTCGGGCGCGACACAAAAATGCCCTTCGAAGGCAGTTTTTCGAGACAGAGGTTTTCGGCGATCGTCATATTCTCGCAGAAAGCGAGTTCCTGATGCACGATGCCGATGCCATGCCTCAGCGCATCAGTCGGACTGCCGAACCGGACGGGTTTTTCGTCGACATAGAGCTTGCCGCCGTCATAGGCGTGGATGCCGGCGAGCACTTTGCCGAGCGTGCTTTTGCCGGCTCCGTTTTCGCCCACGAGGCCGTGGCACGTGCCCGGATATATCGGGACGCTGACATCGCTTAACGCGACAATGCCGGGGAATTTTTTGGTGATCCCCTCAAATCGAACGATCGGCTGTTTTTGCTCCATTGTAAACCCTGCCGTCCTTGCTTGCTGAGCGCCGGGTTGAAACCCGATGTTTACGCATTAAAAAATAAAACAACGGGAGCGCGGCGGCGCCGCGCTCCCGCAAACAATCACCTGTTATTTCGCCATCTTCAGATATTCGTCCGGAACATCCGCGAAGCCCCAGTCCTTGAGCTGCTTCGCCCAGTCGCCAAGGTTATCCTTGGAAACGCGAACGAGTTCCATCGGGTTGATGACCGGAACTTCCTTGTTCAGATAAATCTTGTCGATGATCTTCTCGACGGAGACATAGCCCCATTTGTATGTGGGCTGCGCGAGAAGCACGGGCGCGATTCCCTTGTCCACGTAGGGAAGCTGCGCGGGCAGAGCGTCAACCGCGACGATCTTTATCTTCGCAGGGTCGATCTCGGTGAGGAGCGTCTTGGTGAAAAGCGGCCAGCCGCCGATCATCGCCCAACCGGTGATTTCCGGGTTGGCGTTGTTCACGCGGGTAACTTCCGCGGCGGCGTCCTGCGGGGTTTCGATGTGATAGAAGGTGCCGACGATCTTGATTCCGGGATACTTCTTCGCGGCTTCTATCACGCCGTTTGCGCGATTGCGCAGGTTCGGGGCGTTCTGGTTGCCGGCGAGGATCGCCACATTGCCTTTTCCGCCCATGATCTTCGCGAGTTCGTCCATCACGTTCGCGCCGGTTTTCATATCGTCAACGCCGTAGAAAGCGAAGCGTTTGGATTTCGGGGCGTCGCTGTCGAACGTCATGACCGGCACTCCGCGGTCGACGGCGTCGTTGATCGCGCCGGTTAATTTGCCTGCATCCGAGCAGGAAACAAGAATGGCGTTGTCGCCTTCGTTAACAGCCTGAGTGATGCGGCGGGCCTGTTCCTGACCGTCTTCGGTCGGGGGCGTGCGCCAGTCGATCGTGATCGGAATTCCGAGCGACTTCGAGAGATCCTTCGCTGCGGCTTCCGCGCCTGTCCGGGCGGATAAAAACACCGGATTCGTCGAGCTTTTCGCGACCATTCCGATCTTGATCGCCGTGAGCTTCTTTGCTGCGGGCGCTTCGCCTGCCGGCGCTTCGGCTTTCTTCTTGCTGCAGCCGATCGCCATGCCTGTCAGAGCTACACAGAATGCCACCAACATGACTTTCAAAAACTTCATTCCCATTTCCTCCTTTGATGCCGGAACCTGAGCTCCGGTATTTATTTTGCTTCAGGCCCTCTCTGGGCGAGACGCTTCGCGGCTTTCCGCGCGCTGGTTTGGTCTATCACAACCGCAATAATTATCGCGGCTCCGATTATTATCATCTCGTTGTCCTGATTGAAATTCAGCGTCCGGATCGACTGCCGGATCAGCGTTATGATGATTGCGCCAAGCACCGCGCTCACCGCGCTGCCCTTGCCGCCTGTCAGGCTCGCTCCGCCAACTACCGCCGACGCTATGACGTACAACTCGTAGCCCGTCGCGTCAGCGCAAGACGCCGCCCCGTAGAACGACGTGCCGGTGAACGCCGCGATTCCTGCGCACAGGCCCGCCATCGCGTAGATGCCGACCTTAATCCGGTTCAACCGAAGCCCGGCGTAATGGCTCGCTTCCTCGTTGCCGCCCACCGCGAAAATATGGCGTCCCGCCACCGTTCGCGTCAGATATATCTCGCCGCACACCATCACGACCAGCATCACTATCATCGGAAGCGGGCTAAGCGTGTTCCCCAATCCGAGATGCGCCTTCACGGCGCCGGTCAACGCATCCGGCACGAGGATGCTTTCCGCCTTGCTCAACCTGAAAGCCACGCCCCGCAGAATCATCATCGAGCCGAGCGTGATTATGAACGGATGGACTTTGAAGCTGACGACAAGCGTTCCGTTTATCAGGCCGGCGACTATTCCGATTCCGAGGCAGATCGCCATCGCCAGAAAAACGCCGCCCGTCGTATCCATCGCCGGTCCAATGCTCCTAAGCGTCATCGCCATCGCAACGCCGGACAGCGCGTAAACCGAGCCGACCGACAGGTCGATGCCGCACGAGATGATTACCGCCGTCGCTCCGACCGCCATGATGGCGAAAAACGACGCGTCAGTCATCGTCTGAATCAGAGTGTTCGCATTGAAAAACTTGTTCATCACCTGCCCGGTGGCCGGGTCGGTGTAGCGCGCGAAATACGTCAGAATGGCGCCCAGCGCGATTATAATGAACAGTAATCCAGCCTGCTGCGACTGAAATATCTTCATGAAACCCGCTACGCCAGACTTCTTTGCTTCGGTTTTTCCCATAATTAACCGCCAAATTTCAGTTTATTAAAATAGTATTATATTACTCTGTATACCGTTGGGAATAGCGCAATGCAAATTTTTTACCGCATTATAGCTTGTGAATTTGTTAATTTATGAGATTTCGAGTCAGGATTACGTGGCCTTCGATATTCCGGGGTTCCTTGTTCGATATTCGATATTCGAATAAACAGCCAATGGGTTGATCATAAAATTTGGACTGCGACATCACGATGTCGCTTTTGTAGAAGCGCGTCATTGCGAGGCGCGAAGCAACGAAGCAATCCCGAACTCTATTTTCGAGCTAATGCAGCGATTGATAACCGAATTCCAAGGTTTTCGCGCTGAAATCAAATAAAACATCGAATATCCAGCGTCGAATTCAGAATAATAAAGTTTTTGATTCACTTCGATATTCCGCGGTTCATTGTTCGGTATTCGATATTTCAATATGCTATCTGTCCGGGCGCCACCCACAACCCTGTTGTTTTCATGGCATCCTCACTGTCCAAAAATATTTTCAAAATTCCTTATATCTATTCAACAGTAAATTTGATTACATGTTCCATGCATCAACCCAAACCCGCCCACACGGCGGCTCGCCGTTGTTTTTCAAATGATTTCGGTAATGAGAATTTAATCGCAGCTTTTACGGGTTTCTCTCAGCCGCATCAGATACTTGTCAAACTCATGCGCTTCTTTTTCGTAGTTCCCGAGCATATATCCGACAATTGTGCGGGAAGCCAGCGGTCCGACCAGAGGCAGTTCTATTCGCACCTCGCCCTCCAGTTCGCGGATCACGCTCTCCGGGCCGTTCTCGCTAAACCTGATAATGCCCCATGCTTTAAAGATGTTCGCGAAATAAAACGGTTTTAAGCGATAGTGATATGCGTGGCCGGGCATGTCCCAGTGACCCGTCTCGCGCCATGTAAACATGTGGGGCGCGGCAATTAACCGAAGCGGTTTCGGGATGTCGCCGTTGCCGCACACTAAATATTCGCAATGGATTTTATCCCCGCATTCCTCCCACCGGGTGCGGCGGTTGCTTGTAATATTCGTGTAGACTTCCGGGTCACGCGAGCGGTCCATCACAATCTCAAGAACCTCATCCAGCGTGCCTTTCAGCGCATGTGTCGCTTTGTATCTCACGTCGTTCCGATCCCTTTTGCCTTCGCGTCATTCAATCGTAGTTGCTGTTAAACAATCTGCTGTAAGTATAAATAAGCGCCGAAAAGTCACAAGCGGCTGATTAAGCCTGTTCAAAACAGCGCCGAAATAACAAGCTTCATCCGTTTACACGACATAAATTGAGAAGACACAGTCAGGAAGAGGCGAGTCGAGACTTGCAACCTGTTGAAAAATGCGGGTAAAAACAATCTGATCACTCCTTCACCTTGCTAATCGCTCCTTCACCTGCTTGTCATTCCGAGCGAAGCGGGGAATCTCAATCAAATACTTTCCTGATTATGCCTGAAACTCAGTTGATTGCCGGAGCGAATCCTTTAATCTTTGAAATATGATTACTGATGGGTGCCATGCACAAAGCTATTTCCTTTGTGCATGAAGAGACAACGCGCAGTTGGATTTCTTCTTTGCAAGCTGTTGTCCTTAGCAAGAAAAGAGGGGGTTTGTGAACGAAAACCCCGGCACATGCACAAAGGAAATAGCTTTGTGCATGGCACCCGATATGCTAGCTGTTAAAGGCAGAAAAACAACTATCTGTAAATCAACGTTAATCAGGAAATATTATAAAATTGAAATTGCGAATCGGAGGACAGTTGTTGACAGAGGGTCGAATGTGGTAGAATTGAAAATAGAACAAACGAATCAGTAGGTTCAATTGGAAATATCTGATATCAAAAGTGATAAACAGCAAAGTGGAGAAAATGCAAGATTCGTAATATCTTGGAAAACATATATTACTGTTGCATTAATAAGTAGCGCTTTGTTTATTTCTATGGCTTTATTAGCTGTTTTAACAAAGCACAGAAAAATCGAACATTTAGATGTATTAATAGCAATATGTGGCGGTATAGCATTGGCTCTCGTTAGTTTATTGTTGGAATATGCTTCTTTTAAAAGTGAAAAATGGAAGGAAAAGAAATTACATGATTTTGCACCGCAACTCTCTTCTTACGTTGAAAATCTTATTAAGCCCGGTGAAATGATATTAGGTGAGACATTGATAGAAATGTTTTTCACCGGATTTCATCTGATAGTGTTGACTAAGGAAAGATTGTTATGGATAAAGGTGAAAAAGAATAAAGAGCGCGTGTATCCTTATGCCGCCAATTCGCTATCAATGAGGGATATTATTAAGGCGGATATCAGACCTTGCCCCAATTTTATAATGTTGAATCATTTGTGTTCAATCAAAATCCCTCCAGAACGAGTTGGCAAGAAGATGGTATAAATGGAAGCGATTTCCATTTATCGTC
>JBAYJY010000083.1:0-19365 GCA_041664945.1 bacterium | reverse complement strand
TTCAAGGAGTCGTTCCAGAAGGCGGCGCGGGCGCTCGAAACAATCGATTACGGATTGGGCATAGGAGCGGCGGCGACAGGGCGGCGAAAGGACGCGGATTATATAAGAGGACTTCTAACGCGTCCGAACCCGAGGCGGCTAATGTACGTTCGCCACGCTTTCAGGGCGGGCATGACAATTGAAGAGATATGCGGTTTGACAGGTTTTGACCGATGGCTGATACAACAGTTCCGCGAGATTGTGGAACTGGAGAATGAGATAGGAAAATACAGACTCGAAACGATTCCGGCGGCGCTTTTGAGAAAAGCCAAAGAGTGTGGCTTCGACGACAAGCAACTGGCGGCAGCGCTGGGAACGGAGGAGATAGCGGTGAGAAAAGAACGAAAAAAAGCAGGCATAAAACCCGTTCGAAAGGCGATGGACGCCGGAGTGGGGCGCGGGAAAGGCAAACCGCGTTTTTATACGACTTATGAGACGACGGACGAGGCGCGCGGAGACGACCGCAAGAAAAAGGTCATCATTCTCGGCGGCGGCCCTAACCGCATCGGGCAGGGCATAGAGTTCGATTACTGCTGCGTGCATGCCGCTTATGCGATAAAGGAGGCCGGCTACACGGCGATTCTCGTCAATTCCAACCCGGAAACTGTTTCAACCGACTTTGACACCTCGGACCGGCTTTATTTCGAGCCTCTGACTTTCGAGGATGTCATGAACATAATAGATATCGAGAAGCCGTACGGCGTGATAGTTCAGCTCGGCGGCCAGACGCCGCTCAATCTCGCCACGTCGCTGATGCGGGAAAAAGTCCCGATCCTCGGCACGTCGCCCGACAGCATCGACCGCGCCGAGGACCGCAAGCGGTTCAAGGCCGTTCTCGACAAGTTGAATCTTACCCAGCCGGATAATGAAACCGCGACGAACATAGACGAAGCGGTCAGAAAAGCGCGGCAGATCGGCTATCCGCTTCTTGTGCGGCCGTCTTATGTGCTCGGCGGGCGCGCGATGCGCGTCATCTACGAGGAAGAAGACCTCGCGGAGTACATGCAGAAAGCGGTTGAAGCTTCGCCCGATCATCCCGTACTGCTCGACAGGTTTCTCGACGACGCGATTGAGGTCGACGTCGACGCGGTCTCGGACGGAAAAACATGTGTCGTTTGCGGCGTGATGGAACATATCGAAGCGGCCGGAGTTCACAGCGGCGACAGCGCGTGCTGCCTCCCGCCGTATACGCTGAGCGACGCGATGGTTGAGGAAATCAAGGGCGCCACCCGCGCTCTCGCCGGCGAACTTGATGTGGTCGGACTGATGAACGTTCAGTATGCGATCAAAAACGATGTGATTTACGTTCTGGAAGTCAACCCGCGCGCCTCTCGCACAATCCCGTTCGTTTCGAAAGCGACCGGCATACCGTGGGCGAAAGTGGCGACCCGCGTCATGCTCGGAGAAAGCCTCAAAAAACAGGGCATCACAAAGGAAATCACTCCAAAGCACATGAGCGTGAAGGAAGCCGTGTTCCCGTTCTCGCGGTTCCCCGGAGTTGACGCGACGCTCGGGCCGGAGATGCTTTCCACCGGCGAAGTGATGGGCATAGACAGCAATTTCGGCATGGCTTATCTCAAGTCGCAGATCGCCGCAGGGCAGAACCTGCCGCAAAAGGGAAACGTCTTCATTAGCGTCAACAATCACGATAAGCGAGCGATCGTGCCGATCGCCCAAAAGCTTCTCGACATGGGTTTCAAAATCTGCGCAACCGCAGGCACTGCGAGCACGCTCACGCGGAACGGAATCGACGCTAAACTCGTCCACAAGATCGGCGAAGGGCGCCCCGACATTATTGATATGATAAAGAACGCCGAGATTTCGCTGATGATCAACACGCCGGCGGGCAAGGCGACAAAAGAGGACGAATCGAAGATCCGCAGTTCGGCGGTCGCGCGCAATATCGCGCTGGTCACAACGCTTGCGGGCGCGCAGGCGACCGTGCAGGGCATGGAAGCCATGAGGGCGCGCGGAATGGCCATTCGCTCGATTCAGGAATATCACGAGGAAACGCTCGCTGAATCTGGTTACGGGTTCCTCGCAAAAACTTTGCTTGGCAAGGGAACCGCCGCGGCGCCGGCGAAGAAATCGGCGGCGAAAAAAGCTCCGGTTAAGAAAGCCGCACCTGCCGCAAAAAAGACAGTCGCAAAAAAAGCGATAGTGAAAAAAGCGCCTGTTAAAAAGGCTGTGGCGAAGAAAGCTGCTGTTAAAAAAGCAAAACCGGCGGCGAAGAAAGCGAAGGTTGCCGGCAGGAAAAAGTAATCCATTTTTGCGTGGGAGCGAATTCAGCATTCGCGCAATCAGAAATATTAGGGCATTAAAAGGGGCGGCATGATGACCGCCCCTTTTTAATTGCGATTATTGCCGGAACATCTTAAAGATATCTGTCATTCTCCGGCGAGTTCCTGAATCAGGTAACGTTCTTTTTCCGAAAGGTTTTTGCTTTCGAGCGCGCCTTTGATTATGTCGTGTTCGTCCGGCAGCCCTTTAATGATTGAGTTGATTGTGATGTAAGGCTCGGTCGGATAATTATCTATATGGAAGTTGAAGCCGAGTTCGGAATCTCGCCGGTAAGAGCCGACGTGATAGGAGATATGATGCAGCGCGGCGAGCAGGCTTGAGAGCCGTTCATCCGGGTCGGTTATGCGCATCAGCGTTCGCGCCACGAGCACGGCGCGCCTCGTGACAGGAACCGGAGAAGCCTGAGGTTCCCGTTGCGCGGCCGAGTGCAGCAGCTTAAGAAGTGTCTCGTGAGCGTCTGAGCGCGAACGGCTTTCTATTTCTTCGAGCAGTTTTTCTATGTATGGGGATTCGATAGATATCTGGCGGGCGACGGCTGCGAACGTATCCGGGTCGGAGTAATGTGCGGTTGTTTCGATGATAGCGCAGACGGCTTCCTCGCGGAGCGCTTCGAGCGAAGTAATCTGAAGCTGAACGGGCGGGTCGTGCGGCCCGTATATGTCCGTGCGGATACCCGGAAATCGTTCGAGGATCGGTTCGACATCGTCCGTCAGGCCGAGCAGTACGGAGAGAACATCCGGAAGCGCTTTCGCTTCCGAAGAATGGGGAAAAGCGCCGAGCGCGCGGATTGTGGGAATAAGAGTCGCGAAATCGCCGCGACGCGTGAGCGCGCGCAGGATTTTCGGGAGAAATGATCTGCCGGTGACGCCGAGCGAGCCGATGAAGTCGGCAACTGCGGGCCCGATCGCGTTTCCGCGCAGGTTATACTGGCGCATTACATCCTGCTCGAGGTCTTTGAGCCAGAGGCGGCCGGCTGTACGGACAGCCGCTTTGGCTTCATCGAGCGAGTTGCTCTGGATTTGTTTCTTGATCAGTTCGACCGCGAATGGATTGTCCGCGTTATTGAGGTTGGAGATTGCCCATGGAACGAGCGCCTCGTCGCCTGACTTGAGGGCGTTGTTGAGAATTTCGTCGGTAAGTCCGCCGGTTTCCTCGAGCCGCCAGAAATCAATGCGGTCACAGACGTGCGGCCACGCTTTCCATAGTTCGCCGTGAAGCAACTCGCAAGAGGCCGGTTGCTCTTCGCGGAAAAGAGCGCGTTCGAGGATCAATTGTATGTTCGGGTTCGGATAGGCGGCCTTTTCGTTGTAGATGTAGATGCGCACGCGGCCGTCTCGAATCACGAGCTTGATCCAGCGCACGAATTTGATACGCCGGAACGTGTGCAGAATCCGGTTGTAATATTTGATTAGCGCAGCGGCCTGGTCGAGTGAATGGTCGACGCTGTGATAGGCGCTCCAGCATTGGCGGTGGAAAAGCGTTTTTATCTTGTGCTCGCGCAGGTCGGCGTAGTAAAAGTGCATGGATGAGCCTGATTTTTCGCAGCCGGCGTACCAGCGCAGCTTCTGTTCGTCGACGCGCACGCTTGATCTCGGATTGAACAGGTATTCGTCGACCTCGTTGAAAGCGCGTTCGAGCGTCGACGCGTCCTTGAGGGCCTCTATTCCCACTTCGTTTATGTCCTCGAAATCGAAGAAACTGCTATTGGGAGAGAGCGCCTCGCGGCATGCTTCGGGCGCGTTTTTGTATAAAATCTTTCTCGATTCAGGCCAAGGTATTCCGCTGCTCATGCAGTCCAGCAGAATCATCTGCCCAGCGTTCGTGTCGGTTTCGAACATGTCGATAATCCCTTCAACAAATATTTACCATTATATTTCCGGCGGCGGCCTTCATCAACATTCCGAAGTGAAGGCGCATTCAGCGGAAGCGCCCTGGGCGCCGTAATCGGGAGCTTCGGGGCTGCCAATCAGCGGGACATCTTTATTCTTATGCCAGTGGCGCGCGTACTGCGAGACGCAGTCCATCATGGTGGTTGCGGTTTCGAGTTTAATGCCCTCCAGATCGATGGCTTCGAGGAACGGCCGCAGGAGGTTGCGTTTGCGCGACAGGCACCATATGCGTTCGCATAAAAACACGCCGGCGTCGTTGTCGCTGTCGAATATCGCCTGTATCGCGGGTTGTCCGAGCGTGTCCTCGGATTGAATTTCATCCTCGTAGAAGGCGACGATTTCGAGTTTGTTGCGGAGCGCGTATTTTGTAATTTTCTGTTTCTGTTCGTCGGCCGAAATAATATCGTCTGCGTAGTCGAGCGGGATGGGACAGATGTAGGCGACGGCTTTTTTCATATTGCGCGGACGGGCAGGCCCGTAACGGCGGGCGGCCGGCGCCGGGAGAGCCGGTTCGGGTTCCTCCATTGCGCAGATTTCCAGAGGAGATGCGAAAACGCGGGCGACGACATCGAGAACTTCGTCCGGTGTGAATGGTTTAGGAATGAAATCGCCTGCCCCGCTCAGGGTGGCTTGTTCTTTTATCTGCGGCGTGTTGAAGCCGGAAGTGATGATGACTGGCATTTCCGGCCTCAATTTTCGAAGTGATCGCACTACCTCGAACCCGTTTATTTCGGGCATCTGAACGTCGACTATCGCTAAATCGAAACTTCGGGCGCGTGCTTTTGAAAGTCCATCGTTTCCCGATGTGGATATTTCTGTTTTGATCTCTTCTGACGCGAGAATTTTCTGGACGCTCTTGCATACGTAATACTCGTCATCAATTACGAGAACATTCTTCAAGTTTTCCATTAGCATCCCGCCCTTCAGGTGCAATAGTCTCACTAATATTAGTAGTGCAAAAAACATGCCACATTATTAATTCCGGGACAAACTGCAAATAACAGCTTAAACAATGGTTTTTTCGGTATTGTTAAGTTGCTTGGCGTTGTCCGGTTTATCCGGCGCTGCATGAAAATAATATTCGCCAGCATGAAATATCGTGCCATTATTGTAACGCAATATCAAAAAATGGCTTTATATAATGAATAAATTGAGATGACGAAGTGCGGATAAAAAGAATATTCAGAACAAAAAAGACGGGCGCCGGCGAAGGTATCAGTCTTCGTCTTCGCTTCCCTGAATTTTAAATTTCCGCATTAATGCTTGGAAATTTTGGCGTTGCATGCCTGTTTCGCGGGCGGCCTGAGTAACATTCCAGTTTGATTTTTTGAGAGCTGAGAGAACGAAATTCTTTTCGATTTCCTCGGCTGCCTGTTCACGCGCGGCCTTTTTTGCGATTTTCAGGCTGTCCTTGTCGAGCGGGATTTCCTCGTCGGAGGCGGAGTCGGTCTGCGGGCCGGAGCCGAGTATTCCTGCGACGGTGCGTCTGTTTATTGTTTCGCCGAACGACATGATGACAAGGCGTTCCATGACGTTTTTAAGCTCACGCACGTTGCCCGGCCAGTCGTAGCCGCAAAGCAACTCAAGCGCGTCCTTCTCTATGCCGCTGATGTTTTTCGCTGTCTCCGTTGTGAATTTCGAAAGGAAATGCAACGCGAGCAGCGGAATGTCTTCCGTTCGTTTGCGTAGCGGCGGAAGGATGATGGGGAAAACATTTATGCGGTAATAGAGGTCTTCGCGGAATTTATTCGACTCGACCATAGTTCTCAGGTCTTTATTAGTGGCGCAAATCAGGCGGAAGTCGACTTCTTTTGTTTCGTTGCCGCCGACTGATTTAATCTCGCGCGATTCGAGAGCGCGGAGCAGTTTCGCCTGCGCTTCGTATGGAATGTTCGAGACTTCATCGAGGAACAGGGAACCGTCCGAGGCGTCTTCAAGCAACCCCTTCTTGGCTTTGATCGCGCCGGTGAACGCGCCTTTCTCGTGTCCGAAAACCTCGCTTTCGAACAGCGTATCGGTCAGCGTGTTGCAGTCGACCGCTACGAATCTCTGTTTCGCCCTCAGGCTTTTGTAGTGGTTCGCGCGGGCGACAAGTTCCTTGCCGGTGCCGCTTTCGCCGAATATGAGAACCGCGCTGTTGGTCGGCGCGACGATATTTATCAGGTTGAAAATATGCTGCATCACTTTGCTTTTTCCGACAATGTTGTCGAGCTTGTATTTCTCCTCGACTTCTCCGCGCAGGTATGTGTTCTCCTCCATCAAAATTTTCTTTTCGAACGCTCGTTTGACGACTATCGAGAGTTCGTCGGGCGTGAAAGGTTTCGGAACGTAGTCGAAAGCGCCTTCTTTCATCGCCTCGACCGCCGATGCAACCGTCGAGTAGCCGGTGATGATTATGACCAGAGTCTGCGGCGAGTTTTCCTTTGTTATGCGCAGGATGTCCATGCCGGTGATATCCGGCATTTTCATGTCGGTGATGATCAGGTCGTAGCTGCCGGTGATGGCTTTTTCGAGGCCTTCTTTGGGATTGGTTGTGAACTCGATGTCGTAGCCTTCCAGCATGAGAATTTTCTTACAGCTTTTGGCGACAGTTATCTCGTCGTCAATGATGAGAATTTTCTGTTTCGCGTTCATGAGTTCAACTCCGAATCCTTGCCGCGCGGGTTCACCGGGAAACTAATAATGAAAGTCGTGCCCTTGCCGAGTTTGCTGGACACGTCAATTGTTCCGCCGTGGCGCTGGATGATTCCGTAACTTACCGAAAGGCCAAGCCCGGTTCCTTTGCCTTTAGCTTTCGTGGTGAAGAACGGGTCGAATATTTTTTTGATGTCGGGGTCGGGAATGCCGACGCCTGAGTCCTGAAATTCTATAGTGATTTCGTTTCGTTCGTAGTCGAAAGCTGTATGAATGTAGAGCGTGCCGCCGTTGAGCATGGCGTCCGCAGCATTGAGCATGATATTGAGAAAAACTTGTTTGACCTGATCGGCGTCCATGACGGTGTCCGGCATGTAGTTGGCGAAATTCTTTGAGATTTCGATATTCTGGAAAGTGACCTGATTGGCGACGAGCATGATGGTTTGTTCGAGAAGCGCGTTTACATTGATGGGTTTTTGCCGGACGTCTGTTTCGCGGGCGAAATCGAGCAGTCCGCGAACGATGTCGCGGCAGCGGGTGGTTTCGGAGACGATGACTTCGAGGTCTTCGCGAAGTTCGGAACCGTCCTCCGCGGAGCGGTGCAGAAGCGAGCTGTAGGTGAGCACTGCCGTTAGCGGATTGTTGATCTCATGAGCGATAGCGGCGGCCATCAGGCCGAGCGACGCTAATTTTTCGGACTGCATGACACCTTCCTGTGTTTTTTGCAGTTCGATCGTGCGTTGTTCGATCTTGCGCTCGAGTTCATGGTTCATTTCGTTGAGGCGCTCGGTGATAACTTTCACGCGGGCGGTCATTTTGTTGAAAGAGCGGGCGAGGTAGCCTATCTCGTCTGTCTGGTTGAAAACGATTATACGGCTGTCGAGGTTGCCGCGGGTGATTTCCTTTATGCCGCTTATTATCTCGCGGATAGGAATATAAATTATTCTATAGACGAATAGGCTTCCGACGGAAGAGAGCCCCAACACGAGGATTAGGCCGAAAACGAAGTTTTTCTCGCGGCGCACAGTCAGCCTGCGGTCAACGTTTTTCAGAGAGACTTCGACGTCGACCAGCCCGAGTGTGGGGTCGTTCCGCGAGTGCGCGTGGCAGCTTGAAGTTGTGCAGTCCGGTTTGTTCAGGATGCTGAATGAGAGGTTGGCGATACGGCTTCCATCCGGAAGTTTTGTAATGCTCTCGCTTTTTGTTCTCACTTTCCCGCGCGCCAGTTTGACTTGATGTCTCCAGTGGCATCGCTTGCAGAACGGGTCGCTAAGCGGAACGCGTTTCCCTGTTTCGATGTCTGATGTGGAAGCGATGATCTTTCCGCGGTTGTCGAATATGCGGACTTCCCGGACGATGTTCTGATATCCGATATTTTTCAGGCTCGTGCTTGCGTCCGTGCTGCCGTGAAGGATCATGCCGTCGCGGATGTCTCGATTGATGCGGTTGCCGATCTCGTAGGCCTGTTCGAGCAGGTCGCTCTGGTATTCAGCGCGCAATTCCTTGTCGAGCATGTATACAAAACCGCCGACACAAATCGTTGAAAATGTGACGATGAGGAAAATTAGTTTGAATCCGATGCTTCGCCAGAACATAATCGAGTGTCCGCCCGCGGTTGTTTTCCGGCCTTCAGGGTCGGCGTTCTATTCTACGCCGCCTTCCTGATTATATGAATTTGCGCCTGTTCTGTGAAGATCAAAGGGTTTATTAATGTTTTCCCGCTATTATTGATTGTCAGTAAATTAAGAAATAATTGTGCCGGACGACACTCGCAATTTATAATGAAGTGTCAGAAAGAGCAGGCATGGGAAACGAAGATCGGAACAGGTACAGGGAACTGGCGCGCCGTTTGGGGGCGATCCGCGCGGCTTGGCGCCTTAACGCGGCTGCGCAGGGCCTGCTCGCGGCTATTGTTCTGTTCGGGCTGCCTGTCGCCATCGGAATAGCGGCCGGCATAAACGGGATGGCGCGGCTGATTGTTTTGGCATTATCCGCGTTGGTCGGCGGCGCGGCGCTGTTCTTCTGCTCGGTCTGGCCGCTTATCAGGACGTTCGACATTCTGGATGCCGCGTTTCTGGCCGAGAAAAAATTCCCGACGCTCTCGGGCCGGGCGGCGAGCGCGGTCGAGCTTTGGCGCGAAGCGCAAGCCGGCGGCGCGCGGTTCGACATGTCTTATCTCTCCGCGCTGCTATCGGAAGCTGTCGTTGAACTTCGAAAAATTTCGCCCGGGAAGGCGCTGAATACGAAACTTACGATTAGAGTCGCGGCGGTCTTCATGGTTTTTGCCGCCGCTCTTTCAGCTATGTTCATTGCGCCGCGCATCGGGCCATCGAGAGCGCTTGCGTTCATCGCGCCTCCCTATCTCCCGAAACCGGAACGGTTCAAGCTCGAATGGATAACCGGCGATATCGCCGTTCCTGTTGGCGGCGACACGAGGATCGAGGCGCGTTTCTCAGGCAACCTGTTTGGCGCGCCGGATCTGATTGTCGAGCGCGAGGGTTTGGAGCCGGCGGTGATTCGGCTTGAAAAAAGTGGCGCCAAAAACAGCGGTGTGTTTAAATTCTTCAGTGTTATTCCGGCAGTCGCCGGCGACATGACGTACAAAGCGGCGTATAAAAAATTCGTATCGAAAACATATAGGATAACGGCGGTTGAGCCTCCGCGAATCAGCTCAATGGAAGTGCGGCTCGCCTATCCTGCGCACACCGGCCTGTTGCCGGACACGCGCAAGGGCGGGGGCGACCTGCGCGCGCCTTACGGAACCCGCGCGGAATTCAAAGTGGCGTCGACCTCTCCGCTCAGCAAAGCGTACCTGGCAATGAATGGAGGGAAAACGACGCTGTTGACGCTCACCGGCGACGCAGAAGCCGCCGGAACGCTGACTGTCGCCAAAAGCGGCCGCTACACGGTCCACCTGATAGACAGGCATGGTTTCGAAAATAAGCTGCCTCCTGAATATCGAATCGAATCCATCACGGACAGGAAACCGGAGATCGCGATAGTGAAACCGGAGAACGATCTGAATCTGCCGCGCGGCTCTGTGTTGCCGATCCGCGTCGAGGCGCGCGACGATTACGGCATTGCCCGGATTAACCTCAACGCGCGCGTCGTCGGCGCGAAGGGTTCGGCTGCTATTCCGATACGCATTCAGCCGGGTCGCGAACTCCTTTTCGATTTCCAATGGAACCTGAGCGATATAGAGGCGTTCGACGGCGACACGGTCGAGTTCTATCTCAGCGCGACGGACAACGACGCTCTCACCGGCCCGAAGACGGCGGATTCGCAGACGCGCCGCGTTCACATTCTTTCCAAGTTCGAGGACTTCAACAAATCGCAGAAGGAGCAGGAAAATATTATTTCGCGCATGGAATCCGTCATGAGCGACGGGCAGTCGCTGTCGGACAAGTTCAAGAACCTCGCGCAGAACTTGAACCCGCAGATGACCGCCGGAGAGAAGCGGCAGTGGCAGGCGGACGCGCAGCGCGCTATGGAGCGGCAGACGTCTCTCGAACGCGAAATGGCCGACATTTCAAATTCGATGAAAGACACCATCGAGCGGATGAAGAGCAACGACCTGGTCAATCTCGACACTGTGGAAAAGATGCGCGAGTTGAACTCGTTGATGAAAGACATAATGACCGACGATCTGAAGAAGCTTATCGGACAGATCCAGAAGCAGCTCGAGAATGTCGATCTTTCCGGCATGGACCAGAAGATGCTCGAAGCGATGAAGGACATGCAGAAGATCAACGATTCTCTCGACCAGACGATCAAACGACTGAAGCGCATGAAGATGGAGCAGCAGCTTGACGCGCTCAAGGAGCATTTCAGGCAGCTTGCGGAGCGGCAGGATCGGTTGCTGAAAGACACTAACGAATTGGACCGGGCGGCTGGAAAAAATCCGACCGGCAGGCAAAAGAACGAAGCGGCCCGGCAGTCGCGCGAAGAGGGCCGGATTCAGGAAGAAGCCGCGGCGGACGTCGCAACGATGGAGCAACTCGCGAAGGATATGAAAGATGTCAGCCCGGATACGGCGGACCGGATTGGCGACTTGAAGCGCATGGCGGACGAAAAAAATCTGGCTGGCGATCTAGCCGACGCGCGCGACAAGCTCGGAATGTGCAGTCTGAAATCCGCGTCGCGCAGCGAAAAAAGCGCGCGCGACACTATGAAGCAGATGAGCGGCGGCCTGGACTCGATGCAACAGAAGTTCCAGACGGAAATGCGGAAGCGGATCAACGCGCTGATTCGCGCGGCGCTGAGGAAGACTCTGGATATAACGGAAGCGCATGAGTCGGCGGTGGACGACACCGAGCGATTGGTGTCGCGTCGCGTATCGCGGCCCGCGGCGGAGGAATTGAAACCGCTGGCGGACAAGGAGCAGGAAGCGAGCGAAGCGGCGGCGTCGCTTGTCGAGGATGTAGCGCGGTTGGCGGCGATGGCGATGGAAGTTCCTAATTTCGCGCCCGCTCTCGCGGCGGAGGCGGCTCAGTCGCTAACGGCGTCCGTCGGCTTTCTGACGACTCAGGAGACCGACCGCGCGCTGGAGCGGCAGCGGAACGCGACGCTGCGGCTCAATCAACTCGCTATCGCATTGCTGGACGCGAAGAAGGAAGCGGGTAAGCCGTCCAAGATGTCTGAATGGGACGCATACATGGAGCAGTTGCGCAAGATGGCGGAGAGCCAGCAGAATTTGAACTCGGCGACGCAGAGGCTAAGCGATTCGGGGATGCCGATGCCGCAGCTCGGGCAGGGCCTTCAGAGTCTTGCGATGCAGCAGCAGATGCTGAGTCAGGGGATCGGCAAGCTGTCCGAGGAGATGAAGAACTTTGGGGAATCAGGCGCGCGGCTGTCTCAGATTCAGGAAGAGATGCAGGAGGTTCAGAGGGCGCTGTCCCAGGGCCGCGCGGACAAACAGGTTTTGCGCCGCCAGGCGAATGTGCTGCGACGCCTTCAGGACGTTACGCTTTCGATGCGGAAGGAATCGCTCGATCAGAAACGCGTTGCGGAACAGCCAAAGTCTTACCAGGCTGCATCGCCGCGCGAAGCGTCGCCGGCTATGATCCGCGACGCGCTTCCCGATGAGATCAGGCGCGAACTGGACCGGCTCCGCAAGGAGCCCGCCCCGGAAGGTTACGAGCAGTTGATCAATAATTACTACCGCGATCTGCTGCGGAGCAAATGATGAAGAGAATAACGAAAATTGAGTGTCTGATATTATTCGCGCTTGCGGCGCTCGCTTCGCGTGTTGCTATTAGTCAAACAGTCTCGGCCGGCCGTGAAGAGCAGGTGAAACAAATCAACATGCTCCTCTCGCAGGGAAACAGCCCCGCGGCTGCGGCTCTGATTTTAAAGTATCTCAACGAGCGGCCTGATGAAAAGCCGGCGGCCGGCATGCTTATGCGACTCGGAAGCTCTTACGAGATGATGAACCGGTTTTCGGACGCCGAACAGGCGTTCAAGCGAGTCTACACGGAGTGGCCGAAGGATCCGTCCGCGCCGGAAGCGATGCTCGCGGCTGCCCGGGACGCAATGAGGGACAAGCGAATCACAGGCGCAATTCAGATTTACGAACTGGCGCTGGACCGCTATCCGGACTCGACGGCTGCCTCCAACGCGCGTTTCGAACTCGCGCCGCTATATGAACAAGCCGGAAAGGGCGCCGATGCCGTAAGAATTCTCAAGGACGCCGCCAGAAAAAACGATCCGTACGCGCAACGCGCGAAATACGAGCTCGCGCAGCTTTATATCCGGCTCGAAAATTACTATGAAGCGGAAGCGGCGCTTAACAGTTACATTAAAGATAATCCGGCGGACGATTCGCTGAAGCTGACGCTCGCCCAGATTTATCTCAAACAGGAAAAATACGATCAGGCTATCAAAATATACAACGAGCTTGTTAAAAAGCAACCCGGGAATCAGGCCTACGAGGAGATGTCGTTTCAGGCCTATAAGGACGCCGCGCAGTTGGATGAACTGGCGGATGAACTGGAAGGAGAAAAGCGGAAGAATCCGGACGATCTGGCGACGGTAAAAAAGCTCAAACGGCTCTATCTCTGGGACAACGATTCTATCGGCGCGCTGAATCAGCTTGAGATAATCGTCGCGAAAGAGCCCGGCAATTTTGACGACGCGGTCATTCTCGCGCGGGTGTATTATCAGAACCAATGGACGAAAAAGGCGCGCGAAACGCTTGAGAATCTTCTGGTCAAACGCCCGGACTTCTCTCCGGCGCTGGAACAGCTCGGCGAAATGTATTACGCGGAAAAACAGCCGGAGAAAGCGCGCGAGGCGTGGGAGAAGGCGTCGCGGTTCAATCCGAACGATGCTCAGTCATATTCGCGGCTCGCGAGTTACTATTGGATGCGCGACCGGTATGCGGATGTCACGAAACTTTACGAGGAAGGACGCCTGAAACTCGGGCAGCCCTCTCTTTTCACCCGTGAGCTCGCGCAGCTTTATTTCGCTCAGATGCGCTTCAAGGAATCGCTTAAGGAGTACATAGCGCTGGTGATTCAGAATCCCGGCGATGCCGGCTCCCGCGATATTATCGTCGGCCTGATCGGCCGCGACGAACTCAAAGACGATGGCTATAAGATGGTTGAGTCGGCTGCGGACGAAAGACCGGATAACATAGAGATAAACCTGCTTGCGGCGGAGATCGCGATGGGGCGCGGATTCACGGACGCGGCGATGAAACGACTGGAATCGCTGAGCAGGGCGTCGAAAGTGAATGTCGGGTTTTACAGCGAAGCGGGAAGACGTCTGCTCGCGAGGGGCGAGGCGGCGAAAGCGGCTGCGCTCTTTGACACGGCGGCAGACCGCGAGACAGGCGACACCGCCGGTCTGCTGCTTCAGGCCGCCCGCGCGTGGCAACAGGCGTCAGAGACGGCAAAAGCAGAAAAGGATTATTTGCGGATCGCGGAAAAGATGCCGGACTCGCCCGGCGCTGACGAAGCGTTCTTCAGGCTTGCAGGACTTGCGGTCGACAGGAACGATATCAGCCGCGCGCGCGCGCTGTATTCGAAGCTTGTCGCTGAATATCCGCTCAGCCCTTACGTCGGCGACGCGTTCGTTGCAGAAGCGAAAGCGGAACTACGTCTCGGCGAGTTCGACTTGGCCCGTCAGGCGTTCGACGCGCTGGCAAGCAACCCGCGAACGAGCCGCTACGCCGATGAAATATTTTTCTATCGCGCGGAACTCCGGCTGCTCGACCTTAAAAAAGAAGAATCTCAAAAACTATATTCGCAGCTTATTCAGCAATATCCTGAGAGCCGTTTTGTGGCGGACTCGATCAACCGGCTTTTGTTTCTCGACGATACGGAGTCGGCGGACCCGATAACGGTGCAGGCGTACATCGAGGCGGAGAAGAAAATGCTTTCCGGGCAGGTGGACAACGCGGAGGGGATGTTGCGCGGCCTCGCGGTGACGCTGTCGGATGGGCCGCTGAGAGCGTACACCCGCTTCCGGCTCGGCGAGTTGCTTGAGAGCGAAAAAAGATATGAGGACGCGTCCGTGTTTTTCAAGGAGGCGGCGGACGGTGGCGGGCTGCCCGAGTTGCGGCCCTCGGCGAATGTACGTCTGGCGGCGGTCCTCGTCCTGCTCGGCAGGAAATCGGACGCTCTCAGCCGCTATCAGGCGGTCATAACCGAAGACCCGCGCGGCTTCTGGGCTCAGCGCGCAAGAGCGGAAGCGCAACTGTTGCAGCCTCAAAGCAAAGAGTTGCCATAGGTCTTAACGATAAAATAACGACATAAAAAAGGGCGGCCAAATGGCTGCCCTTTTTTAGTTGGAATTGAATTATGGCTATGAGTTTTGTCCCTGAGCGGTTTGGATTCTGGCCCAAGTGTCTTTCAGCGTCACTGTGCGATTGAACACAAGTTTGCCGGCGGCCGCCGTGTCGGGATCGACGCAGAAATAGCCTTTCCGCTCGAACTGGTATGTCGTTCCGGGGCTGGCGTTCGCCACTGAAGGCTCGACGTAACACTTCGGCAAAACTTCCAGTGAAGTCGGATTGAGATATTCTTTCCAGTCTTTTCCCTCTTCCATATCGTTCGATGTTTTTGCCGTGAACAGATGGCTGTAGAGCCGGACCTCGGCTTCGAGCGCCTGTTCGGCGGCTACCCAGTGAATTGTCGCTTTAACCTTGCGTCCGTCAGGCGCGTCGCCGCCACGTGTGGCCGGGTCATAAGTGCAGCGCAACTCGACGATCTCGCCTTTTTCGTCTTTCACGACTTCCTGACAGGTGATGAAGAAAGCGTAGCGGAGACGCACCTCGCGTCCGGGCGACAGGCGAAAAAACTTCTTCGCCGGTTCCTCCATGAAATCTTCTTTTTCAATATAAAGAACGCGCGAGAACGGAACCTTTCGCATTCCGGCGCTCTCATCTTCAGGGTTGTTGACGGCGTCGAGTTCATCGACTTGTCCTTCGGGATAGTTGGTGATGACGACGCGAAGCGGGTCGATAACGGCCATGACGCGGGGCGCGCGTTTGTTGAGGTCTTCGCGCAGGCATGACTCAAGGTATTCGATCTCGATCGTGCTGTCGGCTTTCGCCACGCCGATGCGTCCGCAGAAGTCGCGTATCGCCTCCGGCGTGTAGCCGCGTCGCCTGAACCCGCAGATGGTGGGCATGCGCGGGTCGTCCCAGCCGCTGACGTGGCTGCCGTTGACCAACTGGATCAGCAGCCGCTTGCTGAGGATGGTGTGCGTGATATTCAGGCGCGCGAACTCGATCTGTCGCGGGTGATAGATGCGGAGATTTTCGCAGAACCAGTCGTATAGCGGGCGGTGGTCTTCGAATTCGAGCGTGCAGATTGAATGCGTGATTTTTTCAATTGAGTCCGACTGCCCGTGCGTGAAGTCATAAGACGGGTAGATGACCCATTTTGCGCCGGAGCGGTGATGTTCGGCTTTGAGAATGCGGTACATGACCGGGTCGCGCATGTTGAGGTTCGGCGACGCCATGTCGACTTTCGCGCGGAGCGCGCGTGAGCCTTCGTCGAACTCGCCGGCCCGCATGCGTTCGAATAAATCGAGATTCTCATCGACCGTGCGGTTGCGGTATGGACTTTCCTTGCCGGGCTTCGTGAGTGTGCCGCGGTATTCCCGCACCTCGTCGGCGCTAAGGTCGCAAACGTACGCCTTGCCTTCCTTTATCATTTGAATCGCCCATTCGTAGATCTGGTCGAAGTAGTCGGAAGCGTAATATTCGTGTTCGCCCCAGTCGAAGCCGAGCCAGCGGACGTCTTCCTTGATGGAATCGACGTACTCGACATCTTCCTTGTTCGGGTTGGTGTCGTCGAATCGGAGGTGGCAGACGCCGCCTTCGTTTTCTTGAGCGATGCCGAAGTTGAGGCAGATGCTCTTGGCGTGTCCGATATGAAGGTAGCCGTTGGGTTCCGGAGGGAATCGGGTAACGACGCGGCCTTCGCGTCTGTTGTTTCGAAGGTCGTCCGCGATGATTGCCCTGATGAAATCCGGTCCGGGCGCTGGTCTCGATGGGTTCGGTGTGTCCATACGTTACTCCTTAAGATGCACAATTATTTCGGCGCAACTGATATTATACGCCCGATAGCAAAATGAACAAAGGCTTCGGCATTTGATTTTTGGATTCAAACGGCAAGATTGATAATTTTGGACGGGTTTGAAATCCGACCCTACAATTCACGTCTCATTCACCCTGAAAACCAATCATTGAATCACTGAGGTTTGACATCCCGAAGGATTCTATCAATTCGCGCGAGCGTTCGTGTTTTGCCGACGAGGGCGAGCGTTTCCCAGATGCCGGGACTCGCCGTGCCGCCCGTGACCGCCACGCGCAAAGGTTGCGCCACCGCTCCGAATTCGATGCCTTCAGATTCCGTAAACTTTGTCAGCGATTCCTCGATCGGCTTTTCTGACCAGTCGGCGATCTCTTCGAGGCAGCCCACAAGCTTTTCCAGTATATTCATTCCCGCGCCGTCGTTTTTCAGAAGAATTTTGTTGACGGCTTTCGGGTCGGGCGTGACCTCGTCCTCGAAAAAATATTTCGATTTCTGAACGAATTGAGAGAGCGTTTCCGAGCGTTCGCGCAAAAGGCCGATCAATCGTTCAAGCCATGACTCGTCTATGCCCGCGATGTCGACGCCTTCTCCGGCGAGGCGTTCTTTTATCAGCGGGAAGAGTTCGTCAGCCTGCTTTTTCATGAAATACTGGCTGTTCATCCAGTGAATTTTCTTGAGGCTGAATTGCGCGGGGCCGGAGCTTACATGGTCGAGCGTGAACGCGTCGATCATTTCCTGTTTCGACATGATTTCGCGATCGTCGCCGGGATTCCAGCCGCAGAGAACGAGCATGTTGAAGAGGCAATCGGGAAAGAATCCCAATTCGCGGTATTCGCCGACAAACGCGGCGCCGTCACGTTTCGAGTAGGGTTTGCCGGCGTCGTTGGTTATCATAGGGAAGTGGCCGAAAAGCGGCGGCGTCACGCCCATTGCTTTATAAAGAAATAAATGCCTGAAAGTATTCTCGACATGATCGTTTCCGCGCAGCACGTGAGTGATTCCCATGTCAACGTCATCAATAACGTTGGCGAGGTGGAAAATCGGCGACCCGTCCGTCCGCATAATGACAAAGTCGCGGACGCCTTCGAGCGGCTTTTTAATTGTTCCCAAGACGAGGTCGTCGAAGAAAACGAATTTGCGGCGGAAGCTTATGCCAGTGATTGTTTTATCGAACAACGTTCGCACGTCGACTTCATCCAATGAATTCTTTTCCAAATGACTGATGACGGTTTTTTCGAATTCATCTCCGGGAATCGGATCGCCTTCGGCGCATAATACTGTCAGTTCAAGACGTATAGCCTGCCAGTTCATAGTGTTCGTCAATGAACCCTTGGGCAATTTGTGGACGAGGCTTTGGCTGTTGCCGATAAGCTCGCCTGCTCCGATGGCATATTCATAATGAGGGCCGTTATCGACCATAACAAACGATGAATCGAAAAGTTTCTCGGTTATTTGAAAAACCACAGGCGACTGATCGTCTTTACTCGATGCGAATCCGTCGGCGACCATTTTCATTGCCACATCTTTGTGCCGCTGCAACTGTTTTGTCTGGTAGACCGGCTCTTCGTCGTAGTCAAGGCCGAGCCAATTCATGGAATCGAGAAGCGTCCGGATTGCTTCGGGAGTCGAGCGTTCGAGGTCGGTGTCTTCGACGCGGAGCAGGAATTTGCCTTTTTCGTGGCGCGCGAACAGCCAGTTGAAGATGGCGACTCTTATGTTGCCTATGTGTACATTGCCGGTAGGGCTTGGCGCAAAACGGACTCTGACTGACATAATTATACAACTCCATTCATGGGCGGCTCTGCCTCCCTTTTTGACGAGCATGAATTTTAGCGCACAAAGAGCGCCGGCACAATGCCGCGGCGGGCGGCGTAAACAAATATAAGGAAGAGCTCGTCGTTGCGAGGAGGCTTGTTTGGTAAAGCCGACGAAGCAATCCAGAACTCATCGGCTATCCCCATGTTTGGGGTTGCTTCGTCACTTCGTTCCTCGCAATGACGCAAGAACTCACTCTTTTGACACTGTTATCCTAATGTAATAATATATGCGGACTGCTTTTGGGACGGCGGAATTTTAATTAATAGGGGCGGTGGCTAACATGGATTTTTCATTTTCAGAAGACCTTCAAAGACTTCAAAAACTGTTCAAGGAATTTGTCAAAAAAGAAATTGAGCCGGTGGCGGACAAGATAGACAAAGAGGATATGTTTCCCGGCGAGATATTTAAGAAAGCCGGCGAACTCGGATTCCTCGGCGCGTCTTTCCCGGAAAAATACGGCGGCACGGATCTGGGCGCGGTCGCCTACTGTCTGCTGAACGAAGAGGTTGCATACTCTTCGGCGGCTGTCGGCACGGTGTTCGGCGCACACGCTGGAATCGCGTGCCATTCGGTTTTTGTCGGCGGCACGGAAGAGCAGAAAATAAAATATCTGACTCCGATGGCGCAGGGCGAGAAGCTCGGCGCGTTCGCGCTCACTGAGCCGACCGCTGGATCGGACGCAGCCGGAATCAAGACGGCCGCAGTCCGGAAAGACGGCAGGTTCATCATCAACGGCTCGAAGATATGGATAACGAATGGCGGCAAGGCGGACGTGTATGTCGTTTATGCGAATCTCGCCAAGTCCGAAGGCGGCCGAGGCGGGATCACGGCGTTCATAGTGGAAAAGGAATTTCCGGGATTCTCTGTCGGAACGATAGAAAAGCACATGGGAATCCGCGGTTCCTCGACGGCGGAGTTGATATTCGACAACATGGAAGTTCCGTTGGAGAATATGCTGGGCGAGGAGGGCGGCGGTTTCGTAGTGGCGATGAAAGCGCTGGACTTCGGGCGGATGGGGCTTGGCGCCGGGTGCGTGGGCATGGCGACGCGCTGTCTGCACCTGAGTCAGGATTTCGCCAAGCAGCGCGTGCAGTTCGGGCAGCCGATCATCAAGCAGCAGGCGATCCAGTTCAAGCTGG
>JBAYJY010000082.1:0-19700 GCA_041664945.1 bacterium | reverse complement strand
TCGCGGAAACGGAAAAGTCGAAGAAGTGATTGTGAACGGCGAAGCGATTCCGTGCGGGTTGCTGGTTGTCGCCGCGGGCGTTAAGCCGAACATAGAACTCGCGCGCGAGGCGGGCATCGACACCACGCCGACAGGAATAAAAACCGACGTATTCTTGAGAACGAGCTCGCCGGATGTGTACGCGATCGGCGACTGCGCGCAGACGTTCGACGCGCTGCAGTTGAAACCGAGCTGGGTTCCGCTGTCTACGATCGCCTACAAGCAGGGAACGGTCGCGGGCGCAAACGCGGCGGGCGCGAAGCTGGATTATCCGGGCGTAACCGGCGCGTTTGTCTCGAAAGTCGGCGAAATGGAAGTCGCGGCGGTCGGGCTGTCGGTAGCAGGCGCCGAACTTGCCGGCTACAAGCCGGTGTTCGGAAAAATAAAAGATCAGACGCGTCCGGATTGGTATCCGAACGGGCGCGAGATAAATTTCAAAGTGGTCGCGGACCGCGAGACGCGGCGTGTGCTCGGCGCGCAGGCGGTAGGCGTGATGGGCGCCGCGTGGCGGGTCAATGTCGTTTCGACGGCGATAACCGGCGGGATGACGATCGACCAGCTCGGCGATGTCGAGTTGGCCTATTGTCCGCCTGTTTCGCAAACATACGACACGATTACAAAAGCGGTTGACCTCGCGATCCGGAAGATCAAATGACAACAACGGGCGGCGGCAATGTCCGGCGGCTGCCGGATTGGTTCAAGGTTCGCCTGCCCGGCGGCGACCGGTTCGCTGTCCTCAAAGAAAATCTCGAACGCGGAAATCTGCATACGATTTGCGAAGAAGCGCGCTGTCCGAATCGCGGCGACTGCTGGAGCGCGGGCGCTGCCACTTTTTTATTGCTGGGGCCGACTTGCACGCGCGCATGCCGCTATTGCCACGTCGGCGCAGGAGAGCCGGCTGCGCCTGACCCGTCGGAACCGGAATCTGTCGCCGAGGCGGCTTCGGCGCTCGGCCTGAAATATGTCGTCATCACATCCGTCACACGCGACGACCTGCCGGACGGCGGCGCGGCGCATTTCGCGCAAACCGTCGAACGGGTCAAGGCGCGGCTGCCGGAGTCGCGGGTCGAAGTTCTCGCGCCGGATTTCGGCGGCGACGTAAAAGCGATCGCATCGGTTGTGGCGGCGAAACCTTACGTGTTCGGACACAACATTGAAACTGTTGAAGCTCTTTTTCCAGCGTTAAGGCCGCAGGGCGATTTCAGCCGTTCGATCGAGGTTTTGCGGAAAGTTAAGGAAATCGATCCTGAGATGAAAACGAAATCCGGGCTGATGCTCGGGCTCGGCGAGATGGACGCTCAGATTCGCGAGACGCTGTCGGCGCTGCGCGGCGCCGGAGTAGGGCGGCTGACGCTGGGGCAGTACTTGCAGCCGTCGCGCGAGTTGGCGGCGGTGGCGCGGTTCGTTACGCCGGATGAATTCGATGCGTGGGCGGCCGAGGCGCGAGGGATGGGTTTTAAGTGGGTGATGGCTGGCCCGAACGTCCGGAGTTCATATCACGCCGGCAGCGGCGAAAACGAATAATCGGGAGAAACCTTCTTATATTTTATAATCACAAGACTTTGTCTCAACGCAATGCACATCAGCTTAAACGACGTCATTCACGACGGAGATCGGGAATCCAGAGGGGACACGATGTCGGGGGCGGGCTATACGGGTGGGAAGGGCGAGAAACATAATGGGCGCGCTGAACGTTGGCGCGCGGCATGCTGCGCCCGATAGGTTTGAACCTCACAATCATTAAAAGATTGAATTATTATTCACAAACAATATAATACAGAAGAAGCTGGCGCCGGATGGATAAGCCGGTTGAATAATTATTAGGAGCGAAAAAATGACATTTCCGGGAACAGGGGAAATAATAGTAATACTGGTGATAGCGTTGTTGGTATTCGGGCCGAAGAAGCTTCCAGAGATCGGCAAAGCGGTTGGCGGAGCGGTGACGGAATTCAAAAAGGGAATATCGGGACTGACGGACGAGATAGAGAAACCGGCTGCGAAACCGGCTGCGGAACAGCCGAAGCAGGTGGAAGCCGTTCAGGAAACAAAGCCGCAGGAACCTGCGGGCTGATCAGTTCTTAGCCTAAAAATTAGATAATCAAATACTCAGGCGCGATTCGACAATCGCGCCTGTTTGCATTTGGAGGATTTCAGATAAGCGAGCATTTCGCATTCTCAGCATGTTAAGCGTCCAAAGCTATAATCAATGTTAAATCGCAAAAAAAAGCGGGCCTTGGGAGCCCGCTTTTTGATTCATGTTTGGAAGAAATGAATGTCAGAACCGAGTCGAGAGTTGGACGTCGAGGGAGTCGTTGTCGCCTTTGAGGAAGTTCTTCATGACCTGAAGTTTCGCGTTTTTCTCGAAGTCCCAGTTGAACCCGAACGTCGTGATTTTTCGCGTTGCGGAGCCGGCTGGTATGGTGAATTTAAAGAAGTCATAGCGGGCGACGGCTTGCACTTCCGTGTGAGGGATGCGCTGTGAAGCGTTAACATACCATTGTCGATAGTCGCAGTCCACAATGAAGCCGCCGAACACGCCGCAATTGGTTTCATTGGCTTGATTGAATTCGCCGAAGAGATGTAAACCGCGTTCGGCGTAATCGAGTCCGGCGCCGTGAGCTTCGGTTTCAGTTTGATCGCTCCATGTGCCCCAGAGTTTTACGGAGAAGAAGTCGACCGGGAAGAGGTCGAGTTGAAGGCCGTAGTCGTTCTTGTCATTGGTGTCGTTTGTCGCGCCGGAGATGGCGCCGGCGCCGTTGACGAGCCAGCCGGAAACGCTGACTTTCGGGGACGGGTCGCCGAAGATTATTATGCCTCGATCCCGTATGCCGAACATGCCGACGCCCTGATTGTATTGGACCGTCTCGAGGTCATACGGCGCAGTGTTCAGCTCATAGCTGATCGGCAAAGGGAACTGGCCGACCCGGAAGGTGACGTTTTTGATATAGCTCAGGTCGGCGTAAGCGTCGACTACATTGCCGTCAGCAGTGCCGTCCATCAGCGAATAACGGGCGCCGGGAATTGGAGCGCCCGAAAGGACCGATGAACCATTTCCAGAAAAATCGAACGTCGCAAAAACTCTTACTTTGTCCGCCGGTTTCGCTGAAAGATTGACCTGAAGACGTGTGATATCGAGCTGGTCGTCGCCGTTATCCTGATCCCAACTGTATATGAATTGGGCGAGACCGGAAAAATCCACATCCGAGTCTTTCATCGGAGTCGCTTGAGTAGTGACAGCGGAAAACACGAGGATCAGCGCGCCGAGAAAACACGATAATAAAGCATTTTTCATTTTATCAACCTCGCAAATAATTTATTAAAATTCGACGTGATAATATCACAAATGAAATATTCTTTCAATTATATTTGGATTTAAATGGAAAGGTCTGGAATGAATTAATTGCGGTCTTGTATTCAATGAACACAACGCGTCGATAAACGCCGACGACGCTTTCTATTCCCACATTACATCGAAAATCTCGATGAGTTCCTCTTTGCCTTTGAGTTTTTTCAATCCGAGCGAAAGGAACTCCACGTCAAGCGTTTCGACCGCCGCGGAGTAAGTCGATGCGGAAATCTTAATTTCGTCTCCGTCTGTAAGGCTCTCCACTCTGGCGGCCATATTGACCGCGTCGCCGAAAACATCGCCGCCGTCAAGAATTCCTTCGCCGGTGTTAATGCCGATTCGCACCTTAATCTTGTGTTCCCCGGGCCGGTTTTTGTTGAGGTCACGCAGGGCTTGCTGCATAGCGATCCCGGCGAGCACCGCGTTCTCCGGCTTGTCGAATACAGCCATAATTGAATCGCCTATAGTTTTGATGATGCGCCCTTCATTTTCCGGCACGAGCGGGAACAGCAATTCATTATGCTTGTCCAGCATCGAGCTGGCCGCCATGTCCCCGTGTTTTGATGTGTATGTGGAATAGCCGACAATGTCCGTGAACATGATAGTCATATCTTTTTTCTGCTTGCTGACGAATTCTTTCGAGTCGATGCCGGTGTTGTCGCTATTCAACCTGAACAGCATTCCGCCGCCGTCGCCATCGATTGTTTTCGAATAAATTCCGACCTTCACAATTGAACCCGAGTGAATTGAGTTTCTCACAGTCACGCTCGCATTTGACGAGACGGTGTTTATTATGGAGAGCAGTTTTGACACAGTGGATTTTCGCTGCGCAATTCTTTCTATAATCATTTTCCGCGCTCCGACAAACGAACGCATTCTTTCTGTTTCTTCGCGGGAGAGTTGCCTTGTTTTAGAGACAGTCAGAAATTTGCGGATTTCGTTCTCTATCATGGCAAATCTCTTTGTGTCGTCGTTAAGTTCGCGCACTGAGTGTTCATAGCGGCTGCGAACGCTGAACGGCATGCCCGCCTCCACAATGGTGGCGTGTCCTTTCGCGTCGCCGATTTCATCCACTTCAACGCTGCGGCCTGCCGCAACGCGGCCTCCAGCGAGCGAAAAACTTCCATCTTCTGTTTTTGTCACGGCGCCGCCGGCGACTATCTCGCAGTCTTTTGCCGCTCCTGAAAAATAGATGTTTCCGCCGGCTCTCAACCCGGACCTGCTTGCGGAAACCAGAAACATATCGCTCGCTGACTGTATTTTCTCTCCGGAGCAATCCGAAATTTTGCCGGCTACTTTCAAAAACCCGCCCGCTACCACCTCGGCCCCGGTGACATGTCCTTTTACAATAACGTGATGTCCTGCTATTACGCTGTGGTTCTTTGTTAAGTCGCCGTCGATCCGCACCATGCCTTCATAATTTATTTTTTCCGGAACCGGCCCGTGAGAGTTGCCGAATTCGCCGCACTTGATTACTCCATATCCTTCCTTCAGGCGAAACACATAACCGTCGGTTTCCGCGTGGAGTTTCAGCCCGTCCTCTGAAAGACTGGTATTGACTCCGGCTTTCATCTCAATGTCTTTGCCTTCTTCGGGAAGGACAGGCTCGCCGAGCACATCCATTCCGTTTTCTCCCGGCTGCGCCGGAATTTTCTCCACGATCAGTTTGCCTTTCGCTGTTTCAAAGAGAATTTCGCTTTTTGCGGCGCCCGCCCTGAACCGTTCGATGATAGCCGCATTCTTGCCGGGGGAAGGCTGTTTGCCTGTGGCGACATGCAGCACGGTCGTAATTTTAATCTTCTCCGGAATCCGGGCCACGATATCCTTCATGATCCCGAAAGTGATGTTGGCGTCCTTAAGAAATCTATGAATGAACTCTTCGTTGATTTTAGGCTGCTCGCTCTTTCCGGGAGCGATAACAAGCACGGCTTCCATGTTTTCCTTCCGCAACCTGACGCTGAATTTCCAGTCGCTGCCGGCTTCTTCTCTGACACACGGCTTTCCATCCAGCAACCCGGCCACTCCGGGTATTAATGAGATAAGCGAAAGTCCATCCTCGGAAACCGTCAGATTTTCGCCATATTCAAACGCGATATCCTTCCCCGGCGCGGCCGCAATTTTTTCTCCGAGCGTCGTGAAACCTTGCTTGCCGGATGTCGGCGGCTGTTTTGTGACGATAACCTGGTCCAGTTCAACCGGAACTCCGCTTTTTGTCATTTCATCGGCGGAGATCGCATCGCCTGAAGGGAATGCAGACAGCTCAATTTTGGGAATGAGTCTGGCGTCGGCGCCGGGCTCCGGCAATGCGCCTTTTGCGACTGCGACAGCTTTATTGTATATTTTCCTGCTGATAATTTCTTCGATGATTATATAATCCACTCCGGCTATAACGCCTTTTTGGTTAAGCGCGTTCAGTATGTCAAACAGAAAAACGCCGCATTCTTTAGCCGCCGTTTCGATCTTTATATACGCTTCCATTCTATTTGCGCTGAGGGAGCACGAAACGGAATAGTCCCTTCTTCTTGTGTCGGCAGGAAGCGGATCGAACCGAAGGATAGATTCCTGTTGTTTTTTCAGCAGTTCGGCGTTCATATAGGCAATCCCATCAGACAGTCGTCTCGACGTTCATAATTTTCCTGTCAGGTTCGTTCAATAAGTTTACAATGATTTCTTTAGAATAATGCGCTCCGGCCGGATCGATTACAAGTTTCACTTCCGGCAGAAAAAGGTTGTCCGGGTTGTTGCGGACGACGACTCCGATTTCGTTTGAATTCAGCCTGACAAACGTCGAAATAGGGAAAAATCCAACGACTCTTACAAAACTCTCCAGAGCCGACGGATGATATTTGCTTCTGTTTGCGAGCAGTATCTTAATCGCATCGTGCGAAATGTAAGCTTTTCTATCAGGTCGCGAAGAAGTGAGATTCTCGAAGTGGTTTATAATAAGGGCGAGATGCGCCTGCGGCGGGAGATCGTGGAAATCAATTTCAATCGGATATCCCAAGCCGTCCGCTTTAACATGATGGCCGAGAACAACCATCTGGGTCATCGGTTCTATTCCCGGAACTCTTTTCAGCATTTCCCAACCGCGCGCCGGGTGTTGTTTTATCAAGTCCCAGTCTTCTTTCGTAAGGTGGCGTTTCAATTCCAGAAGCTCTTGGGGGAATGAAAGCACGCCTATATCATGCAGCATCATTGAAAGAGAGAATTCGACCGCCTCGCGAGGCGGATAATTAAGCGCCTTGGCGATGAATGAAGCTATTATTGAACAGTTAACGGAGTGTTTATGTATTTGGGAGGCCCGTTGTTTCATTTCGAACAGCTTCAACGGCACATCCGGATTGTCGGGCGCCTCGCTGACCATTAAGGCAATAGCGTCCTCAAGCCCGGCCATGTCGATTTTATCATCGTTCTTTCCAAGGCTGCTAAACAGGGCGCCGGCGTTTTTCTCGACTTCCTCTCTCGTCTTTTCGGAAACCACTTCTTCAAAATCGAGCTTCCTGAGTATCGCTTCATTGTTTCCGGCGCTGACAACACGCTTTTCCCGCTCGACCGGAATTCGCTCTTCCTCCTCGACAATCCAGTTCGCAAGCCGGGTAAGCATTTCCCGAGTAATAATCGTTCCTTTTCTTACTACCAGCACGCCGCTTTCCGTGGAGAAAACATCCTGCGATATCGGCTCCCCGATTCTTATAACAACCTTTGCCTGTTGCTTTTTAGCCATTAACTGTTTCCCGCTTATTTCATCATCAACGTGACGTCAAAAAACTTCGGGTCGGCTTTCACCCTCACCCCGGTGTCTCTCATGCTCATTATCTGTTTCAGGACGGAATTAATTTTTTCTCTTGTGAAGAAATTTTCAATAAAACATAAAGGGCCGTACGACTGCATCTGATTCGCCGCATCCGGGGGAATCGTATCCAGCAAAAGCAGCATCCTTACAGGCCCTTTCAATTGCTGGGAAACAGCCGTTTCAAGAAATTTCAATCGGCCGTCTCCTTTCTCGTCGCTGGCGTCTATCAAAAAAATGTCGTGCCTTCTTTTCCCAACCTCGGAAATGAATTGCTCCTTGACCTGATTGTGTTCGATATTATATGTCGAAGGGTCCAAGCTCGTCTCCAGAAGTATTCGGGTGGATATCTCCGGAATAAAACAGAGCAATTTAATTTTTTCATTAAGTTCCATAATTATAGCCAGAATCCTTATTTTCCGACGTTTCTCATATTACTTCCGAATCGCCTTCAACCTTATTTCATGCTCATAGAATCGAGCTCCCAGCATTATCGCATTGATTAAAACCGGCGGCGACTCAATTATGTTCCCCATATTCTTGCAGCAATTAATATTTTTGTAAATCATCAATGTCTTCAGAATACATATATTCACAGGTTTTACGAAATCTGTTTCATGCCATATTGAACCAATTGGTAGCTGGTCGATCCGAACAGGATTACTCAAAAAAAATAGCGATAAAAGCGAATTACTTCATCAGGAACGGTAGCGACGGTTTTTGAGAGCAACTTGAATGGCTGTGGCGCGGAACGCGCGAGCGGCGGTAAGAGGCTCGGCCTTGCCGGGAGCGGTCGCCAATGTTGGGACGCAGATTTCGGGTATGGATTCGAGGCAGGACAAGGTGTTTTTAAGTCTCGACGACACCTGTAAAGGCGATGCGGCCAAGCGGATATAAACAATTTCTTGACTTTTACCCATACATTGACGCATCAACAACAATTAATTACACTGTATTGTTGAACATAGATAAATTAAGTAACAACATGATAGACAATCTTCGAAAATTAACAATTACTTGTCTGATAATTTTAGCAATATTGTCGATTGCCGCCGCGGCTTATGCATGGCCGACGGCTCTCCAGTGGGTGCCTGTGCCGAGGTTAGGGTTGCCTCTGCAGGATCCGAATTCTGACACGAACGGTTCGAGAAATATTGTTTCGGATGCCACGCATGCGGCAGCTTTCTATTTTTTCGATGGAACATATTTGAATTTCCGTATGCGGTTGGATCAGGATCCGACCGGCCAAGGCGGGCAAGGTCTGTTAAAACAATTTGGCTGGGGAGCTCTGATCGATACCAATCGCGCCGATCCTGATTACGAATTTCTCGTGATGCTGGACGGGATAAGCCAGACGGAGACAATTTCACTGTGGCAGAACACTGTACAGGGCGATGCCGGCTCGCCTGCCGACCAGCCTGAAGCGCTTATTGTGTCCAATCCGGTATCCACTAATTATCAAATCAGCATGGCGGATTCCTCCATAAACGGGGATCAGGATTATTTTCTCGACTGGAGGATATCATACGCTTGGATAACGCAGGCTGCCGGGATCGGAATTAATGACCCTATAAGGCTGTTTTTCGGTTCGTCATCATCAGCAAACACGCTGAGCGAAAATGGAGGAGACCTTGTAGGGACATCCGATCTCACAACAAGCTGGTCAGATTATTTTTTGCCGAATCTTGCGATACCTTCGGACGGTAGTGTTATGTTCGTCGCAAACCTCGCGGGAACCGGCGACGTGACACAGGCCGGGTCGGGCGAAGTGTTGTATATAAAAGTAAGCGATAACGACAGGAACGGTCTGTCAACAACGATTGATACGACTTTTGTAACGATAACGACGCAAAACGGTGACAGTGTAGTCATCACGTTGACGGAAACAGGAGTAAATACCGGAGTGTTTACCGGTTCAATCCTGCCTGTCACAGGTGTTGTTGTTTCCGGGGACGGCGTTTTGCAAGTGACTCCCGGTGAAAATGTCACTGTAAAATATAACGACATAATCACAGCCAATCTCTCGCCGAATGTTTTGAGAACGGATGTGTTGCAGATACTTCCGCCTGTGATAACCATCGCAAAGTCTGTGGATGCAGCTTTTGTTCTTGCGGGAGCGACATCGACATACACGATAACAATAACCAACTCAGGAAGCGGCGACGGCATGCTGACGACAATAAAAGACAGCCTGCCGAACACTTTTTCATACAAGCCAAACACTACGACAGGTTTGACAACAAGCAACCCAACGATCAGCGGCCAGAACCTCACGTGGGCGGGCAACTGGGTGGTCCCGCGCAAAACGGGAGGTGTAAACGGGAGCGTCACACTTTCTTTCAAGGCAAAAGCGGGGAGCGTGATCGGAACCTACAACAACACTGTGATCGCCAATGGCAACAACATTTCTGTTGTATCCACTGGGCCAACTGCTCCAGTGACAGTTACATCCCCTATTCTCTCACTGACGAAACAGGGGGATAGCAACGTGGCGCCGGGTTCTGTCATTACTTTTACAATAATTTACCGCAATACAGGGGGCGCCGCAGCAAAAAATGTGAACATTACAGATACGGTTCCGGCAAAAACCACGTTCGTACCCGGCAGCCTAAGGATGGGCAACGCCGCTTCGACTTATGCAACGGCTACCCCGAAGACGGATGCCGCGGACGGCGACGGCGCGGAAATCAGCGGCGCCAATATTTATTTCAAAATAAGCGATATTGGACCAGATGACAGCGTTGCCGGTTCGGGTACGGATGAAGGAAAAGTATATTTCCAAGTTCAAATAAATTAGGAGGGGATAACATGAAAGCAAAAGGAATCAGAAGGCAGGCCGAAGCATTGATTTTTACAATGCTTGCGCTTGGAGTGTTGATTTCGGCGCCCGCGGCGGCCGCAGAAAAAGCGGAGAAGCCGAAGGCGGCTCAGCTTTCGCTCGCCATAACTGCGCAGAAGGAAGTGGAAAAGAAGAAGGACGGTAAAACCGTTATCGAGTATGTTTCTGCCGAAAAAGCCGGGAAAGGCGAAACGCTCGTTTACACAATAACCTACACGAACAAGACGGCGGCGCCGGTTAAATCCGTGTCGGTTGTCGATCCTATTCCCGCTGGAACGGTTTACATCCCGGGAACGGCGGCGGGTAAGGATACCGAGATAACTTTCAGTATCGACGGGGGCAAGACATATCTGAAAGCGCCTGTTAAGTATAAAGCGAAGAAAGCGGACGGAACGGGGGAGGAGAAACTGGCTTCGCCCGACATGTACACCCATATTAAGTGGCTTATCAAGCGGACTGTCCAGCCCGGCAAGTCCGGCGTGGTAAGCTTCAAAATAAAAATTAAGTAAAAAAAGAGAGAGAGGTGCTGATATGAGAAAGGAAAAAAGCAGAATGAAGCTGGAAAGGATCGGAGCGCTGACGGCGGTATTTGCAATCGCGGCGCTCTCGGTTCTGCTTTACGGAACGCGGGTGGTTGCGGTTGGCACATCAGCGGGAACGATTATCTCCAACCAGGCATACGTTGATTATCAGGATGCCAATGGAAATGCACTTACACGCGTTTACTCGAACACGGTCACGACGACCGTAAGCCAAGTCGCGGGAGTGGACATTGTCCCGCCGACGGCTACTGACGCCGGAAACAACAGCACAACTGTCCAATATCTGATACAGATATTCAACACGGGCAACGGAACGGATAGCTATAGTTTTAACTATGTAGTATCGTCAGGGTGGACTCCGACCTCAGTTGTCTTCTATTACGACGCAAATAACAACCACATATATGAAGCTGGCACGGACCCGCTGATGACATCGCCGTACTCGGCGCCGAACGTTCCGGCTGACGACGATTACGACATATTCATGATGGTGACGATACCGAATGCTGTGATCGCGCCGGACGCGAGCACTTCGGTTATTACCGTCACCGCCACTTCAGTGTACAACGGGGCGGTGACAGACTTCGGCACGTACACGACACAGGTGGCCGCCGCGGTGGTCACAGCGGCTAAATCGCATACGCCGGCATCTCCGAAACCGGGTGACATTGTCACGTACACTGTCACGCTAACAAACGGCGGTTCGACCAACGCTACAACCGTAGTGCTGCGGGACGCGATTCCCGCCAACTTGTCATATGTGCCCGGAACGATAATTTTCAACGGAACACCGAAAACGGACACGAACGACGGAGACGGCGCGGATTATAATTTTACCAACGCCGGAGAGATCACCGTCAGCGCCGGTACGATTAATTCCGGAGGCGGGGTGGCGACAGTTGTGTTCCAAGCTACCGTTGACACCGGAGTGCCGGCTGGAACAGCGATAACCAATCAGGCCAGCGTGAATTACAATTCCGGGCCTAATCCGGTCACAATATCATCGAATGGAAATACTCTCTTCGTAGCCACATCCGCGGCTATAGATATTGCTCCACTGACAACAGCTCTGTCGGGCGACCCCGGCGACCAGATCGTTCAGAAATTCACAGTTACAAATAAAGGGAACGCCAACGACATCATAGACTTGACATCAACATCGAGTGTCGGATGGACATGGGTTTTCTGGGTAGATCAGGACGGAGACGGCCTGCCGGGCACGGGCGGCGATTATCTGCTCACCGACACTGACGGCGACGGAAAGCCGGACACCGGATCGCTTCCGCAAAGCGGAACGATCTCAATTCTTGCGGTGGCGACAATTCCTCCGGGAACGCCGGACGGAACGGTAGACACACTTAATGTGACGGCAACTTCTTCGAACGACATAACGAAGAACGACACGCAGGCGTTCACAACGACCGTAACGGCCCCTGTTCTTTCGGTAACGAAATCTGTAAGCCCCACCGGTACGCAGCCTCCGGGAACCGATCTCGTCTATACGATAACCGTAACCAACTCCGGCACGGGCGTCGCCACGAATGTTGTGATAACGGACAACATTCCAGCCAATACGACGTACAAACTAGGAACTCTACTGTCCGGCCAGACCCTTGGCGGCCTTACAGTTAGAACGGATGCAAACGATGGAGACGGCGCAAATTTTGATTCGGTGTCGAATAATGTTGCGCTTGGAACTTCGACCAGCATAACAATCGGGCCGGGCGGCACGCAGATTCTCAGATTTACAGTGACGATCAACTGATAGCAGTAACCATCAAACGATCGGGAATCTGAGGTTTTGCCTATGAGCTTGCCGACGCGGCACAAATACGCATTATCCGGAAGGCTTGTCACAGCCTTCTTGGTTTGCGTTGCCGCGGCATTTTTCATGGCACAGACGTCTTTCGGAGCAAGCCCGCCGATAGGATATCTTATCGTCAACACCGCGTCTGTAAGTTACAGCGACGCGAATGGAAACCCGCTTACCGGTGTGAGCGAGCAAGTTTCAACAACTGTCTCTGGTGGATCGGTACCGGTTGTAACTATAACCGGGAATACCGACCCTGTCGCGATGAACGGTTCCCTGATTTACACCATCCGCTACGAGAACGCCGGAAATGCCGCCGCGACGGGCGTAACGCTGAGCCTCGACCTCTCGGGCTATACAGCTTACGTCTCGTCGAGCGGGGGCGGAACATATGATCCCGGCGGGCCGGGCGGCGGAACGGTGGACTGGAATCTGGGAAATCTCGCGGCGGGGGCGGAGGCGACCATTACGGTTGACCTACGCGTCAAGACTACAGCGGACTATCCATTGGGCGATCCTGCTGCAATCGCGCAGGGCGCTTTGATTCATGCGGATACCACGCTCGATTTCGTAACTTCGAATGCGTCAGATTCGATAGACACGACTGTCGGCACATCTCCGAGCCTGTCGCTCACTCTCAGCGCTTCGCCGACTGTCGTGCGAAGAAATGGAACGATAGATTACACATTCTTTTACAAGAACACAGGCAACGCGCAGGCTACAAACTCCTCTGTCGCGATCGATCTGCCGGACCTCACGGCGCCGGTCGCCGGCTCGATCACCGGCGGGGGTGTTTTGGCTGGAAGGCGAATCACATGGCCGGTTGGAGATATCCCGCCCGGAGGCGAAGGCACACTCGCATTTCAGGTAACTGTGTCGTCCATCGCGGCGGAAGGAGCAGAGATAAGGGCCATCGGTTCGATAATCTGCAACGAACTGATTCCAACGCCTTCAAATGCGGTTGTTGTAACGGTTCGAAACCCATCCCTCTCCGTAACTAAGACCGGGCTTCCTGCGCGCGCCGGCGAAAACGCCGTGTTTACCATCTTCATCAGAAACAGTAGCGCTATCCCGATTACGAACGTTGTCGCGAGCGACCCGATTCCGGCGAACACTACGTTCGTGAGCGCCGACGAAGGCGGAGTTTATGCAAACGGAGAAGTGGCTTGGAATATCGGCGCGCTCGCGGGCGGCGGCGAAAAAACGGTGCACATCACGGTGCAGGTTGCGGCGTCAATGACGGAGGGGCAAAGAATCGGGAACGTCGTTTATGTCGATGCCGACGATGTGGACAGGCAGACAGGCGCCGCAGAGATCATCGTGTCATCGAGAACACCCGGCGCGATCGAATTCATCGACCCGGCCGGCAACGAAGCCCGCGTATATCACACCGGCGACAATATTTGCGTTCAGGTAACGGATTACGATCAGAACAGAAATATCAGTGCAGCTGAAAATGTTGTCACCGAGCTCTATCATCAGAAAAGCGGCGACCAGGAAAATGTCACGCTTACCGAGACTGACGTGAACACAGGCGTGTTCCGGGGCTGCATTATCAGCACGGCCGACCCGGCTGCGCCCGGCGACGGCAGGATATCGGTGACGGTCGACTCGGACATCAGTGCGACTTATGCCGATCCGCTCGACCCATATCCGGTGGCTGTTGCCGATGCGCTAATAGATCCGTTCGGAGTTGTTTTCAATTCCATGACTGGCGAGCCGGTCAGCGGCGCGGTTGTGACCCTCATCGACGCCGACACCGGCCTTCCGGCAACCGTGGCAAAGCTGCCGGTGCCGACCGATACGAATCCGGCCGCCACCACGGATGAAACAGGTTTCTTTGCGTTCAGGTTCGTGCGGCCCGGAAGATACTATTTTAGTGTGAATCCGGGGCCGAAATTCACGTTCCCGTCAATCGTTCCAGACGCTCAGTTGCCACCGGGTTTTGTGATCGGTGTCGGATCCAGAAGAGAAGTGTTCACGCTTGTCGCGGGAATGGAGCCGTTGAATCTTGACATCCCGGTGGACCCGCAGCAGATGGAACTACTGGCAGTCACGAAAACGGCGGAAAGGAAAATTGTTTATATCGGTGATATAGTTCAGTACACCGTTACTGTAACAAATCGCGGCTCAGCTGCGGTATTCAATTTGTCGGTGAACGATACAATGCCGCACGGGATTGAATATCTATCCGGTTCCACGCGCATCAACGGAGTCGCCTCGGTCGATCCGGCGGGCGCGGGGCAAAGCAGGGCGGTGAGTTGGAGCATTCATGGGTTGCTGCCGGGCGCATCCGCCGAGATAGTTTACAGCGCTGCGGTTGGTCCGGACAGCGTTCGCGGTGACGGCAAAAATATCGCCGTTGCATCAGGTTTTATAGGGCCGCGCACGGTTGTTTCAAACAACGCATACTTCACCGTCAAAATCAAAGAAGGCGTTTTTACTTCCAATGGAACAATTATTGGGAAGGTGTTCGCGGATTGGAATGGCGACGGTATTCAGAATAACGGCGAAACCGGACTGAAAAATGTAACACTTTATCTTGAGAACGGCGGTCGAGTGGTGACCGATAAGCAGGGAAAATACTCAATTACAGGAATTCCGGCCGGAACGCATGTTATTAAAATTGCGGAGGAGACGCTGCCCGCCGGAATGGAACCGACTGTGGCTGGAGTTACAAGGTCCGAAGAAAGGGAATCGACGCAGTTGGTTGAACTCATGCCGGGTGGATTGGCCACCGCGGATTTTGCGGCGATAGTTCGCGGGCGGCAGGTTACATCGGCTTCGGGGGCTGCCAAAACGACACAACTGTGGGGAATGAATCAAGGCTCTGAACGGATTCGGAAAAAGGAGAGCGCGACCGGCGAATCAAATAGTCAGACGATAGAAATTGGCCCTGGAGACGGGTCTGCCGACGAGGAAGTTCGTTCTTCTAATGATCCGGGCGAGGCACTCGAAGAGAAAATTATTGATATGACGCCGGAGCTTGGTTTTATTTATCCGGATGACGGCGGAATGGTCGGGGCGGGAAGTTTAGATATTATTGTTAAAACCAAACTCGGATCGAAGGTAAATCTCTGGATTAATGAAAAGCCGATCAGCAGCAAGCAGATCGGACGTACGGTTGCTAATTCAGAGAACAGTGTCGTGATATATGAATATATAAGCCTCGATTTAATAGGCGGTGAGAAGAATAAGATTCGTGCGGAGTCAACTGACGCCGACGGGAATGTAACCGATTCAAAAAAGATAACAGTGACAGTTGGAGGCGCACCGGCAAGCATAGTGGTGGTGCCGGAAAAGAATGAAATTCCCGCCGACGGGAGCACGCTCACTCATGTAACAATCAAGGTGTTCGACAAAAACGGCGCGCTGCTGTCTTACTCCGGGCTTGCAACTGTCTCGGTGACGGCCGGAACGATATCGGGTGGGATTGCCAACGGAGCTGAAACGGACACGCGGGTTTTTCTGCGCGGCGGCGTCGCGGAAATCATGCTCAGATCACCGCTCGAACCGGGAGATGCTGACATTACGGCATCTATGGAAAATATCAAAGGCGAAGCAAAAATATTCTTCTATGCTAATTTGCTTGATTCCATAATGTTCGGAGTAGGTGAGTTCAAACTCGGAAGCGGCAAATCCAAGGGCGGCCTCGACTACCTGAGGAAAAACGGACGGTTCGACGACGGCTCATACAGCGACGCGCGCGGCGCATTCTTCGCGAAGAAGAAAATTGCGAACGACACCTTGCTCACCGCGACATACGACTCGAAAAAGAAGAAGCGAAACGACTTGATGATGCAATCGGACGGCGATGTTGCAGCCGAGGATAAATATCCCCTGTACGGCGATGAGAGCGAGTTTTCGAATGAAGCCCGTTCTCAGACGAAGCTTTACATGCGGCTTGACAGGCGAAAGTCAAGTTTGCTTTACGGCGACTACCAGACGGGATTAACGGACACAAAGCTCGGCGCATATTCGAGGACTTTCAACGGATTCAAAACAGATATTAAGACGCAAAAGTACAAACTCACCGCATTTACGAGCGAAACAAATCAGACACAGGTCGTGGATGCGATTAAGGCGACCGGAATCTCCGGCTATTACTATCTGACACAGGCGCCCGTCCTGGACGGAAGTGATATGGTGTCCATCGAAACGCGCGACCTGAGAAGGCCTGAAACTGTTCTGGCGAGAAAAAATATGGCCCGCTGGTCGGATTACACAATCGACTACGACAGAGGCCTGATTCTGTTTAAGGAAGCGGTTCCGAGTTACGACGAAGATATGAACCCTGTTTTCATAATCGCAAGTTATGAAAGCGCCGGGACCGGGAAAAATTATCAGACTTACGGCGGTCGCGGCTCGTACGCTCTTTCGCGGAAGCTGACTCTGGGAATCACCGGCGTTACCGAGGAAAAGGAAGCAGGCGATTTCCGCCTTCGCGGCGCGGACGCAACTTTTCAGTTTGCGAGTAAAGCGAAACTCCGAGTTGAAGCGTTCAGAACCGATTCGCTGTTTATCGATGGGAGCGCGTACACGTCGAAAAGCGGAAACGGCGGGCTTGCCGAGATCAAGGGCAAGTTCCGAGACAGGCTGGATTACTCGGCGTATTACAAAAAGACGGGCGATTATTTTGGAAATATTTCCGCGGTCGATTCACAACGCGGGATGACAAAACGCGGTTTCGAATTGAATTTTAAGCGCAGCGAAAAGGTTAAACTTACAGGGAAATATTTTATAGAGAACGACAGGATAAACAGCATGAGCCACAAGCTGGCTTCCATCGGGTTACGGAAAGAAGGAAATAAATCGCTTCTGAAGGCCGAACTACTAAGCGAAAGCTCAAACGACAGGTTCACAATTGCGCCGCCTCTGATAGCACGCTATCCATTCGACAACAGCGACGATACGCCAGCTAAAACGACGGCTATCAAACTCGGTATTGAAAAACGGGTCAGCCCGAAGTTATCACTGAATGCCGAACATCAGCAGGACATACAATATAATCGGAACAACCTGAGTACGGTCGGGCTGGACTACCGGCTGACGCAGTCAAACCACTTTTATCTGAGACAAGAGTATTGGAGCTTCGAGGAACGCGCCGGAAACCGGACAATGCTGGGTGTGGAGTCGCAGGTAACAAGAAGCACATCGGCGTTTAATGAGTACCGGCTCGAAGGTGGCGGCGCTGGTGCGCGTCTCCAACAGGCGATCGGGCTTCGAAATAAATTCTCTTTCAACAAGAATCTTGTCGGAAATATTAGAGTGGAAAATTTGAAAACAGTCAGCGGGGAAGAACGACTCGGCGAACCGGACGCTTTCTCGTACGCAGTTTCGACGGAATATTTGCCCGGCAAATCGTTCGAACTGACGAATCGGTTCGAATACCGGGATACGACGAGCGAATCGTCACGTCTGGCCGAGTTCGGAATCGGATTCAAATTGAACTATGATTTTTCCGGACTCCTGAAGCAAAGATATTACAACATCAGGCAGCCGGGCGCTTCCAACAGGACGTCTACAAGCACCATGCTCGGATTCGCTTACAGGCCTGTCGATAATAATAAGCTGAACACTTTCATGAGATTTGAACAAAAAGGCGACAGGAGTTCCCCTGTCCTTTACAACGCTACTCCAAACGCTTTCATTTTCTCAATTGAGACGATATATCAGGCGACGAAGAATCTGAAGATTCTTTCTTCTCCACCACAGGCGCCTCATGATTCCAGTAATATTGTTGCAACTCTTTTACCTGCGACAATGATGGATTTCTCATCCGGAGAGGGGAAACAGGTACTTCGCAATTCTGACAGATGGATGCGGATTATGATTATGTCCGACATAAGAAATCGGGAAAGCGCTGATTCAAACAAATGGATGAACAGACTGAAGGTCTCAGGAAAATACGCAGGAAAGATGGCGCGAAACAGTTCTCTTGAATCATACACTGATTTAGCTTCGGGAAGAATCAGTTTGCTTTTAACAAAACGACTCGACTTCGCGGCGGAATATCGAGTGATGGCGTCGCATGCAGTCGGCGCCGAATCGAACGGCGGCATGGCGGAGTTTGGATTCAGATTGCGCAAAGATTTGTGGCTATCTCTCGGGTACAGTTTCGACAATTTCGATTCTGATTTGTTAGGCGACGACTACTGGGGCAAGGGGCCGTACTTAAATCTGAAGTTTAAGTTTGATCAGGATTCTGGTTTTCTCAAATAATATTTACAATTACATTGCGATTTAACGTTACAATTTTCTTGATCCGGCAATGAATGCAAGTCGCGCGTTTATAGCATATCGGTTGCGTAAGAGCGAAATAGCGATTTATTCTTTTGGACAATTAATCAATATTTATATCATTGCGCTAAATATTTCATTTCAATTATTATTCGCGTTAAAGATTATAATGTTATTGAGGTGACAACATGCGAAAGACGCTTTTTAACATCATTGTTTTAGTGATGGCATTAACGAGTTTGTATCCGGCATTCTGTTTCGGGCAAAACCGCCGCGAACGCTTCGCGCCGGTCGGCGGCGGAACGCCAATCCCGTTGGGAATAACCATATCCGATGTTCCCAGAAATTCGCAGATCATGGGCGCGTTGGTGACGAATGTCGAAGCGGGTGGAATCGGCGAGAAAGCCGGGCTGATGTATGGCGACATCATTGTCATCATAGCCGGGAATAGGATTTCCAGCGTTGCCGACGCCGGCAAATATATGCGAATTATCGCTATGAGCAATAATATGGGGAAGACGACGGACATAGGGATCGTCAGGGACGGGCAGGAAATGACTCTGAGCACGGCTGGAGGAGGAGCTCAACAGAAAGGCCCATGGCTTGGGATAGGGATGAAGGACGCGCCGCGCGATTGGGGCGTGGAAGGCGTTTTGGCAACTGATGTCGCGGCAGAGTCTCCAGCGTATCAGGCCGGGATTCTGGCGGGCGACATTATCACAGGAATCAATGGATTGCCGGTGAGATCCGTTAGCGATCTGCAAAAGGTTCTATCGGTAATTACTACAGGCCAAATATTTAAAGTCACAGTGCGTCGAGGCGGCCAGTCAAATGATATTTCCGTTGAAGCTCAGGAAAAGCCTGCTGCGGGCGTTGTTTCGAGTTCAGCAAAACGCAGGCTTTCGGACATTAATATATTGAAGTACGCATTTATTGATCCGCAAAGCCGGTCGGTGATATTAGTCGGAAAGTATGACCCGGATTACAAGACCGGCCCGATTCCATATTATGAACTTTTGAATGACGCTATCAGCAGTCCTTACCCGTGGTTCTCGCTTGAACCGACTCAAGAGACCCTGAATAACGTCAATGTT
>JBAYJY010000081.1:0-19732 GCA_041664945.1 bacterium | reverse complement strand
CCGTATGAGAAGCCAAGGCTGACTTTCGCGGTTTTCGCCGAGAACGGCGGACACGGCTCCTCCGACGCGCTGCCGATTGCGGAGCGGGTTATCAAGCTCGCTCTCAAACTCGGCTACTTCGGAGACGATTATAAACCTAAGCCGGCATCCGGCGACGCGATCAAAAATATGGAAGCGCGAACAAAAAAAATATTAGATTGACGGGAGAGAAGGGCAATGAAAATAGCATTCATGATTATCCATTTGTTTGTGGCGGGCCTTCTTGTCGGCGGGATCCTGATCCAGACGTCGAAAAGCGAAGGTCTCGGCGGCCTCGGCGGCGGCAGCGACACTGTTTTCCGTGGCGCAACAAAAGGATTCGAGGGCTTCATCGATAAATGGATGAAATATCTCGCTTACGGTTTTCTTGTAAGTTCATTCCTCAGCGCAGTGATTCTTCCCAAGTATTTCTAACCGGGGGCCTGAATGGAGCTGGACAAAACGTCCGATATCCAACAAATCAGGATCGAAGAAAGCCGCAAATTTTTTTCTGCCACGCACGATGAAATAGAATCGGGCGCGACGACGGATATATATTTTCTGCGAACACGCGATATCCTAAAAAAACAAGGACTTTTAAATACGCGCGTTGTGGCGGACGTTTTTTGCCGCCGTGGCGGCTTTTTTTGCGGTTCGGAGGAAGTCAGGCGTTTGTTGGCAGGCCGGAAGATCGAAATGCTTGCGTTGCCTGACGGCGAACGATATGAAGCGGGCGCCACCGTCATGCAGTTCTCCGGCCCATACGGAGAGTTCGGCTTGTACGAGACAGTTCTTCTCGGAATGACCGCTTCGGCGACCGGGTGGGCAACCGCCGCCGCGGAATGCGTGGAGGCTGCGGCCGGCTCATCTGTAGTCTGTTTCGGTTCGCGCCACATTCACCCCTCTGTCGCCCCGGTGATGGAGCGCGCGGCGATGATAGGCGGCGTCGACGGATGCAGTTGCATTCTTGGCGCCTTGCTCGCCGGCGTTAGGCCGACCGGCACTATCCCTCACGCGGCTATTATGATTTCCGGCGACACGGTCAAGGTAGCCCGCGTGTTCGACGAGATCATGGAAGAGGAAGTTCCACGTATAATTCTTGTCGACACTTTTAAGGACGAAGCGGAAGAGTCTTTGCGCGTGGCGGAGGCGCTTCGCGAGCATTTGGCGGCGGTGCGGCTCGACACGCCGTCCGAACGCGGCGGAGTAACCCCGCAACTCGTCGCCGAGGTGCGCAAACGGCTCGATGTCGCTGGCTTCAATTACGTCCGTATCGTAGTATCGGGCGGGCTGACGCCGGAACGCATCCGGATACTCAAGACGGCCGGCGCTGACTTCTTCGGTGTCGGCAGCTACATATCCTCGGCCCCGCCGATTGAGATGACGATGGACATCAAGGAAATTGAAGGCAAAGCGGTCGCGAAGCGAGGCCGTCTGCCGGGTCCTGCGCCGTCGCCGCGCTTGGTAAAAATGATATGAGAAATTAAATGGATAAACCACGGAGACACGGAGGCGCGGAGACCGGGTGTAGGGAGCGGGGAACAGGGTGAAAATTATATTTGCAGGGAAAACATGAAAAAAAACAAAATGGTGGATTTGATAGCCAGCTCCGCGCACGAGTCGATTCATGCGCTCGAAACGAGCGTTAAAAGGCTTGCGCCGGATATAGCTGACGCCGCGAGCATGATCGCCGCCTCGATCGGCAAGGGCGGCCGCATTCTCGCCTGCGGCAACGGCGGCAGCGCGGCTGACGCGCAACATCTCGCCGGCGAACTCGTCGGCAGGTTTCTTATGGACCGCGAGCCGTACTCTGCGATTGCTCTTTCGTCTGACACATCGGTCATAACGAGTCTTGCGAACGATTTCGGTTACGAATGCGTTTTCGAGCGGCAGGTTCTCGCGCACGGTCGAAAGGGCGACGTTCTTGTCGCGATTTCAACCAGCGGCAATTCACCGAATGTTTTATGTGCGCTTGAGGCGGCAAAAAAAATAAATATGAAAATCATAGGTCTGACAGGCAAGGGCGGCGGCAAGATGCTGGGTCTTGTCGACGTTCTGCTCGACGCGGATTCGACGCTCACGCCGCGCATTCAAGAGACACATGGATTCATCATTCATGCTCTCTGCGACCTCACCGAATGGCTTCTGAACGAACCGGATTGAAGCATTAAAGTGGCCTTTGGCATTGGACCTTGGGCCTTAGGCTAAGGAATTGAATCTTTGAGGTTTTAGCCCAAAGCCTAAAGCCAAATATCTAATGCCGCTTTTAAAATGATTTGGATTGAAGACATAAAAAAGATCGTTCGCGGCGCCGTGACTGAGGGAGAGCCGCTGTCGCGGCATACGACTTTTAAGATCGGCGGGCCGGCGGATTTGTTTTTCGAGCCGGCGGACGTCGAGGACCTACGGGCGGCGCTCGCCTTTCTGCGCGGGCGGCGGATCAGCCACATAGTGGTCGGGCAGGGCTCCAATTTACTTTTCGGCGATGCGGGCTACAGGGGTTGCGTGACGCGGATAGGCCGTAATATGGCGGAAGTCGCCGTGGCGGGCGACATTGCGGAGGCAGGCGCCGGAGCGCCGCTGCATTCTTTAGTCCGCGGCCTCGTTGAAAAGGGTCGGGCCGGCCTTGAGTCGCTTATCGGGATACCCGGGGCGGTAGGCGGCGCGATATTCATGAATGTCGGCGCGTTCGGCCAGTGGATTTCCGGAGCGCTCGAATCGGTCGATTACATCGACGAAGCCGGCGCGGCTAAGCGTTTGGAAATGGATAAGATAAGTTTTCTGAACATGCGCTACAGGTGGAGTATCTTTCAGGAGCATCCGGAGCGGGTGATAACTGGCGCGCGATTCCAGCTTGAAGAGGAAGATCCAGAAACGCTTAAGAAACGGGTTAGAGAGTTATCGGAGAAGCGCAAAAAGATGCAGCCGTACAATCAACCGTCGGCTGGCAGCTTTTTCAAGAATCCCGAGGGGATAGCGGCCGGATTGCTTATAGATAAAGCCGGGTTGAAGGGTTTTCGCGTCGGCGGCGCTGAAGTTTCACCGATACATGCGAATTTCATTGTGAACGCCGGCGGGGCGACGTGCGCTGATGTGCTCGCGCTCGCCGAAGAGGTACGCCGCCGCGTCGTGTCCGAGTTCGGCGTCGCTCTCGAACCGGAAGTCAGAATAATCGAATAAAACTCTAAAAAATTTCTGTTGCAATATAAAGATATCTGATATAATAGACACTCAACAGGCGTTAAATTACTTAATTGTTATAAGTATAAAGTGAAAGGTGACACATGAAGAAAGCCACCATTTGTGTATTACTCGCAGCGGCAATGTTGTTAACCGGAGCGGGCAAGATCTCTGCCGCCGGAATGCTGACAAAAGAGGGCCACAAGGAACCGGTCGTGCTCGTGCATGGATATATGGGCTCGACTCTGGGAATGGCCTCGGTAAATGTATACTGGGCTTATTACATAACGAGACTGAAGATCGATGGATATGACGTTTCGTGGATCGCGTTGCCGAACGCAGGCATAACCGATGTTAAGCAAGGTTCGGAGGCGCTGCGCAATTTCATAAACGGAGTTCTCGCGAGAACAGGCAGTTCGAAAGTAGACATCATCTGCCACAGCGAGGGAGGCCTTGTATCGCGGTATTACATAAAGAACCTGGGCGGAATAGACAAGGTCGACGACCTTGTTTTTCTTAGCACGCCGCATCGGGGAACGACAGTCGCATCGATCGGGCCGGGCGAAGCCGCCCGACAGATGGAGGTCGGGAGCCAGTTCATCGCCGATCTCGACAGCGACCCCTATCTTCCCGGCAATATCGACTACACCGCCATTTTCAGCAACCACGACGAAATAGTCGTCCCGCAGCAGAACGCTTTCCTTCGCGGCGCGGTCAACATGAACGTCAATCTGCTCGGCCACGGCGGAATCATGTTCAACGAATTCGTTTATCAGATGGCGAAGACGGCGATAAACACCGACATCTCGGAAAACAAGAAAGCCATCCCGATCGAAATTATCAAAACCAGAATGACTACGAACAATCCGGTTGTCTCTCTTCGAATGAAGAAGTTCAACCACTATAAAGAAGGCGCGACAATTCGAAAGATGAAAATCAGCAACCATCAGTTTCTGACGGGCGCTGACTGGGAGGATTACTCGGACACAAAGACGTGGCGGCTCGACAGCGGCGAGGACGGCCTGAAAGCCGTGTATATCAAGTACAAGGACGGCAGGAATTTTCTATTGCCGGACGAATCGCCGACTTACGTCGACTATATCTTCTATGACACGCACGCGCCGTCCGGCAAGATCAATGTCGTGCCCGAGGTGACTACCGAATCCTCGGTTCCGATTCACATCGACGCATCGGACAACAGCGACGACTACAAGAATCTGAAGGGCTGGAATTTCCTGCACGCATACGGGATTCCCGATCTCGGGATAAAAGAAATGCTGATCAGCGACCGCTCGGATTTCGCCGGCGCTGTGTGGCGCCCGTATGCCGAGAACGCGACAGTCGCGCTCGGAGCCGGTTCCGGCGTTCGCTCGGTGTACGTAAAGCTGAGAGACGGCGCTGGAAACGAAAGCTCGGTGATGACGGATTCCGTGCGCGTGATCGATCCCAACGCCGGAGACATCGGAATGCTCTCAGAGGCCGGCAGGCAGCCGGTCGTGCTCGTGCACGGATGGGGCGGCTCGATTGTCGGCGATGTCAGCGTTTATATCAACTGGGTTTACATTTATGAAAAGCTTAAAAGCGAAGGGTTCGACGTTTACCGCGTAACGCTTTCCGAGGGCGGCCTTCAGGACGTGAAGAAAAGCGCAGCAGAACTGCAGGCGTTCATCGCGGGAGTGACGTCGAAGACCGGAGTTGCAAAAGTCGATGTTGTCTGCCACAGCGAGGGCGGTCTTGTCGCGCGCTACTACATTAAGAATCTTGGCGGCGCGGCGAATGTCGATGATCTTGTGACGATCAGCACGCCGCACCGCGGCACGGTCGTCTCCACAATCGGTCCGGGAGAAGCGTCCCGCCAGATGGAGGTCGCCAACCCGTTCCTGCAGGAACTCAACAGCGGCGACGCATTGCCCGGCGACGTTCAGTACACCGCGCTCTTCAGCCATGGCGACGAAGTCGTCGTGCCCGGCAAGAACGGGTTCTTCGACGGCGCGGTCAACATCAATTACGTAATCTACGGCCACGCGGGCATCCTGTTCAGCCCCGAGCCTTATGCGGCTGTCAAAAATGCGCTCTTATATAAGTATTCGTTCCAGAAGGGCGTCAGGCCGGCGGCGATAAGGAAAACCACCGGCATGGTGACAAAGAGCAAGTCCATCGACGTCGATCTGAGGGCCTGCAACCACTACGCGCCGCAGACGCCGGTGACGCAGGTTTTGGTTTCCACCGATCCTCTCTTTGGAGGAGCGGCATGGCAGCCCGCCGCGAAGTCCGCGACGCTCGATATCTCCGGCAAGCCAGAAGGCCTGCTCGGCGTGCATGTTAAATATCGCGGCGACGACAAGGTTGAATCCCCCTCGTACGCCGATTACGTTGTGATCGACAGAACGCCGCCCAAGGGCGAGATCGCGATTGTCGAGCCGCCCAAGCCGGGCGCCACGCGTGTGAAAATTCAAATCTCGGTTTCGGATAACGCGGAAAAATACGGAAGATTCAAAGTCACTAATCTCACGGAAGCTTACGGAATACTCGGCATAGGCGCAAAGGACATGATGATTGCCAACTCTGCCGATTTCGCCGGCGCCGCGTGGCGCCCGATAGCGGATTCGATCGATTGGGATCTTACGCCTGGCGCAGGGAATAAGGCGGTCTACGCAAAATTCCGCGATGTCGCCGGCAACGAGAGCGCTCCGGTATCCGTGGCTGTTTACCTGTTCGACAACGTGAACGGATTTATGGTCCGCGAAGAGGGCCGCGATCCGGTCGTGTTCGTGCACGGATACGCCGGATCGATTTTCGGAGACGCCAGCGCCTATCTCAACTGGGCGTTCTATGTTGAGAAGCTGAAGGCCGCCGGGTATTCGACGCACGTGATCGCCCTCGGCGGCGGCGGGACTCAGGATATAATGAAAAGCGCGGCTGAACTCAGAGACTTTGTGCAGAAGGTTATGGCGGAGACCGGCGCGAACAGCGTGGATATAGTGTGCCACAGCGCAGGCGGCCTCGTCGCGCGCTACTATGTGCAGTTCCTCGGCGGCATGGCGTATGTCGACGATCTAATCACTATTAGCTCGCCGCACCGCGGATTGGCGATGGCCTCGATAAGCCCCGGCGACGCGGGACGCCAGCTCGAGATCGGCAGCAGTTTCCTCAAACTAATCAACGGCCACAACACAACGACCGGCAATATTGACACAACATCGATATTCTCAAATGACGACTCGGTTGTCGTTCCGGCGGAAAACGCTTTCTATGACGGCGCGCTGAACATCAACGTAAATGGATACAACCATGCGACGATTCTTTTCAACGATGAAATATTCAACATCGTCAAAAACGCTCTTTCGATAGACATCGGCCACGGGACTGACCAACTGCCGGTTTACATTGTAAAAACGAAAATGGTCACAGCCAACCCGGCGGTTATGCTTAAACTGAATTATTACAACCATAACGCGACGCAGTATCCCGCAGGCGAAATGATGGTTTCCAACGACAAGCTTTTCCGGGGCGCCTCGTGGCAGCCGTTCTCGAATTCCACAAGCTGGGCGCTCGACGGGCCGGACGGGCTCAAAGCGGTTTACGTTAAGTTCAAGGCGAAAGACGCCGGCGTGGAATCGCCCGCCTATGTTGACTATATTTACCTTGACCGGACTCCGCCCGCCGGCGCGCTTATTGTCAACGTCGACAAGAGCGATCCGACTGCGGTTGAGCTTGTAATCACGGCGGCAGACAACGCGGGCGAACAGGCGGCGGCCAACATGCTGCGGCCCGAAGGATCGTTCGGCATTCAGGGAATCGGACTTGTTGATATGATGGTGTGGAACTCGGCGGATTTTACCGGCGCGACCTGGGAGCCTTTCGCGACGCGAAAGGTTTGGTCATTGCCGAATAGCGACGGACCGCGCTCGGTCTACGTAAAGTTCCGGGACGTCGCAGGAAATGAAAGCGCCGCCGTCAGCGCCGCCGTCGTCAAGCCGGCGGAAGTAGTTCCGCCGGTCATCTCGGATATAGTCACCGACATAAAATTCGACGCCGGCTGGAATCTGGTTTACATACCCGATTTCATTCCGGCCGAAATACGGTCGCAGATAGCCGGAAAGTTCGGTCCGGGCACAACCGTGTTTGATATAGTCGCCAAGGATTTCAGGCCGGTGAATCAGGCGTGGCAGGTCAGCGGCGGCGTTGCTCTGTGGCAAAACCTGAAGACGTCGTTCACGCAGCAGCTTACGTTCAAAGGACGCGCCACGGCGCGCGGAACCGTCAGTTCGGTAATGCTCGACAAGGGTTGGAGCCTGGTGGGCATCGGCTCCATGGAGCCTGTTGCCGCGGAATCGGTCACGTTCACTCTCGGAGGCCAGACTCTGGCGTTGAAGGATGCCGCGCAGCAAGGCTGGGTGGACGGCAGGTTCCTATCGTATGCAAATGAAAAATATGCCGCCGCCGAAGCGTTGCTGCCGTTCCGCGCTTATTTCATAAAAGTTTATCAGCCTTGCCTGATCAATCTGCCGTAAACGGCGGCAGGCGAAGCGTTTGTAAATGGAACAAGGCAATGGCGGGGCTCGTCCGGAGCGTTCGTTAAGTTGAACGAATTGCTAATATTCGAAATAACCATAAAGGTTTTCCAATGAAAAAATATCTTTGTTTTGCATTGCTTGTTTTGATTGCGACAGCGCTGTTTGCCGCCCTCGCGCGCGCGGAGGACCTGAACAAGATCGCCGTCGACACGCGGGGGGCGCTCGAGCTTCTCCGGGGTCTTAATTTTAGTTCTAACATCCCGGTTGTCTCTGTGAAGCCGGAAGAAGCTAAGCAGTTCGGGCCGCGGATCGCCGATATATACGGGCCGAACGAGGAGGAACTTAAAACGCTTCAGGCCGAATGGGGTTTTCTCGGCCTCATCCCGGAGGGTTACGATTTGTCCGGCGCGTTCAGGGAATTCGCGGCGGCCCGCACCCGCTCGTTTTACGATCCCGCCGGCGGCCGAATTGTTTTCGCCGATGGCGCGCAGACGCCCGGCTGGAGTTCGCCGCTCATTCAAAAGACGATGGAAACTCTGGTTGTCGAAGAGCCTGAATATCTCACGGCTCACGAATACGCATATGCATTGCTTGACAGCAACTACGGGCTGCGCGGCGTCCTTGAAGGCCGCAAGCGGAGCGGCGACCGGGGAAGGGCGGTTCTCGCGCTTGTGAACGGGGACGCGTCGCTGATGACGATGGATTATCTCGTCAGAAATTACGGAGTCGGCGTTCTATTCCTGAGCAGCCCGGAGAGCGTAATAAAACAATTCATGCCTGTGGTGACTTATGTCGGGAAAACGGAGATGGCCGGCGTTCCGCGGATAGTGTCGGACAGCGTCGCTTTCCCGCTGGTGGCGGGGACGGCGTTCGCGGCGTCGCTCAGGAAAACCGGCGGTTTTGCGTTGCTGAACAGCGCCTACAAGACGCCGCCGTCAAGCGCGGAGCAGATAATGCATCCCGAGAAATTCTTCGAGAAACGCGACAATCCGGTCGAGATAGCGATGCCGGATCTGAGCGAAGCGCTGCCCGTTGGCGCGAAACTTGTTTCAACCGACGCTCTGGGGGAATGGAACATTCGGGAAATGCTGTCGGACTGGCTCGGCGAAGCGGGTGACGGAGGGGAAGCGGCATCTGCGGCGGACGGTTGGGGCGGCGATCGCTTCGCGATATATGAGAAACCCGGCGGAGCGCGGATCGGGGCTTTGTACACGACATGGGACACGGCGGACGACGCGATGGTTTTCGAAGGCGTGTTGAAGCGCGCCGCGCGAAAAAAGTATGGCGATAAGAAGCCGGTAGAGGTTCAATTGATCGGCAAGGACGTCGCAGCAGTTATAGGCGCCGAGCCGGACGAGGCCGCGAAACTGGCCGAACTTTTATGGCAGTCGGAGAAAAATCCGGTTGTCTCTCCGCCGCCCGTTCCGGAAAAACCGAGCGCGGAAGATATCATGAGTTACCAGAGCGCGTTTATAAACATGTTCGCGAACATAGAGCTTGAGCAGCCGGAGGCGACGGATTACTGGCTTGTCGAGGGCGACACGTTCACTAACACGAAATACGGTTACAGCGTGACGCGGCCGAACGAAAACTGGCAGTACCAGAGGTTGCATCTCGGCAACCAGTTCATATCTGAGTTCACCGCTTTGAACACGAAAGAGATGGGCGGCAATTTTACCATATTCACATTTAATAAATACGCGCCCGGCGGAACTGACAATCCGGTGGACGAGATGGTCGAATTCATGGGCAACCAGATGACGGGCTTCAAAAAAAGCGCCGGCGAGCAATGCGAGGTCGGCGGTTATCAGGCCCGAAGCGTGACATTTTCAGGGTTCGCCATCATGCCCATCAAGATAAAATATACGGAAATATTCGGCGAGAAATATACATACGTGGTGACATGGTGGGGAACAACGGCGAATTTCTCGAAGCTCGAACCGGATTTCCAGAAATTCATGGACTCGTTCAAAGTCGTCGAAAAATAAAGACATTTTTCATATATAACTTTAATTGTGACGCGTGATTAAATTTCTCTCTCTTTGCGATCCTGTCTTTTGCGGTCAGACTTTAAAAGAAGTCTTTTGCGCAACCGGATGCAGTTCGGCGTGACCTCGACGTATTCGTCGTCCTGAATGTATTCGATAGCGGCGTCGAGAGTCATTTCGATCGGAGGCGAAAGCTTGATCGCGTCGTCCGAGCCGGAAGCCCGCATGTTTGAGAGCTGCTTGCCTTTAAGCGGGTTGACCACGAGATCGGCGCCCTTGTTGTGCTCGCCGATGATCATTCCTTCGTACACTTCTGTTCCGGGACCGATGAAAAGCGGTCCTCGTTCCTGAAGGTTGTTGAGAGCGAAAGCGACCGCAGTGCCGTTGAACCCGCTGATCATGGAGCCGGCTTCCCGCTTTTTGATCGGTCCCCGGTGCGGGCCGTAATGGTCGAATGTGTTGTAGAGAATGCCTTCGCCGTGGGTCATTACCATAATCGCGGAGCGGAAGCCGAGCAAGCCTCGCGTTGGGATTTCAAATTCGAGAATTGTCCGGCCGCTTGTGGTCTGCATGCTTTCGATGTTGCCTCGCCTGATGTTTATCGCTTCAATCATCTTGCCCGACATTTCGTCCGGCACTGTGATCACGCAGCGTTCCACAGGCTCGTACTCTTTTCCATTCACCGTCTGCATAATTACTTCCGGGCGCGAAACCTGAACCTCGTACCCCTCGCGCCGCATGTTCTCGACAAGAACGGCGAGCTGCATTTCGCCGCGGCCTACAACTCGGAAGGTGTCCGTCTTTGTGTCGGTTTCTATCTTCAGGCCGACGTTGGTTTCGGTTTCCTTTGCGAGGCGCGCGTGCAGGTGGCGGCTGGTGACGTATTTGCCATCCCGGCCGGAGAAAGGCGAGTTGTTGATCAGAAACGACATGGCGAGCGTAGGCGGGTCGACGCGAATCGCGGGAAGCGGCTCCGCTTCCTCGCTCTCCGCGATGGTTTCTCCGACGTATATGTCCGGTATGCCGGCGATGGCAACGATGTCGCCGGCGAAAACTTCTTTCACTTCCACGCGGTCCAGACCTTCGAAGGTGTAGACTCTTGTGGTTTTAGCCAAACGCTGGGCGCCGTTGGCGTCCATCACGACGACAGGCATGTTGCCCTTCATGCGGCCTTCATACACCCTTCCGATGGCCAGACGGCCAACATAGTTGTCGTAATCGAGCGTCGCGGGCTGCATGCGGAACCCTTTTCCGATGTCCGCTTGAGCCGGTTTAACGTGTTCCATCATAAACTCGAACAGCGGCGTGATGTCCACGTGCGGGTCCGAGAGATCTCGCACCGCGATGCCGTCTCTCGCTATCGTGAAAATGTACGGGAAGTTCAACTGCTCCTCGTTGGCTCCGAGACTGTCGAAAAGGTCGAGCGTCAGGTCGAGCACTTTATCGGGGCGCGCCATCGGCTTATCTATCTTGTTGATCACAACGAGAATTTTGAGGCCGAGCTCAAGCGCTTTGCCGAGCACGAATCGCGTTTGCGGCATCGGACCTTCGAACGCGTCGATAAGAAGCATCGTTGCGTCCACCGAGCGAAGCACACGCTCCACCTCCGACCCGAAATCCGCGTGGCCGGGCGTGTCAACTATATTGATCTTTGTGTCCTTATATCTTACCGAAGCGTTTTTTGCGTATATCGTAATGCCGCGCTCCCGTTCCTGATCGTTGCTGTCCATCACGCATTCCACCAGCTCCTGCCGCTTTGAGATGGCTCCGCTGGCTTTGAGCAACGCGTCCATCAACGTCGTCTTGCCATGGTCGACGTGCGCGATATTCGCGATATTCCTGATTTCCATTTTTCTTTACCTTTACGTTATTTCCCGACGCTGAACACAACCCTGCCGCGAAGTTCGACCGCCGAACTGATTCTGCCGCTTATAATCGGGTGATTATTTAGTGTTTTGAAAGGCTTCGCATGTTCGGAACGGCGTCTCCAGACTTTGCGCCTTTCCGGGCGGCGGTAATGCTCTCGCCGTCAGATCCTTTTCCATAACGCTAAACACATACAAAACCGGCTGGGCCGGAAAAGCGCCATATGCAGCGGCACATTATTATAAAGGTTTCCTGAAGAAATAAAAGGGGACAGGCGTAAAAGCCGGAATTTGAGCTCCGGTTTCGCCGGCGTATAAAATGCGTTTATACGCGCGGATTCGCAACTGCTTAGGCTTGAACAACAACGATCGAACGCGTCAGCGCGGCCATTTATGGGGGATTTTGAGTTTATAAACACCCTCGCCTGCGACGTATAGCGCTTCTTCATCATCGTCGTACAGAAGGGACCTCGGCCCGGGAATATAGAACTTCGCCAAACGCTTGAACGTGCGCAGATCGTGAACGGCGACCGTATTGGATATCTGGCTTCCAATAAATAGCCGGTTGTTTTTTTTGTCTATCAGGATGGTCCGGGCTCCGAACCCGGCGGGGATTGTCCGAACCGTCTGTAAACTTTTTTCCGAGACAACTGCAACCATCGAGCGGAACGGAAGGCTCAGGAAGAATCTATTGTTTTCGGCGTCAAAAACCGTTTCCCAAACCATGTAGCCTGTGAATTTTGACGTTATCGTATTTCCGGAAGCAAGATCGACAACGTTGATGAAAGGGCCGTTGAGGCATCCGAAAACGAAAGCCTTGTCGTTTCTTTCGTCCACCTCGATGCGCACGGTGAAGCCTTTAATCGACGGCGGCGGATCTCTCCGGATCAGTTCGAGCGTTTGCCGATCGATGAAATACAAAGCGCTTCGGTCGTCGCACCCCACGATGATCTGGTCGCGCTTGTAGTCGATGTTTATTGAATTCGCCTGGTCGCATTCTACGGCCGGGAAGTCTATCGTCTTCACAAGTTTGAAGGGGGATTCCGAAAACGCGCGGAACTGACGCTTTTTAATTGTGTGAACGACCACGTAAAACAAGCGTTTCTCTTTGTCAATCGCCATCTGGCGGGGATAGCTTTTTGTCGAAATTGAGGACGTAATATTCAGAGAGTCGCGGTCGATGAGCTGCACGGAGTAAGCCGTTTTATTCAGCGCTAAAAGATGTTTGCCGTCCTTCGCAAAAGCTATGGCGGCCACGGCTCCGGTCGACGTGTTCTGCTTGATCTTAAACTGAGCTTGCGCATTCCCGGCGTATGGCCACCAGAAAACCCAGCCGAACATTACAAGGAATGCGAGGATCAAGCCGAAAACAATGAACGCATGCCTGTTGACGTAAATGAATTGCCGGGCGGACATCCAACGGAACGAAGGAAAAAGCGGGCGCCAGAAGCATGCGGCCGCGACGAACGGAATAAACACGAAGTGCTGGCGGAAAGTCGGGTTTTTCGTAACAATGCCCGCGAAGCAAATTGGCGCCGCGAAGATGACAATAGCGACCGCCAGTTGAATCGGAATGATGCGGTTTCTTTTTTGAAGCGATTTAACCGCGGAGCCAGCGAGCGCAAATGAGAACAGCGCCGTGGGGCCGAGAATGTTGTCCATCGCTATGAATCCCGCTATGGAAGCTATTCCATAAACTGTTAATATAAACGCAAGAATGTGTCTGTTGAATCCTAAGAAGCGGGTATAAGCGCTCATCGCGGCCCGCGCTGTTTTCAGTTTTATTCTTCCAACTGTTATATTTAGCAGAAACCAGATGATTGATAGCGCAGCATTGAATCCGGCGATGTAGAAAGTTATAAAAATGCCGGCCAGAAACGGATTGAACAAAACTGGATATAGAAAATCAACGAAGTGCCATTGCGCCCGGCAAACTATGAGGGCGAGATAAATAATCGCGCCCCATGAAACAATTGCCGCCGCCGTGTTTTTAAAGACGTTTTTCTTTTTCATTGTGCGGAAGTCCGAGGTTCCGCCGGCTCGAAAATTTTGAATTTTGCCAGCCCCAGTCTTAGCAGTAAAAATTTCAAAACGATCAAAAGCGTTCCGGCCGTGTATGACATTCCGTGAAAAAAGCCGATTGATGACGAGTCGTTGAAATAACGTGACTTCACAGGGGCCTCCGCGAATTTTGCGCCGAAAGCCGCCGCTTGAGCGAGAACCTGCGAGTCGAACAGGAATCCGTCAGAGTTGGTAGCGATCGGGAGCTTTTCGAGCAGTTCGCGGCTGTATGCGCGATAACCTGTGTGCATATCGGTCAGCCGGACGCCGAAGACGCGATTCTGGAGGGCTGTGAGCGACCGGTTGACGATGATTTTGCTTACCGGCATTCCCCCGCGCCGCGCGTCGCCCGGAACTTTCATGCGCGAACCGAGAGCGATGTCCGCTTTGCCGGAGGCTATGAGCGCCGTCAGTTCCGGGATCACCGACGCGTCGTACTGCGCGTCCGCGTGGAGCATCACGATGATGTCCGCTCCGCGTTCGAGCGCTTCCGCGTAACATGTTTTTTGCGAGCGGCCGTAGCCGATGTTTTGCGGGTGAACGATGACCGGCAGCCCGAGTTCCGCCGCAATCCGCGCGGTTCCGTCGGGGCTTGCGTCGTCGACCACTATGGTCTCGTCGGCGGCGCCCGCGGGTATCTCCCGGTAGGCGCGCTCGATCGTTCGCTCGGCTTTATAGGCGGGCATCACCACAATCACTTTCCCGCGGCCTTTTCGCCCTTTTGTTTCTTCGTGTGCCAATCAGCGCCACCTTGATTTGAAGAAGTAAACTACATTATGCCACAAACCACGCGTGCGCAGGCCATGAACGAACCGTTTCATTATATATCCCGGCCTCAGGTACGTTTTCCTGTAGGCGAGATAGTACAGGGCGTCGATCTTGTCCCATGTCAGATTCGGATGCTCGAACAGCGGCGTTTTCGTCTGGTGAAAAATATATTGCGACCAGTCGCGCGTTTTAATCAGCCCCTTGCGGTCGAGCGTCTCGAACATAGGCGTTCCCGGAAGAGGGACGGCGATGTCGTACTTCGAAATTGTCATGTCGAGTTCCACAGCGAAATTTATTGTCTCCAAAACCGTTTTAGCCGTGTCTTCCGGAAAGCCTATCATGAAGAAGCCGAAGGTTTCGAGCCCGTGTTTTTTGCAGAGCCCGACAGCCCGCCGGATGCTGTCTTTCGAAAGTCCTTTCGAAACGCTCTCGAGCACGCGCTCGTTTCCCGATTCGACCCCGAACGCCACCTGCCAGCAGCCCGCCCGCTTCAAAAGCCCGCAGAGCTCGTCGTCGAGACGGTCGGCGCGGACGCCGTTGAACAGATTGAAGTTGAATTTCAGGCCGCGGGAAACGATCAGTCGGCAGATTTCCTTCGCGCGGTTGAGATCGGTTGTGAACCCGTCGTCCACAATATGCAACTCACGGAATTTGTGGAGCCGCAGCATCGCTTCAATCTCAGAGACGACGCGCTCCGGCGATTTCGCGCGGAACCGGCGCCCGAATATCGTTTTGTCGCAGTAAATGCATCCGAACGGGCATCCGCGGCTGGTTTCTATGAAGCCGCCCGGGCGCAGCCGCTCGGTAAGATGCGACATGCGGTAGCGGTTCGTTTCGAACTTTTCCCATGCAGGGAATGGAAGCGTGTCGAGGTCTTCGACTACGTCGCGCGGCGCCGAATAATCAGGCTTTCCGTTTGTTAGAGACACGGCGCCGGGAACATCCTTGGGCGAACCGGTCCTTATCAATTCGTTAAGAGCGAAATCCGCTTCGCCGCGAATCACGAGGTCGACCGCGCCCGAAGCGAGCGTTTCCTCGGGGAAAAGCGTCGCATGCAGGCCGCCGAAGACGACGGATGTCTCCGGCCTCATTTCTTTGATGTCTTTTGCAATCCGTATCGCGTCATGCCATGTTGGAGTTATGGAAGTCAGGCCGGCGATGTCCGGCGCGAATGAGGCTAACTCGCCTGCGAGCAAAATGCTCTCGGGTTCGCCGCAAACGTCGGCGAGATCGAGATCGAGAACGCGGACGTCGTGGCCGTCTTGCGCGAGCGCGCCCGCGATCGCGGCGAGCCCCAGCGGCGGCAGAATCGGCGTCCCGGCGCGCACGTTTGTTTCAAGGTAAACGCGCCGAGTGCCCGGCGGGTTGATCAGCAATACTTTTCGCGGGATCGGCATGTAGCTGTCTTTTCCTTCGCCCGGCTCTGTCTTATGATTGACTCAATACTGTTTGTGATAATATATCAGGATCATGGGTTTGCCAATGGTTTGCGCGGCGCAAGTGGTGTTTTCCGCAGTGGCGTTGCGCCGAATTTCAAATATTATTGAAGGAATTGACAGCTATATAAAAACGATATATATTAAAAATATATAGTTCGCCGGATATGTTCAACCGCATACTTAACGTGACGCCGGTATCATCAGAAGAGGTGATGCGTCATGGGCGTTTACTACCGCGATACGGAACACCTTTACGAAATTTACAATTACTTTCTCGGCCGCGTTCTCAAGGACGAAAAGATCGGTCCGAAGATGGCGCGAGCGGGCATCATCATTAAATTCATTTATACAGATCCTGACGGAGAAGTCACGATCGACCTCAAGAACCCGCCGCAGGAGCCGGGTTTTTTCGGGTCGTTCTATCTCGGGCCGTGCGACAGGAAAGAGGATGTCTGGTCGAAGCAGTCGGCCGACCATTCGCACAGGTTCTGGCACGGTTTCGAAAACCCGATCGTGGCGATAACCAAGGGGAAAGTGAAGCAGGGCGGCAACGTTACGGCGATGATGAAGCTTCTGCCGGTCGTGAGGCCGTCGTTTGCGCTGTTCCCGGTCTGTCTCGAGGAAATGGGTTACGGGGATCTGGTCGTAAAGAAAAGCTGAGCGCGGGCAACCCGCGCTGGAGATAATCATGGGCGTTAAATACGCGATTTTGGGACTTCTTCACTATGGCGACCTGCACGGATACCGGATCAAGGAATTGCTAAAGCGCGATTTCGGATATATGTGGACTGTTAACTTCGGGCAGATATATCCGGCATTGCGGGAGATGCAGGAGGAAGGCTTCGTGACGATGGCGAGGGTTGAGCAGGAGAACGCGCCGGACAGGAAGCTTTATTCGATAACGGAGAAGGGCGACTCCGAATTCAGGCGCTGGCTGGACAGCGAACCGGAACGCAGCCTGACGATCCGCGATCCGTTTCTGCTGCGGTTCGCGTTTTTCGGATTTGGAGACAACGGCCGTTCGTTGGAGCAGATAGACGATCAGATAAAATTGTATGAGGAACAGCTCGAATCGCGGCGTAGCAACATGCCGCGGCGAACGCGGGGGAATCCGCAGGCGCGGCTGCTCGCTGATCTCGGGGTGGGACTGAACGAAGTTATGCTCGAATGGCTGCTGCGGGCGAAGAAGGAACTGCAGAATGAAACCGTGGGCGCGATAGGGAAGACGGACCGGGCGGTTCGCGCCGCGGGAGAGAAGAGGAGGCGGTGATGGAATTCAACGGAATCACGCTCGTCACCGGCGCGGCCGGTTTCATGGGCAGGCACCTCATTGAATATCTCGCGCGACGCGGCGTTCGCGTCCGGGCGACTGCGCGGCCGCGCAAGGACACTTCATATTTCGAAAACCTCGGCGTTGAGTTCATTGGCGCCGATCTCACAAAGCCTGAAACGCTGCCGCCGCTTTTCGAGGGCGATGTCGACAGGATATTCCACCTTGGCGCGATCTGCAATTTCTCGACTCCTTACAGCGCGTTGTATCCAACGAATGTTCTCGGCGTCGACCGCATCACAACGCTCGCGATGGAGGCAGGGGTCAAGAGATACGTCCATTGCGGCTCCACGAGCGTTTACGGGCCGTATACGGGCAAACCGTTCACTGAGGACACCCCGCGCAATCCGGGCGACAATTACGGGCGCAGCAAGCGCGATGGCGAAAATGTTCTGTGGAAGAAGATAGAGGCGGGGCTGCCCGGCATAGTCACGCGCCCCTGCACCGTGTACGGGCCGGGCTGCAACGACGGGGCCGGAAAGGCGTTCTCGCGGCCGACTTCGATCTCGGCGATACCGGGCGACGGCAAGCAGCTTCTTTCGAATGTCAGGGCGGAGGACGTCGCAGCGGCAGTTGATCACTTGTCCTATCTCGATGAAGCCGTCGGGAAGGCGTTCAATATCGCGGACGACAGCCACCCGACGCTTGGCGAGGCGCTCACTCTGGCCGCGAAGGCGTTCGGAATGAAACCGCCGGCGCTTCGGCTTCCGATCGAAATCGTCAAGCTCATCGCGCGCGTCGACGGGTTTGTTTCCGCCCGCAACAACAAAGTTCCGGACCTCGAATACGACGCGGTTCGATATCTATGCGACGATTATGTGGTTGACAACACGCGACTTAAGGCGACGGGTTTCAAATTCGAATATCCCGACTTTAAAGAGTCCATGAAGCAGATGGGCGAATGGCATAAGCAAAATAAGAGCACCTAAGGGCTGGCGCAATAAATATTGAGGAGGCTCTGATGAAACAGATCGTGGTAATAACCGGAGTTGCGCAGGGGATGGGCCGCGAGGCGGCGAAGCTGCTTGCGAAATCTGGCGATACAGTAGCCGGTTTCGACGTCGATGCGGAAGGCGTCAAGTCGCTGGAAGCCGAATTGAAGCAGGCGGGCTGCGATCCGCTGCTTATTAAGCTCGACGTGACGGACAGGCCGGGGATTTTGAAGTTCCGCGACGCCGTGTTGAAAAAATACGGACATGTGGACGTCGTGCTTTCAAACGTCGGCATCGGTTTCTTCGGGCCGTTCGAGGAAGTGAATCTCGAGGGCGCGCTGAAATGCATGGATATAAACGTCATAGGGACGGCGGCGGTATTTCAGGCGTTTGTGCCGATGATGCGCGAGTGCGGCTCGGGAAAGCTTCTTGCGGTTTCGTCGCTTGTCGGTCAGGTTCCGTTCCCGTTCGAATCGATTTACTCAGCGAGCAAATTCGCAGTCGAGGGTCTGGTTCAGTCGCTGAAGTACGAGGTTGAACCGTTCGGAATCAAGGTCGCGCTGATTCAGCCGGCGCAGGTTTCGACGTCGTTCGCCGCGAAGATTCATAAGCTGCCGCCTGAAGGCTCGCCGTACAGGGAGCGCGTGCGCCGCTTCATTGAAAAGGACGAGGAACTGATCAAGACGGCGCCGACTCCTCTTCAGGCCGCGAAGGAGATCGTGAAAATCATCAAAACTAAGAATCCGGCGCTTTACAACCAGCTCGAAACCAAGAGTACGCTGCTGCTTGCGCTTAACAGAATTCTGCCGCCGCGCATAAAAGACGAAATTTTATTAAACTATATGGATATAAAACCGTGATCTTTGCGCGACGCAGAGGTGATTGAAATGCTTTCTCAGAAGAAGACGGAAGTAACTAAAGACGAAACGCGGGTAGAGCGGCTCCGGCGCCGGATAATAGACGCGCCGCGCGAGGTTTGCGTTGAGCGGGCGCGATACGTCACTCAGGCGTTCTCGGGGAATTGGGACGCGCCGCCGCTGACGCGGATGAGCCTTGCGCTCGAACATATACTCGACAACATCAGCGTCATAATCCGCGAGGACGAGTTGATCGTCGGCTGCCGCACGAGCAAGCTGAACTGCGCGCCGCTTTTCCCGGAGAACAAATCAAAATGGATCGAGGGCGACGCCGACACTTTTGCCTCCCGCTTTTTGCAGCGGGCGCTGATAACGCCAGAGGAGCAGCGCGAGCTCTTGGAGGACATACTTCCGTTCTGGCGCGGCAAGACGGTTGAGGACGCTTTGAACGAACGCCTGCCTGATGATGTCGCCGAGGACATGGACAAGTATATCTTCACTATGATCCTCGAAATCACGTACGGCGTCGGACATTTCACGATCGATCACGCGAACCTGCTGAAAAAAGGCTGCTCCGGCATTATCGCCGATGCGGAGGAACGCATAAGCAAACTGCCGGCTGGCGGCGACGGCCCCGAAAAGAAATTGTTTTATGAGGCGGTCGTTCGCTCGATGCGGGCGGCGGTGAAGTTTGCGAACAGATACTCAGACACCGCGTCCGCGACGGCTGCGATGGAATCCGACCCGGCGCGCGCGGCGGAACTACGGGAGATCGCT
>JBAYJY010000080.1:0-19970 GCA_041664945.1 bacterium | reverse complement strand
TATCGCTGCCCCCGTCGTGTCCCGAACAGCCAACTGCGGGATCTTAACCAGACCGGACTCAATAGCATCTGTCAGGCCGAATTCGCTCACGACCCATGGGAACGTCCGGTTTGTTTCCTGCCCGACACGCGCAAGAAAGTACGGTGTCGCTGACAGGTCAACGCAGAAGTTGATCCCGCGCAGTTTGTTGATCTTGTCGAGGCCTTCAACCCATACGGTGGCCTCCTTTACAAACACTTCGCTTTCTTCTTCCTCACCGAACAGATCGTCTTCTGCCTCATCCGGCTCCGGCTTGCGGATGCGGTAGGCGTGGTGCGCCTCATCGCAGAACACAAGAATGTTCTGCTTGCCTCCGACCTCGCGGCCGAGAACGCGGTTCACCAACGATGTGTCGCTTTCAATATACTTCACCGACTCCACGATAACCTTTTTCAGATTGCCCTGCGAGTCGCGTTCTTCTTCCTTTATCTCAATGAGACCGGCTGCTACCTGCCTATCCAGTTCCTTCATCGAAAGATACCGTCGCCCTCGTGCGGTTGTGGTCTTCGGGCCGATGGTGATTGCCTCCCGCATACGCACCGGGACGCCGGCTTTCGCCACTTTTGCGCTCACGCCGCCAACCTGTACGCCCTGTGGCTCGAACACGTGCCAGTTCGTCACCAGCACACGACCCTTTGTCAGGTCCGCCATCAGATGCGGCGGTACGAGGTCGCGTGTCCGATATAGACTCGCTTCGCCGTTCTGCGGATCCAGTTCCTGCAATCTGTTCCGGATGGTGATATTGGGGCAAACGACAAGCACGACATCCGAGAATCGCGCGTCGCCACGATTGTTCACTTTGTTCAGGATACTCCACGCCGCCAGCATTCCCATTACGGTCGTTTTTCCGGCTCCCGTCGCCATCTTGCAAGCGTATCTTCGAAAAGCATTATATCCTTCTGCCTTGCGGTCATCGCTCGGTTCATCCATCGGCACGTCAATGCCCTGTAAGTAGTCAGCCCGCGCTTCGGTCAGGAATATTGCTGTCTCCGCCGCTTCTAATTGGGCGAAGAACAGACGCTGTTGCCGGCCTTCGCGTTGCCAGTACTCTAAAAGTTCAAGCGTTGTCCTGGACACACCCGGCCATTTCATCCTTCGCCATTCCGTCACCCGCTCGCGGATAAGGTTGACGAGGGCAAGTTCCATCCATTGTCCCCGTGCGCCGCTATCTGTATCCGAAGTCTGTGCTTTCGGATCGCGGTAGAAGTATCCCGCCGGTCGCCGGCCCTGCCGCTGTTCCGGTGGTTTCCCTTCCTCGATGTACCAGTATTGCTTCGGTTCCTCGAATGGAGAATTAAGTATTGGTTGTGGGACTTCGTAGTCTGCCATCACTTCGCCTCCTTCAGAGCCTTCACAACCATCAGTTCATTTCCACGGTCGTCAATCACCTTCACGGCAATCTGACCGTGTTCGCCCGCCTCGAAAGGCGCGCTTTTTGTTCCTGCAAGGTGATCCCACACGCCTTCCTCGTATGTGGCTTTCAGCGCACGCTTCAGGCCATCCCACGCGCTCGTGCGCGGGAAGAAAGCCTGCCCCACGTGGAAGCACATATTGTTATAGTTCGTGTCGAGGAACCACGCCGGCACATCATCGCCCTTGCGATGGTCTGTCTCCATCGTGATCGGATCAAACACGTCCATGCCGAGCAGTTCCACCTGCCACATCTCCGGTTCGCCACCCTTTGCCGGGATCTTGTGAAGTTTCACTTCCGGAAGTCCGCACACACTGAATATCTGACTACTACGCATGTTCTTCAGCAGGTCGCCCATCATCAGGTCGGGTGTTGCCTGTACATAAGTTGCGGGCACGCCCATAGCGGCCTCGGATTCATCTATGAGTTTCCGCGCGTTGGACTGAATGGCAAACCCGATCACATACAGGTGGCTGTAGTTTTTCGCGTGTGCTTCCCTCGCGGCCTCGTACACCAGTTTCTCACTAACAGCCCCGTTCTCCGGGCCGAATACAATTGCTACGGTCTTACCGCCAAATGGTAATGCGCCCCCTGTAGCTTCATCAGCCTCCTGCACAGCTTCGTCGAGCGTCAGCTTCTTTTTCTCCTGATAACCGGACACAACGGCCTCCGCAGATAGAGACAATGTTTTCGCTGGCGGTCTCACATTCTTCAGCGTAACTGTCTTTTTGCCATCCAAGTGCAGCACTGGCGATTGCCTCAGCACCTCCAGCATCCGCTCCACGAAAGGACCGTACTCAGCTACATTCGGTGCGCCACTGTCTTCTATTCCATCACCTTCCCAGTCCACTGGCGTCGGTATCGTCGCCTCAAAGCAGAATGGCCCTGTCACGCGTGTGATCTTGTTGTCCACTTCTGGGCGGTCAACAAGTACTTCCTCTGCCGGTGGCTCGTTCTTTGCAATACTCTCCAGCATTATATGTGGCACAATGCCGCCGACTTCCTCGCCCCTTGCGTTCTGCTTCCGCACGTAAGTGAAGCCTCCCGCTGGGCCGCGCGATTCGTCTCTCAGGGCATAGAATGGGAACGTCGCTGTCAGCAGTCGTTGTCGCGCCAGCGCGAGCGGCACCCGGCTTGTGTCTATCGTTATCCATCGTCGCCCCCACTGCTCGGCGACGTAAGCCGTAGTCCCGCTGCCGCAAGTCGGGTCAAGCACGAGATCGCCGGGATCGGTGGTCATAAGAAGGGACCGTGCGACAGTCTTAATTGTAGTCTGCACAACATAGAACTTTGTGTCTCCGAAACCACCAGTGGCAGTATCATCCCATACATTCGGCATCTGAGTAAAGGCAAAGTCATCGAAGAATCGGATATATGAAAGCTGCCTGCCAGCTTTCTCAATACGACCATTCTTTAGCAACCTTTGCATTCCTTCCATCGTTGTCTTCCAATGAAGGTTACCGCCTGGACGGAACTCTTCTCCGTTATACACGAATCTGTCATCGGATGAAGATACACCATCCGATGTTATGTTATCGAATCTGTATATCTTTGTTCCTTTCGGCAACAAGGCAGGGTTAGAACGTTCCTCTTTCGTCATCTGCCTTCGGTCACCATTCAACAATTCAATGAACCTATAATTGGGATCATTGATTGGGGGTGTCTTTGATGTAAACAATTGATTGTACTTGACTCGTTCTTTGTCTTTTGCATACCATAGAAGATAGTCCACAACAGAGTCTATTAATCCTCCGCCGAAACCGCTTGTCTTTCTGAATGCAATTACTGAGCAGAAGTTCTCCGCCCCGAACACCTCATCCATTAGCTCCCGAACGTGGTGAAGATTCTCATTGCTGATCTGTACGAACACGCTGCCGCTTGGAGTGAGTAGGTCGCGGCTAAGCAACAGCCGGTCGCGCATATAAGTAAGATAGGAGTGAAGGCCGAGTTCCCACGTGTCGCGATATGCTTTCACCATCTCCGGCTCGCGGGTCAGGTCGCCGTCCTCATTGTGCTTCACGTCGCGCTTGCGGATGAACGGCTGAAAGTTGGAGCCGAACTTCACTCCGTATGGCGGATCCATATAGATCATCTGCACCTGCCCACCGAGTCCTTCGTAGTGCAGGAGCGAGTTCATTACCACGAGCGAATCGCCAAGCACCATCCGGTTGACCCATTTGTCCCGGTACTCGTAAGCCCGAAGAACTTGGTCTGAGATGTCGTGCTGCGGATCTCCAAACAGATCGAGCAGGTCAAGTTGTTTGTCCCTCTTGTGCGCCTTCAGCGTCTCGATGATAGCCTTTGTGGACAGTCGCTCGTGAACGAACAGTGGAAGTGTCGGCACATCGAAAGACAGACGTTCCGCTTTGCCCGCCCAAGTCAGGAATGGACCACCAAGCCGCTTCAACTCATCCACGGCCTCTTTGAGATTGCGAACGGACACGCGCACCTGGCCACTGGCTTCGCCGCTGACAAACTCCTGCGGTTTATCGAACTGATGAGGTGCCGGCAGTGCGGCAGCCTCCTCGATGCGGGCTATCAGCCATTCACCCAATTCGCGTGCGCCGTTCTGCCCGTCCCAGTCCAGTGCCGGCGACATGGAGGAATCGTAACGATAACGGACAGGTTCTTTCTTCTTCCGGAACTGTGACTGTGTTCCCACCTCCGGGCGAAGCGCGAGGTCTGCTTCCTTATGTTCATACATTCCCGTTAGCGGCAGTGTCCCACTGGCCGTGCTCTTACGGCTTTTAGGAATGCTAACCTTTGCACTTTTTGTAGTTGTCTCTTTCGGTGGACGCCCTCGTTTTGCCACGGGTTTTCCCCCTTGCAATGTTGTTATGTCATCGGCACTTATCTGCTATCGTCCGGATGGCTTAAAGTTGCGGACATTATACCCCGATACTTCAGACAACAGCAAGCATTGTTTTCGCAACCATTATATCCGAGGGGTGTGACAAAAAGCGCCGGCGGGGTGCTGTGACCCCAACCGGCACTATTCATCGTGTTACCACGACCTGCATTCTCGAACGAAGTCACACATCGGGCAATGGAACCCTCGATTCTGGTAGTGGATGCCCGCGTCAATGGCGCGGACAACATTCTGCGTGATACGGAACATTTGTGAGAAGTCACGCTCGGAGCGTTTTGTCCTCAGCACATCCACGCGTGGCTTCTTGTTTTTCACCACGACCTCGAACACGCCATCGACGCTGTCGTGCTGTCGCTGATACGCGATAGCGTATGCGTACAAACTCATTTGGAGTTGTGTATCCGCATCCCACTGACTCCATGCGCTTCGCGCCGTCTTAACTTCCACGGGACATCCGGTGGCATCAATCCTGTCGAGGAAGCCGATGAGCATGACATCATCCAGCTTCTCGCCTGTGGACAGGTCAACAATCGGAACTTCGAACTTTTCCTCCACGGCAAGCGGAGGATCCTGCTCGCCTACTTCATCAAGGTATGCGGCATACGCCCGGATAAGTTCCTGACCTTGTGTGCGCAATTCTTCTTCCGTTTTCCCGTTCTCCTTAATGGGAACGGAACAGGCCCGCTCAAAGTCCTCGTCGAAAGCCTGAACGAGAACATCTGACGACAGCCGCTGACCAGACTGGAGCTTCTTCCAATGGAACTTGATGCAGGAATGTACGGCTGACCCCAGTGCCAATGCCGGGGATATTGCCGGTGGCTCCAGTTTGTCCTGGTACTTGAACTTATGTTGGAGTGGACATCTGAGAAACGTGTCAATCTGTGTTGCTGATAAAGTTATCATTGTTATCGTCTCCTTTAGAAAGTCATAGGGCGGAGCCGTGGCCCCGCCCCATGCTGTTATGTTGTCCTACGCAGAATCGCGCCGCACAGTCATTACGTCTGCTTCTTTTTGCGCTGCTCTCTCCGCTCTCCAAAGCGTGTTATGGAGCGGATGCCGAGTAGTCCCGCGAACAGTACAATCTCTCCGAGGAACGCCGCAATCGGGCCGAAGACGCCCCTTGCGAACGAGCCTATGAAGAACGCGAAGATATTGGTAGGCAAGAACACGGGCAGCCGCACGAATTGTTTGCGCCATGCGCGCGGCATCTCGAATGCTATGAAGAACAGAATCGAGATTGCTGGAACAAGGATCATCAGAATAGCCATGTGTCACCTCCTTTCAGTTACGGTGTAATGGGAATCATGCGGCCAGCAGGCGACCGGCAAAGCGTTCGACATCGCTCTGCACCTGCGGGCGGAACATCTGTGCCGTTCTCGTTATTGCGTTGACGGCGTGATAGAGCGTAGGCGCGCCGCTATATTCAGCGTTGGCCACGTCGGAGACTTTTTCCGCCACACGTTGCCCCAATACTTCCGAAACGTTGTTGAGGATACGCACCTTGTCTTCCGGGCGTAGATACCTGGAGCGGGCTTCATAGAGCAACTGGACGTACTCCACCGACCGATTAAGAACGATGCAGATGTCCGGCAGGCTAATGGCGGCATTGCCGATGTGAAACCATCTGGAGCGAGCGATGTCTCCGACCGGCACCATCAAGCCGTTTGTGCAAACCCAGCGATAGACACCGGCCCACAGGTTCAGACTCGCAAGTCCGCATTCGGAATTCGTTATCGTGAGCGATGGAGTAAGCTCGCCGACTTGCGCGTGCTCCGGGACTAAGACGATTCGGCTGTGATCCGTATCGAGCTTATACTTGACCGGCATCAACGGCAGTCCAGAGTCGGCCGCAGTTTCGAGAATGGACAACATACGTGAGTTGTCTATGCGGCGATACTTGGGGCTGACGACACCATACAGCGTGTCGCCGGAGAAGCGGAACATGTGCTCCGTGTCACCGCGTTCCTCGTTGAGACGATTGAACACTGACATTTTCTCATCCCAGCGCATCGTATCCATAAAGAATGCCGGCGGGATTCCATTCAGCACGCACAACTGCCGCGCTGCGGTGTCAGTAACGTCTATGTGCCTGCCCTTGTACCAGAAGTGCAAGGGACCATAGTTGATGGAGTTAGCGGGCGCTACTTCATCCCACTTCAGGGCGTCATACGCATTGATTGCTTCGATCAACTTCAGAGTTTTTTCGTTCATCGTTATGCTCCTTTGGCATAATGCAAAAGGGGCTGGAAAGCGCGATGCTCCCCAGCCCCCTTCGCGGAATGTGTTGCCGAGCGTCACTCGGTTATCTCAGCTTTGGCTTCTGTCAGTCTGGAAAGAACATGCTGGCGCAGCCGGGTTTGATACAGGTCGAGGCCGAACTGCCACGAGACCACGACAACAACAGTCAGCACGGCATAGAACAGCAGCATTGCGATGTACTTCAGGATTGCCATAACGCTTCACCTCCTTCCGGTTGATGCTGTCGATGCTTGCGGTATCGCATCAGGCCGACTCGCGCTTCATGTCCATGAGCGATTCGATCGTGCGGGATGCCTGCTTCCTCGAAAGATCATTCACGCGTTCTGCTCCGGTGCTCTGCTTCAGCCACCGCGCAGCTTCCGTCTTGCTGTCGAATACCTCGCCCATCAACTTGCGAGCCATACCGATCTGCTTTTCCGTGATTAGCAGACTACCGTTGCCATTCGATGTTGACGCCGGTTTCTCTTGCTGCTTCGGAGCCGTCCTTGGTGTTTCCTGCTGCTGAACAGGCTCCGGACGTGTTTTCTGTTCCACTGCTGGGATCATTGTTGCAGGATCCGTGCTGACTGCGGTCCCTTTGATCTGCCGATCCACTGCCGCACGTGCTTGGGCAAACAGATAGTCCGCAACCTGATCGATGTGGTTAAATTCGCTTTCGGCTTCGACGGTCACGGTGTACGTCTCGTTCTCAAACTGCCCTGTGCTAACCTTCTTGCTGAATACTGTGTTGATCCTCATTTGGATCACCTCCGTTTGGATTTGGCGGGGCTCATTGGCCCCAAACGCAAAACGGCCCACCGCCGGCGCTCAACTGAGCATTCCGATGACGGGCCTTCATTACCTACGCATGTGCAACTAACGACGCGCAGGCCGTGCAAACAAACCTCGAATCTTTGTGTCCAGCATTCCCATCCACTTCTCCGACCAGTACAGGCCGAGGCCGAACAGGAACCCGGACACGATAGTGAGCAGGATGAACCCGACCACTTTTGTTACAGACCGATTCACATGAAACCACCTCCTTTCATCGTTACATTCTTATGTGAAGACACACATGACTCGCATCACGATGTCATAGCACGACGCGCGTGGGCGCAAGCCTGACTCGACCCCGGTGGGCTCCGAACGTAAACCTGAACGAGGGACCCAAACAGGGTATACCTGCCCTCGACCAAAAAGGTCGGTTTTTTCTCTGGTAGGCGGAATCGGTACGGACGCGTGGTGGGTTGATGTTGCTTTATAGCCACATGCAAGGGTGTGTCACTTTTTGTGTCACTGGAGATACAGAATCGGCCCAACTATGCAACGCCTGCAACGATCTTGCGATCAGCAAAAAGCCCAGTCATATAGAGGAAAAGCCCGCCGGAGCGGGCTTTTCTGTGAGGGGCCAGGTCTCGCCTGGCAGTCAGAAGGTCGTGGGTTCGAATCCCACTAACTCCATTCAGAAATAATAAAGTGAATAAAAGACTTTTTGCGATTTGCATTTTGGCGCATGTATGCAATAATGCTCTAAAGTGCCGTAACACAGGTGTAACACATTGATAACAACAAAGTATTTGAAGGTTTATGCCGGAGCTATGTGGAGATAAGTGATGTGGAGCAAAATATTTGTGGTAAAATAAAAGCGTGATCTTTAAGCAAATGCCTTGAGGTTTGAATATTGACTGAATACTTTTTCAGACGACAAATAGTAATGTCGTTAGTGCCAGTGACTGGTTCGTATCGTTATAAAGACATATTTCAACTATTACCACCCGATAAAGAAGCGCCAACGCCACATGTCGTTGTAGGACATTATCCATTAATTATTGAATATCGCTTTGAGAAGCCTGAAACCGAATACTATCCAACTTGGGAAGAAGGCTTAAAAGAGCAGTTTAAAGACCCTATTAAAGATCCTATGGAGTTTGAAATAACACTATTAACTACTGGTCAGCGTAAGGTAAACGAACTTACTTGCCTATTATCAGTTTTGAGCAATTTCAGATTATTTAATTATGGAGCAGAACAGGCATGGGTTATTCCGATGGGGGATGTTTATCCAACTTCAGATCGCAAAATATTAATGGGGCAACATTTTTATTCTTATCCAGAATTCGTTAGCAGTATTTCTGAGTTTTCCATGCCTGATTCTACACCAATGAAATACTGTGAGCCAAGAGATTACTACAGAGATCACTATTTCCGCCCTTTTGATTTGCCGAGTTGTATAGATGTTTTATTGACAAAATATATTAGATTAAATGATGAAGCCAAAAAAGCATTTGATTCATCATGTATATTGTTTTGCAATGCTATAGATATCTGGACCCAAATGGCAAGCCTTTCATTCGCGGCATTTGTTTCAAGTTTAGAAACTTTAATTAATTATGAACATAGAAATGTTACGGAAAAAAGGTGCTCTGAATGCGGCCAACCACAATATCAAGTAAGACAGAAGTTTTTAAGCTTTTTACACGATTTTGGATCACCAGAGCCTACATTCAAAAAATATGCTGATGAAATATATCAATATCGGTCAAAAATACTCCATAGTGGAAAGTTGTTATTAGCGGATCTGGAAAGAAATATGTTTAGCTTTTCAAATGAAGAGCACAATGAAGATATGTTCAGACGTCAACTAATAAATAACACAAGAATATGTTTGGTAAATTGGTTGATGGCTCAATAGAAGCAATTTCAAAGGCTTTATTTCATATCACTGCACCACTCTCAGACCCGCGATATGCTCCCAGAACATTCGGTCATTTCTTGTCGAAGCTTGAAAAAATTGCTGCATCCATAAGACATGGGTATATATCGCATCTCTCACAAAGCTCTTGAAAGCCATCTAAAACAAAATTGTAATAATTTCTGTCCGACAAAGCTGTTGCAGTGAGTTTAATAGGAAAACCGAAGTCGTTTAGCCACTTTGTAATTCTACTATCTACAGGTATCTCGTATTTTGTGAGACCTAAATCCTGTAGAAGATTTCTCGATTGTTTAGGCCCAAAGCCCTTCATATTATCAATTATTACATTGGCTGCTTCCCGCTCTTTCTGCTTGCTGTCAGCGCCGCTTAATTCTTTGTATAATTTTCTTACAATTGGCCAGCCCGATGTTTCTAACCATTCGTAGTTGGATGATGCTTCATTACCTATGCTATTCCCCCTTCGTATCCCTCCATAAATAGATAAAGTTTTGTTAACAAATATATTTAGATGTTTTTTTTGTTTGCATAAATCATAGTCGAGCGGAAACGGCGTCTCATTGATGAAATTATTAACCGGCTTTCCAGGTCCTGATTTTTGCTGTGTTGTCAGAAGACACGAAATCATCGATTTCCAAAAGGCGTTTTTTGAAAATGCAGGTGTTTGCTCCCTCAAATTGCGTATTGTTCTTTGAGAAACAACGTCATTGTCTTTATGCTGATCGTAGAACTTCTTTACTTTTACGATATCTTTATTTTCGATCACCCAATTCAGTTTCATAATATTGCTCCAAAGCATTTCATTTTTTAAGAACTACTGAAATTATTTGCATCGAGATTCTACATAATGTTTCAACTTCTAACAACTCTCAGCCCCGCGATATGCTCCCCGAACAACCTATCAATAAACGGACGGCACAAAGTCACTGCCCTGTTCGGCTATCCGGCATAGACTTCAGCAGGTTCAATCAAGAACATGCGGGGAGAACTTTATCGGAACGAAACTAATTTTGGCGGAATTGTCCACACCCGATGTATTTTAGCGTAAGATAAAAAGGTGTGTTGAAGATTCAGACGATATTGCGCTGGTATTGGGAATGTAGGATTAAATAAAAAACCATGAATACAAAAATCACAAAGATATCAACATTGGCGGCGTATGTCGTCATGATTGCAGTCAATTATTTGGCAGTGGCTTTGCCACTGGCCGGCAGAGGCACTGGGGAAATATCTTACAAATATCCCAATCTGTTTGCGCCGGCTGGATACGCGTTTTCAATTTGGGGATTGATTTACACCCTTCTTGGGATATATGTCGTTTATCAGTTATGGCGCGGGAAAGATCATTTAGTGGCGCAAGTAAACCGCATATTCATTGTGAACGCCCTCTTGAACGCTTCATGGTTATTTGCCTGGCATTACGATCTGATTTGGCTTTCAGTTCTCATCATGGCCGGGTTGTTGTTCACGCTTATTCGGATTGCCGATATTTTCCGCGTAAGCGTTCTCGCCCCCAAGGAGCGCTGGCTCGTGCGTTTGCCATTTAGTGTTTATTTTGGCTGGATTACTGTCGCCACGATTGCCAACATTACGGTTTTTTTGGTTTATATCGGCTGGAATGGGTTTGGAATCCCTGATAGTTTGTGGACAGTAGCGGCGCTCTTGGTAGGAGCTCTGATCGGCTCGTGGCGCATGCTGCTCGACCGCGTCATCCCTTATGGGCTCGTGCTCATTTGGGCGTATGGCGCAATTCTCTCCAAGCACCTTTCGGCAAACGGCTTTGATAGGCAGTACCCGATTGTAATTTGGACTGTGGCTCTTTGCATGTTTGCCTTTTTAGGGACAACAGCATTTATAAGCATAAAGAAAAAGGATAAATAAGTGTTGTTTACAAAACTCTATCTCATAGCGCTTCCTGTGTTCTTAGCTATTGATATGTTTTGGCTCGGAATTGTTGCGAAGAATTTTTATCGTCAACAGATCGGCGCGTTGATGAAACCGGATGTCAACTGGATTGCGGCCATTGTTTTTTATCTTATCTTTATCGTTGGGCTCGTGGTGTTTGTAATCGCTCCGGCCATGGAGAAAGGGTCATGGATGCGCGCCCTTCTTTTTGGGGCGCTATTCGGATTTGTTTGTTATGCCACCTACGATCTGACCAACTTGGCGGTGGCTAAAGACTGGCCTCTTCTGGTAACTGTCGTTGACTTGGTGTGGGGGGCAGCGCTGGCTGCTTCTGTTTCTACCATCACCTACTTCATCGCTGGAAAAATCGGACTATGAATTATCATCTGACACTTGCGTATCCGACTTTTGCAGGAAATTGACAGTCGAATGATAAGGTTTTATAAATTGAAACGAAAAATGTAGTGAAAATCGAATCCGCACTGGAGGAATAACGATATGTCCGAGACTGAAAAGAACTTAGAAGAAGCGTTCGCTGGCGAGTCACAAGCGAACCGTAAGTATCTCGCATTTGCCGCAAAGGCGGAACGAGAGGGATATCCGCAGGCAGCGAGGATGTTCAGAGCCGCAGCGGAAGCAGAAACAGTACATGCCCACGCTCACCTCAGAGCGCTCAAAGCAGTAGGTTCCACCAGGGAGAACCTCGAAGCCGCAGTAGCCGGAGAAACTCACGAATTCAAATCCATGTATCCCGCCATGATCGAAAAGGCGAAAGCCGAAGGCAACAAAGCCGCAGAAATTTCTTTTCATTACGCAAACGAGGTTGAAAAAATCCACGCCCGGCTCTACCAAAAGATTCTCGACGGTCTTGACGAGGAACAGAAGAATTACTCTTACTACGTCTGCCCGGTCTGTGGATATACCGCGGAGAAGGAAGCGCCGGGCACATGCCCTGTCTGTTCCACTAAAGGTGAGAAGTTCATTATTGTAAATTGAGATAAGCTGAAACACCGGTTGCGAAACCAATATTAAATATGGCGTTTACAAACTTAACAAATGATCAATGGCTCGACATCGCGGGGCTATTCCTTTTCATCGCCGGGTTCGTAGTCGGACTTGGAGCGGTGACCGTTATTGATTTGCACGGTTTCCTTGGCCGCAAGTCTTCATATTGGACAGAAGCAACCACTCGCACACATAAAGTTACAAAGCCGCTGATCTGGATTGGATTGGCGCTCGCGACTGCTGGCGGTTCGATTTTCTATCGCAGCGCTGGTTTGAGTGGAATTCCGGCGTTGCAGGCTCTCATTGTTGCGCCGCTCGTTCTTAACGGTTTTTTTCTTACGTTCCGGGTCAGCCCGTTTATGCTTCGACGCGAGCGAGAAGGAAAGCAAGGGGAACTGCTTTCATCATGGTGGCAGATCAGGATAACGATCAGTTTTATCATATCTTTCTTTGGTTGGTGGGGAGAGTTGTTTTTGCTGGCTTACTACATAGTGGCGATCCGATGAAAGTGAGTAGTCTTTTTTTAGTTTGACAGGCACAAATCTATCGGACAGTTCTTTGCTGTGCATATAAGTTGAAAAATATATTGGGCAAGCAAATTCAGCGATGTCGATGAGTTGAGACCTTGGAAAAACGAATGGAGATAGGGTTGAAAAGAAAAACGTCATTTCTGATTTTCATTCTCTTACTGTTTTCAAGCGCTGCATTTGCCCATCATCCACGATTCGTAAACACTGAAACAACTCACGTTCGCGAACCTGAAATATCACAGGCTTTTTATGCCGAAATGAATGGCAAGCCCCAATCCTATCAGATCGAATCGGATGAATCATTTGAATTGTTTGTTCAACTTCTTGTTCCAGATATTACAGATGCCAGGAAAGATGTGTCAGCGGAGATCTTCCAAAATGGAACTATGATTGCTGAAATAGACGGCCTCAATAGCCAGTGGCAAGCCTATTACGAAGAATTCGGTGGTGACAGGTATTATACCGGGCCTGAATTCAAGCAAAATGTATCCGCAGGCGCGTACACAATAATGGTTCACAGGCCGGACAACATGGGGAAATATGTTTTTGTTGTCGGCTCGAAAGAAGTCTTCACTCCTAAGGATATCTGGAACGACACAATACGGTTGCCCCGCCTCAAAGAGTATTTTGAAAAACCACGATACACCGCATACTTCAATACATCAGGAAGATTTCTGCTGCTGAGCGTTTTAACACCGGCGATGGCGTTGAACGGTGATGACATGCCGTCAGGCCGTAAAGAGATGATTCTTGGAACGATTTTGAATCAGTTTGGCGCAATACTCCACGGGTCCAGCGACCAAACCACAAACGTGCTTTTTACACCCGATATACATATGGTCAGAAGCTGGCAACTCAGCCGGGACACGATGGTTCTCGATAATATTTTTCAAACGCAAAATGGCGCCGTTTCATCACACCTCAAATCCCGAGGGGGACAGACAGGCATATCATTCAGGTTGTCAAACAACACGGAACTTTCCTACAACCACCTTGATTTCAGTGTTGATTCATACTCGAACAACGCAATCACGGGCGCGTCACATGGTCAGGGGAATCTTTTTTCATTCAAAACAGCATTCCCAGGCAGCAAGGACATGACTCCCGGCAGGTTCAAGTTCGGCTTGCAATACAAATTTCTGGACAATTCAAATATTTCAGGCATCCATTTTGCAGATATTTATGCAGGAACTATTCTTGGCAAATTAGAAACAACCATTGGGTTTTCATCATATTCTGGTTCGGGCGCTGATAATGAGAGCGGCATGTTTGCGAATCTGTCATACAACGCAAACGATGACCTCACAGTTTTTACAGAATACAGCAATTCAGATTTCCTGAAGGCAATACAGAAGAACCTGCTTGCGCCTGCGGCCCGGAATATTGCGAACATTAGTGCGAGCGACACTCCCAACAGCGCATTATCGGCTGGATTTGTATACAATCTGGAAAATGGATCCTTTATAAAACTTGCCCTGTACGATCTGGACTTTCAAACCAAATCTTATGTGCAGTTTTCACTTGCAAGGTGAGTCATGTCTGGTTTTTAAGAAATTCTGAAGTCTTTGTTTTTTTAGGTTGCCATTTGTTCTTTTTCGCTGAAATATGTTCTCCGGCCCCCATTTTCAATCGGCTTGAAGTTGCGGGAGATTGGAGTGACAGAGGATAAGTACCCGCTTATAACACCATAGATTAATTGCCGCAAAATGTTTTTAGAACATCGAGATACAGCATTCCGTATCCATCGTATTCCAGACCGTATGTCAGAGCGTCACCTGATTTGCTATCGTCTTTTGTAATGGGGCTGGCCTTCTCAACAGGCTCGATCTGCGTATCTTCGTGCCATTCGTTCCATGATGTAACCATGATAAAGGACGTCTTGTTCGGAGTTTGAAGGTTTTTGGCATTTCTTAGCATTGCCTCAAAAAGTGAACCGAAAGGAGCATCTTCCGTGAGTTTTCTTGAGAGAGGCGGATGTCCGTCTCGTACACCAGCGTCATTAAAGCCGGGTGTGACAGATGGGAAGTAATCCACCCCTGATTTTACAGCCATTTTTTTCCATTTAGATTGTCGGGACATATAAGCCGATAACGCTTTTTCACCAGCGTATCCTTTAACCCCGATGGAACCGTAAACATCGTAATCGGTTATGGCATCAAGTCCTTTGAAACCCACACCCAAATATGAGTATGCCCCGAAAGCGTGATCCCCAACAATATAAATTTCATATCCTCCATCTCTTGCCCCGCTTCTCATCTTCATCAAAGCGTCTTTCAGTTGACCATTCTGTGCGAGAACACGTGTCAGATATACGAAAACTACAGGTTTGCCTTCGATACGCAAGTATCCGGGATTGTTGAAATAGTTACGGCTCAGGTAGAGGAAATCACCGTATAAATATTCATAATCTGTAAAATCTTTTGTGCGTCCAGCCGTTTCATAGTGAACTGCAATTTTAAGTTGACCGAGATTGGGATGAGGAAGTATGACTTCACGAAGTGTTTTATCCTCACGACTGTCCGGCCCCCACCACGAAGCGGCCCAGAAACCGACACCCGCATAACGACTCCACTCAATATGCTTTGCAATGACTTTGGGATCACTGTCATTGTATTCTCCAAGCTCAGGCTTTTGGGGCGGAACCAACCGTTCTCGTATATAATGGTGTCCATGAAAATCATCTCCATACCAAGGGTAATAATAAGCGCCGACATTACACCCATTTGAAACTGAACGATTTTCAGCCGTTTCCCCGAAGCATGTGGTATTTACAGCTAAGAAGGCTAATGATAAAACTATGATTGCAGAATAAATGAAATGCTTCATCAATACCTCCGATACGAAATGGTTTCGAGCGCTCGCTTGGACATTACAGCCCCTTCTTTGATTTGGAAGCAAAAAAACAAATGCTGTCCGAAATTATAGCGCACTGTAGACCGGCATGGGACGACGGACAAAAAACCGAAGATCGAAGTTGTGTACGTGCCGATCAAGCGGACGCCGGATGAAGAAAAGCTCCCGGTTGAAATCCTTGCCAGCTGGATAATGCGCGACCTCGAGAATGTGTGATTTGCCCGGATGGACAGAAGAACACAAAAAACTCGACGGAATTCGGGGGAAAGCTATATCTGTGGGAGATTTGTGTATCCAATGTGTATCCAGAGAGCGGTTGAAGGGTTGGTTTTACTGGCGGTTTTTTGAGGAGGAGAATGGCGGGGAGAAGGATGATATATTAGGTGTTTTGGTGCGTGATTGACATGGATATGAGATTTGGTGTAAAAAATATATCATAGAAAGCTAACTTCTGCGGAATCTGGCCCTAAGGGGCGTAAGTTTTTTTCGTTTTCTAATCTGAAGAATGACCGCTACAAATTTGATATGGGGAATGTCGGCTAAAATAAATTAAATAAATGGGTGAAGATAATGGGATTATTTTCAAGACCGAAGTACGGCAATTTTAGCGAAAAGGAAATGGATAGGTTTGCACGTTCTTTGGAAACTTATGTTGATTCTCTTAAACTTTTGATTCCAAACGAAATATACAGGCTTAATAGTAATGTTTTTGATCCTTCGACAAAAAGCTGGGAAAATATTGATGAATATGATAAATGGATAAAAAAATATCGTTTAAAAGGATTCGTATCTTTCAATTGTGACATAAACAATGGAGAAACAAAAATCTATTGTGATCGACCATGTGGTTCAGATTCTACGCTTTTGAATGTAATAAGAATAAACAACAATGAAGTTCATTATGCAGCATCCAATGGTACTTATTATTCAATAAGAGTTTCAAGATTTTCAAATATTACGATAGTATACATGAATAAAAATTACAAAATAGCTATAGATGATATAGGTGCAGTATTAGACATGAGCAGAGATTATGATGAGGGGCGACTGTGCAAGATGGATGTTAATTTATTTCACCACGGAAAATGGACAAATGAAATTATGGCAATGAGCAAACTTGTGCTTGAATTAGCTCCGAAGCACGAAAAATTACGACATAATCAAGAGAAGGCGAAGGCAAAAGAAGATAAAAAGGCTCGATTTAAACCTCTTAATGAATGATCGTTTATGACAATCTTTTGTAAGAAGACTTAAACAAAGGAGTTGTTATCTAAATTCTGGAAATTCTGGGGACAAATTCTGTAATTCTGAATTCGGGGGTAATTCGAGGGGAATTCGGGGGGCGCCATACTTAATTATCACCTTATATCGGTTTCGGTCCACGAATTCTCGAATTCTTGAAAAAAAGTCTGCTGTCGCCTGTTTCCACGCTGTGTTATGTGATGCGCGTATCCGGGAACGACCAATCTCGCGATTCGGGCCATAAATCCATGTTACTCACCGTTTCGCTCCCTGTCAACTATTCCCCTCTTTTGCCCTATATATATTTCTTGCCTTGAATTATGCTTTGCGCCCACCCAAATCCCGAATCCAAAACACTTGACCTAAGAACACTTGTTCAAAAGCCATATACTTTATCGCTATGGATACAGTTAAATTGTCTTCTTCCCGCCACTCTCAGCCCCGCGATATGCTTGCCGAACATTTGATTAATGACTCGGATATTTATGCGCATATTTTTTCTGAGTCTCAATGATATTCATTCCGGTTTCATCGGAAACTACAATGACAAACGATTGAGCTTCCTATAAGATTAGCGCTTGAGCGATCAGTTAAGCGGAGGTTCGTGTTATGGCAATTCAAAAATTGATTGGCGCATCCGCAACATATGGCGGGGTCAGCTATCACATCGAGGGCGCGTTGGTTCCCCCCGCCAGAGCAACCTGCGCGGCAATATGCATAGCGCTGATTTATTGTTTTGTCTGGATTTTACCAATACACGCATCCGCGGCAGATGACGCATCAAGCCAGGGAACCGGCAGCGCCACAGGCGTCATTGCGGACCAGATTCCATCCGGGTTGATGTGCGAACTTATGGCGGCGCCCGAAAAGACATTCATCTTCGACATGAAACCCGAGTACTCCTGGATTGTGCCCGGAACAGCCCGCGGTGATATCCAGACGGCGTACCAGATACTCGTGGCAACCAGTGAACGCCTGCTGAATGAAGCCGAAGCGGATATATGGAACTCCGGCAAGGTTACAGGCAACGCAAGCATTGCGGTTGAACATGGCGGGACAACGCTCAAGCCGGATAATGTGTATTTCTGGAAGGTCCGTACATGGAATGGCGCTGACAACGCGAGCTTGTGGTCGCGGCCGCAGAAACTTTTGACCAAAACCCCTTTAAGCGCTGCCGACGGGCGCTTCACCACGGCCCGCTATCCGCTTGAAGAAACCCTGGCGGCGCCAGTGTCAGCCTCCATGACCGGCAAGGGATCGTACTTCATCGATTTCGGAAAGGCCGCTTTCGGCACGTTGTCATTCACTGTGGACAACAAGGGCGAAACGGACGACATAATTGTGATTCTGGGTGAAGACGTGGGGCCGGGAAAAAAGGTGCGTGAGTTTCCCGCCGGCAGCATACGCTATAAGAAGATTAAAATGAGTATCGAACACGGGAAACACACCTACAGGGTGGAGATTCCGCCCGACTCAAGAAACACCGGCAATTATGCTGTCAGACTCCCGGACTACATCGGGGAGGTAATGCCTTTTCGATACTGCGAACTGAAAGGGTTGAAGTCCGACACGGAGATTTCCCCTTCAGACATCAGGCAGGTGAGGGTCCACTACCCATTTGACCATGAATCGTCGCTTTTTCAGAGTTCGGCCCCCGTTCTTAACGATGTCTGGGATCTGTGCAAGCGCTCGATATTCGCAACCTCTTTCGCAGGGGTTTACGTGGACGGCGACCGCGAACGCATCCCCTATGAGGCCGATGCCTATATTAACCAGCTCAGCCACTACGCCGTAGACAGGGAATACACCTTGGCGCGTTACAGCCACGAGCGCCTGCTTCAGAACCCCACCTGGCCCACCGAGTGGGCGTTGCATTCCGTGCTCATGGCGTGGGCGGATTACATGTACACGGGCGACAGAGAATCCCTGCGCGAGTTCTATGATGTCCTCAAGGCGAAAACACTCCACACCCTCGCAAGAAAAGACGGCCTCATCAGCGCCCGCGTCTCGGCAATACCCCCCGAACTGATCGAATCACTGTATATGAACAACCCCCGATACATCTTTTCGAATAAACTGGAGGACCTGGTTGACTGGCCCCAGGGCGAGCGCGACGGATTCGTGTTCACGGACTACAATGCCGTCGTTAATGCATTTCACTATCGCGCCCTCGTAATCATGGCGCAGGTTGCCCGTGACTTGGGCATGGCCGGGGATTCGAAGTTCTTCCTGAACCGTTCAGAGTTGGCGCGGGAATCTTTCAACAGCGTTTTCTTCAACCCAGAAACAGGCTTGTACGTGGACGGGGATAAAACGCTCCACAGCTCACTCCATGCGAACATGTTTGCGCTGGCCTTTGGACTCGTCCCGGATGATCGCAAAAAGAAAACGCTCGAATTTATCAAATCAAAGGGAATGGCCTGCAGTGTCTATGCAGCTCAATATCTGCTGGAGGCGCTGTATGATGCCGGCGAGGATGAGCACGCCTTGGGCCTGATGACCGACACGCACACGGATCGGTCCTGGCCGCACATGCTTTATGACATCGGCAGCACCATCACCTTGGAAGCGTGGGACATGAAATACAAGGCCAACCTCGATTGGAACCACGCCTGGGGCGCTGCTCCGGCAAACATCATCCCTCGCAAGCTTATGGGCATCGAGCCGCTGGAGCCGGGCTTCAGGAGAGTTAGAATCCGGCCCATGCCCGGCGAACTGAAAACGGCTCGCGCAGTCACGCCCACAATCCGCGGCCCCGTTGAAGTGGAATATGAAAAGGAACCGAACGGATCCCGAAACTACAAAATCTGTATTCCCGCAAACACTGAAGCGGAAGTTCATCTTCCCGCAGAGCGCCCTGAAGATGTCCTGGAAAACGGAACCCCGGCAGGGGAAATGCCAAACATCACTTTCCTCCGCTTAGATCAAGGCAGAATCGTGTTTGGCATTAAGTCCGGATGCTATAGTTTCTCGATATAACTGCGGCTCAAGACTATTTATCTTTTGTTTATCTTAATCGCAAAGAATGCTTCTTTGAATTCGGAATTGGAATTCGGGCGATTCGGGACATAAATCCATGCTACTCACCGTTTCGCTCCCTGTCAACTATACCACGCTTTTGCCTTTTATATATTATGCGCCTTGAATCAAGTATGTCCCCCGAATTCC
>JBAYJY010000079.1:0-20050 GCA_041664945.1 bacterium | reverse complement strand
CGCGGCCGGCGGCTTCATACTCCGATTCCGTTTTCAACTCCTCCAGATTTGTTCCATCGAGCGTTGCGCCCGCGATGCGCGACGCGCGCACTTTCAGAAGAACGGAGCGCCCGAATCCCGGAACGTCAATCTCGATCGAGTCCTTTCCTTCGATCATGCTTATGTCCGCCTCTGTTTTCCCGTCGAAATAGGCGAACACGGATTTCTTTTTGTCCGGATACATGGCGATGATGAATTTGCCAGCCGCGAATTGAGGCGCGAATCCCGTTTCCGCATCGATTATGTCAAGAGGGATTATCGCGCCCGCGCGGATGAATACCGGCATGTGATTGATCGGCGCGTAGACGAGGTAGTTCTTCGATCCGTCGTATTCCTCTTTTGCGTTCCAGAAGTCGAACCATTTCCCTTCGGGCAGATAGACTTCGCGTTTCCTTTCGCCTTCCTGAAGCGCCGGCGCGGCGAGGATCCAGTCGCCGAACATGAACTCATCCCACGTGTCTCTCACGCGCGGGTCCTCCGGCCAATGGTAGACAAGCGGCCTGACAATCGGCAGTCCGGTCTTGTGCGCGAAACTCATATAACTGTAGTTGTAAGGCGCGAGTTCGGTGTGTATCTTCGCATACAGGCGATAGTTATCGATCACCGTCTGGTCGTATCTCGGATCGGTATCGAGATTCCATGGTTCGTGGGAGCCGCTGCCGCCGACTTCCATCAGCGGGTGGAACGCGCTGACCTGTAGCCATCGGGAGAAAAGCTCGTGCGTTTCCGGAACGCCGTATCCGCCGGTGTCGGACCCCCAGACGGGGAATCCCATGATGCCCGATCTCATGCACGAGATCACAGCGGAACGCAATCCGCGCCATGTCGCCTTAGTGTCGCCGCCCCAGAAGACCGCGTATTTCTGTGTGCCGGTGAAGCCGGACCTCGGCATGACGAGGCAGTCGTCGCCCCGGAATTTCCGGCAAGCGCCTTGAACCGCCTTCGCGTAGAGAGTCGGGAAATCGTTGTGCACTTCGCGACCGGTGCGGCCGTCGTGATAAACATGTTCGAGATCGCTCGGTATCACTTCCTCGCCCCGGTCCAGCTTAAATCCCGCGACGCCGAGGTCGAACATTTTTCCGAATTCGTTCTGCCACCACTCGACAGCTTCCGGGTTGGTGAGGTCCAGGACCTTGTCCGAGGTCGGCGCGAGATAGCCGCGGTCCCGAGCGACGTTCCTCATGTCGCCGTAAATCCACGGAGCGACCCACAGAAGCATTTTCATCGAGTTCTTATCTTCGAGCCACTTTACCATTTCCAGCGGATTGGGGAACCTGTTCGTGTCGAACTCGAAATCGTCATAGCCGAACGGACCTTTCGCCCACGGCCGGTCCAGCCAGTACACGCCGGTGGGGACGCCGAGTTTTTTCAGCATCATAACGTCTTCGTACACCTGCGAATTGAATTTCGACAAATTGCGGGTGTTGTCATAAAGCATCGGCAGGTTGATGTGGTCGTCGCGCCATTTGAAAACCGAGGCGGCCCACTTCGGGGGCAGAAGAGTCTTGCCCACCCTGTCCGTGTGGCGCCGGATGATGTCGGGCATGCCGGGGCCGAATGTGAAAACCATCTTCAGGGCAGGCCCTTCGAACGATATGTCCGCCACGTCGGGCTCGGTGTCGGCGAGATCGTATGTGCCCGGCCATGTTGTGTCGAAAAAGAGGCCGTATCCGCCCGAGCTGATATGGAACGGAGATGCGATGGAAATTGTCGGGACCGTGTACATCTGGACTGTGCTGCCGCGCTGATCCAGCGTTGCCTGGTTCGTTATAGTCCCGGCGGCGTCGAAGGCTCCCTTGCCGTCGCCCTCTACATGCTCCTTGAGGCCGTAGACGCTCTCTCCGCGCGGCAGCCGAAACCTGTGGCCGAGACGTTCGTGTCCGGGTTTGCCCGCCGACGATACCGACATCGAAAATTCATAGTCGTTCACCATGGCTATAGAAACGGCATATTTTTCACTCCCGGCCATGCACGTCATTTCGAGTCTGCCGGCGGCTCCCTTTTGCGGCTTGCATGAAGTTAGGAATATGCGCTTGTTGCCCTTTAGCGCATAGACTTCTCCCCCCGGCGCGCCGGATAAAATCATTTTCCCGTCAGCGCCTGCGACGGAAATCGACAGCGGCGAAGTTGCCGCGCGCACAATGAAGGCTTTCGATTTTATGGATTGCGGCTCCGCTGCGAATGAATAAACGGATGCCGAAATAAACAATGAAATGGCTGCGTAAAGAATAACGGCGGTTTTGAACCTCATGGCTGCGACTCCTCTACCTGTTTTAAGGTTTCTGCCTACACAGGACATTATACCACTGAAACCCGAAAGTTTGCGGCAAAACATTCCGGCTGATTCTATTCCGAAATTCCGTGGGCGGTATGCCTAATTTAAATCCGGTCGCGGGTTCGAATCCCGTTTCCTCTCTTATCTTTAACTTTTATGTTTATCATATTTCGTCATTTGGAAGTTTGCTGAGAAGTGGTATAATAGCAATACGTCGTAAGCTCGGAGGACAGCCCGCTTATTTTTTATGATCGCGGGTTCGAATCCGGTTTGCGGCCCTGAAGCCCGACAAATATAAATTATGAAAAAAAACAAAAAGATCGCATTGCTGATCGGCTCCCTGTGGCCTTTTTTCTATTTTTTCATTTTCATGTTATTTATCGTTTTCATGGTAGGATCGAAAAATTTCGGCGGCCCCAATCCGGCTTACTTCTTATTTATTTTCCCGTTGCATTTTTTCACGATCATTCTCGGATTCGCGCTGATGGTATTATATGTAATAAATGTTTTCAAAAATCCGATGGTGGTCGGCGACCTGAAAATCATTTGGGTTGTGTTAATAATGTTCTTTAATATTTTAGCCATACCGGTATATTGGTATTTATACATCTGGCGCGGGCCGGAGGACTATACGCAGCCTTTGCCCGCGAATATTCCTAACGCCGCCGTTCCGGGAAACGCCGCGCATGTTTTTCCAGCCGGCGCGACTGTAAAATACTGTCCCGCGTGCGGATTCCAAAACTCGATCGAATACAACTGGTGCATAAAATGCGGCCGCATGTTCGAAAACTACATTCAGCGACAAGCGGCGCCCCAAAGCGACTATACCCTCGGCGGCCTCATCCCCTATAAAAACACAAATGCGCTGATCGGATATTATTTCGGCGTATTTTCAGTAATTCCGTTCTTCCCGATAGGCATTGCCGGCTTTATTTTAGGGCTGCGAGGCCGCAAGTTCGCAAAACTGCATCCGGAAGCGCGAGGCGCAACACACGCATGGATAGGGATAATCGCTGGCGGCTTCTTCGGTTGCGCCTACCTTGTTTTAACAATACTTTGCATCGTATACTCGACAAAATGATTTTTTATTGAGTCAACTTGATTGAGTTTTCCCTGATCAGAAAAAAAACCAGGGGACGCAAAGCGTTGGAACGAGGGGTTGTATTTTTGTCCAACTATTCTGGGGATTCCAACAGACCGGCACGTATCAACTTCTTTGCGAGTTCGTAGATATCTTTTTTACTTTCTTCCTTGCGGATGCCCAAAGCGACTACATACACAATAATTTTCTTGTTTTCTATCTTATAAATTATCCGATATCGCTGGCCGACCGCCCGAACGCTCCTATACCCCGCCAATTCATTTAAAAGAGGTTTTCCCTGCAATTCGGGTTCTTCGGAAAGCTCGTTTGCCCGTTCAAATATCTTCCGCATGATTCGGCGGTCTTGTACCCCGGCGAGCATCTTTTTCGCCGCTCCTGTCCACCGGATCTCGTATTTATGAGCGCTCAAAGCCCAAGCTCCTTTTTAACTTCGTCAGAGCTGAAGGTGCGTCCCTCCTGAATATCCCGAATGCTTTTCCTGAGCGCGTCCATTAATTTTACATCGCTCATAACTTCAAGCGTTTCAACGATGGACTCGTAAAGCTCCCATGGCAAAATCGCGAGCACCGGCTTGCCTCTCCGCGTAACGGCAACGGCTCCGGGATTTTTTGCCAAGCGCCGGGGAAGATCAGTCAGTTCGTTGCGCGCTTTGGATATTGTAATATCTTTCATAAAACAATTGCCCCTTTCTTTGTACAACTAATTGTACATTTGTATTTTGATTTATTCAACCACGATGAACCCGTGGCATTTTGGCTCCTTCAGCCGGGAAAAGAAAAAACGAAACCACGGAGGCGCGAAGAAACGGAGGTATGGCTCGCCTGCAACCGGCTTGCGGCGCTGTTGACGCTAATCGTCGTTTTGAGTAAAGTACCCAAAAGAACACAAAGGCGGCCCTTCATGATCATTCATGTCACTGAAAAGCTAAACAAAAAGCTCAAGCTCGGCCCTCTTACAAAAGTCGACACGCAGACAGGCGCGCATCTGCGATGGTGCGCTAATCTATTCACCGCGCAACGGGTCCAGTATATTCTGACGACAAATGCCAGCTCTTTGTTCTCGGTGGTAATGTATGGCCGGGGAATCACAGACGAAAACGAATATCTCAAGCAGTTTTTGTCTTTTCTCGGAGAACACCTTGCAGAGCTGAATATGAGAATGTTTTTTGACCGTATTATCGCGCCGAACACAGGAACATTCACCTTCTCCAAAACGAGTGATCGTTCCGTATTGGGTTCAATGAACGATATGGTCAAAGCCTGTAAAATGATGCTCGAAGAGGATGACCTGAGCCCATGGGACTTGATGAAAGAGATCAACGAGACGCCTTATAGCGCATTAAACGGATTTCCAAGAGAAGTCTTCGAAAATATGCCGTTCAAGCCAAGAGGTTAAACAGAAGATACCCCTTTTGAGCATTCGAACGAAACGGGGAACTTTCACTTAAATATCATCTTGCTGTTGTGTATCGGAAAAAGATAAAATTTTTTGCCAAAATTCAGAATGAACTCAATATTCGATATTAAGCGGCGACATATTCGCGCACATCAACCTGAACGCCATTTCGCGCCGCTTCTTCCGCCTGTTCCATCAGCCGGGCCATGATTTCCTCATTAACATATTCCTCGCCGCAATTATCGCAGACCTTTGCCGGCACAGATTTAATAACAATGGTCGCGCCATTCCGCTCCAGCGTCACAGTCGCTAATCCTTCGCGTGTTTCGCCATTCTTGCAAATGACACATTTCATTGTTTCAGCCTCCTTCGGAGAGTCGGATCCCAATACGCCGGCTCCGGCGCATAAACGGTAATAACAATTGTTTCTTTATCGACTTCATTGTCCGCTGCAACCACATGAAGCTTCCGAGAACCCGCCTTCCCCAACACTAATCTGCTTGGATAGGGGGTATCGTCAGGATAATTTTCAATCACCTCGCCGGTTTCGAGAACGCGTCGAACTTCGTCTTTTGTAACCCGCCTCTCGAACATGCGTTACACAGCATGTACTCTGTAAGTAATCTTACCGTACAAATGATTATAAATCCTCCAAAATTATTTGATATAAAATATTCATCTTTTCATCTATTATAACATAGAAACAGATAAAACGGCGTCAAACCACCGCATCAAAAAAGCGGCTTCGCCGCTGCAAATTCAAAGGCCGCCGAACCCAAGATGCTAAACCTATGATATAATCGCTTCATAGCTCGGAAAACACGAAAATTGAATTGCAGAGTAGGAAAAGGTGATGGGCCCTGTTTTTCAAAACAGATCCTCTGATAATGAAACGAAGTTGAATTTCTTCATGTCATTATCGAGAATATTGTTTTTTTCTATATTTTTTGTTATTGCAATTATGGCTTTGTTTCCACAAGATTGGTTATGGATGCTTGGCTTTTTAAGTTATCAAGCATTACTTGTGTTTTCATTTTTATTTATGATGATAGGGGTTGTGGATGTCAATGTAAGAAAAACAACAAAAGGTATGGGATTTGCTTGGCCAGCTAGTATCATTATTATCTGTGTATTCAGTTTTTTTCAATTTTGTTATATTCCACCAGTTATGGTGTTGTGCATATTAATAATCGGCTTCATATTCATTCCGTTGTTTTATTTTGCCTATTGGATTAAATGTGTAAAGCTGAAAAAGAAGTAAGCCAATTGAAGTAAAAATCTAACAGCTATAAAACTGATGGAATATTTCCCGGCAGATAAACCCAAATCCTAACAATACAAAAGGGGCGGCCAGATTGCGCCGCCCCTGTGGTTGTTTGATCTAAGATTCATCACTCCGTTCGGAATGACAAATAAAATGGAATCCCGAATTGGAGATAGGAATTGAGTTCGGGATTGCTTCGTCAGCCAGACATCGGCTTCCTCGCAAAGACGTTTTTCTTTTCCCGTCTTTTCCTTTTCCGCGCTGCTTCATTCTGGCGCAGCGCGCTGTGCGCCTACGAATGAATGCGCCTGTTTTTGTCTTTTCCCAACTACCAGTCCCCGGCTACCAGCTACCATCAGCCCCCTACTTCTTTTTGAGTTTCTTCCTGCCGCACAGCGCTTCAACCTTTTCCGGCAGTCCCCAAACAGCAAGGAACCCGTCGGCGACGGTGTGGTCGAACGTGTCGCCGCTGTCGTACGTGGCGAGATTCCAGCGGTAGAGCGACTGCGGTGATTTCCGGCCGACTACAACCGCGTTGCCTTTGTAGAGCTTTATCCGGACCGTGCCGGTGACATACTTCTGTGTCGAAATGAAAAACGCATCGAGGTGCTCGCGCAGTTCTGAGAACCACTTGCCGTCGTAGATCAGTTCCGCATAGCGCTGTTCGAGCAGCATCTTGTAGTGCAGCGTGTCGCGGTTCATGACGAGCGATTCGAGTTCCTGATGCGCCTTGAGAATGAGCGCGGCGGCGGGCGCCTCGTACGTCTCGCGGCTCTTGATGCCCACAAGCCGGCATTCCATCATGTCCGTCAGGCCGACGCCGTGCTTCGCGCCGAGCGCGTTCAGCTTCTCGACGAGCGCGTACATCTTCATTTTTTTTCCGTCGACTGAAACCGGAACGCCCTTTTCGAAACCGATCTCGACGTAGGCGGCCTTTGCGGGCGCGTCCTCGATATGCGTCACCCAGCTATGGGCGTCCTTCGGCGGTTCGCACCACGGGTCTTCGAGAACGCCGCATTCGGTGCTCTTGCCCCACACGCAGAGGTCGAGACTGTACGGGCTTTTCGAGGTGACGGGCAACTCGATGCCATGTTTCTTTGCGTAAACGAATTCCTGATCGCGCGTCATGTTCCAGCGGCGGGCCACCGGGATGATCTTGAGCGACGGGTCCAGCGCGGCGAACGATACTTCGAACCGCACCTGATCATTGCCCTTCGCCGTCGCGCCATGCGCGACGTACTGCGCGTTCTCTTCCTTCGCCACGCGCACGAGTATCTCGGATATCAATGGCCGGTTCAGCGACGTCGAAAGCACATACTTCTTCTCGTACATCGCGTTCGCGCGGATCGCCGGGACAAGATAGTCGTCGCAGAATTGCTCTTTGGCATCCACGACCACGCTCTTGATCGCGCCGATCTTCAGAGCCTTCTTCTTTATCGGGCCGAGTTCCTTGCCCTGTCCAACGTCTATGCAGACCGCTATGACGTCGAGGTTCATCTCGTCCATCAGCCATCTGATGGCGATAGACGTGTCCACTCCGCCGGAGTAAGCGAGCACTGCGCGCTCGCGCTTCGGAGCGGCGGCCGCCTTGGCTGTTGTCTTCGGTTTCGCTTTTGCTTTGGGTTTTGCTTTACTCATGTTGCATCTCCTTATATGAAAATGTTTTTATACTTTCAATTCACATTTGGCGCAGTATATTGGGCACAGCATGCTGTGCCCCTACAAAATATATTTGGCGCTGGGCGCTGTGCCCCTACAAAGCATGCCGAGCGCGGCATATTGGGCGCAGCATGCCGCTCAATCTTTCCTTTGCAGGCAGCGACGGATGATCTCAGGAGCGCGCATCGTTTTAAGATCGTCAGCCGGCAGCGTTTTAAGCAGATTGCGGACTTCCGATGCCGAGTAGCCGAGCGCCTGAAGGCCCTGCGCGGCGATGCCGACTTCGCCTTCGTCGATGAAAACCGCCGGCGCGCCGCCGGGCATGTTTTTGAACAGGTCGCTGACCTTGTCTTTCAAATCAAGTATAAGGCGTTTCGCGGTTTTCGGCCCGATCCCGGGAATTGTCGTCAATACCGCAACATCCTCGGCCACGATCGCTTCAAGCAGTCGCCCCTTCGGCAGCGACATCAGCTTTATGCCCGCCTTCGGGCCGACTCCGGACACCGTGATCAGCATCTCGAACACATCCCGCTCGTCCGGCGTGTTGAACCCGTAAAGGCTCAGGTTGCCGTCCGTCGCGATCATCGTCGTGAAAAGAGTGACGCCCTTGTCGCCGGGCCGCATCGCGCCGGTGACGGATGTCGGCGCGCCAACCTTGTAGCCAACGCCGCCAACGTCTATCGAGACGCTGTTCTCTTTCACGATTGCGATTTCGCCTATCAGAAAATCTATCATTTATTCTCTTTCCATTCGTACTTGCGAGGAAGCCGTTTTGGGCTGACGAAGCAACCCCGAACTCAATTTCTGTCTCCTATGCGATTGCCGGTCGCAGTATGCCGCGACCCACGCTCCTCTTTATTTCCGTCTGCCGTAAACGAGCCGTTCTTCGCCGATGAGGGCGCGCATGCGCGACGAGTTCGCGTGGCAGATCGCGACGGAAAGCGCGTCCGACGCGTGGTCCGGCTGCGGCGGTTCCTCGAGTTTCAGCAGCATCTTCACCATATAGGACAACTGCGATTTTTCCGCGCGGCCGTTGCCGACGAGCGCCTGCTTGACCTGAATCGGCGTATATTCGTAAACCGGGATTCCGGCGAGCGAGGCGGCGAGAATGAAAACGCCGCGCGCGTGGCCGACCTGAAAAGCGCTCTTCGCGTTCTTCGCGAAATAGAGCGCCTCGATCGCGCAGGATTCCGGCTTGTACTCTTCGAGAACGCGCGCGAAATCGTCGTAGATCGAGCGCAGCCGCTCCGGAAAAGGAGTTTCTTTCGATGTGCTTATGCAGGAATATTCAACGACGCTGAGCGCGTTGTTCTTTTCGTCGATGACGCCGTAGCCGGAATCGGCGAGTCCGGGGTCCACCCCAACGATACGCACTTTCGTTCTCCTGAGCCGGCTAAAGCTTCAGCCGAGCTTTTCCATGATCTCATCGGATATGTCAAAGTTGGAGAAAACGTTCTGCACGTCGTCGAGCTCCTCGAGAAAATTAACGAGCCGTAGAACGCTCTCGGCCTTGTCGTTGACGTCGACCGTGGTTTGCGGCTCCATAGAAACTTCCGCCGATTCGACCGTGAACCCGGCGTCCTCGATGAATTTCTTGACCGCCGGCATGCTGTTCGGCGCGCAGATGAACTGGAAGTATTCGCCTTCTTCCGTTACTTCGTCGGCGCCCGCCTCGATGCAGAGGTCCATCATCTTTTCCTCGTCCGCGCCTGAGCTTGGAACGAGAATGATGCCCTTCTTGTTGAACATCCACTGGACACAACCGGATTCGCCGAGCGAACCGCCGTATTTGTTGAGAATGTGGCGGACTTCCGCCGTGGTGCGGTTGCGGTTGTCGGTCATCGCCTCTATCATCAGCGCGATGCCGGCCGGGCCGTAGCCTTCGAACATGAGTTCTTCGTAAGCGGCGCCTTCGAGTTCGCCGGTGCCGCGTTTGATCGCGCGCGTGAGCGTATCCGCCGGCATGTTGATCGCCTTCGCCTTGTCGACGGCGGTGCGAAGCGTCGCGTTCAGGTTCATATCGCCGCCGCCGGCGCGCGCGGCGTTCGTTATGATCTTTATCAGCTTGGAAAATTCCTTGCCGCGCTTCTGGTCAGCCGCGCCCTTTTTCCGTTTTATCGTGCTCCATTTCGAGTGTCCGGACATAAGTTTCTCCACCTCCGCATCCGGGACTGCGCCGCTCCTCCGCGCAAAATCCGGCGGCGTTCGCATTCATACAGTCCTCTATGCGATTTTCAGCCCTCTTATTCTGTAATATTTTACCCTCTGTTGCAATAGCAGATGAATGAAACACGTTCGAGACCCTGCGGCCCGAAAACCGGCCAGGGGCGGCGTGATGCCGCGCTTTAGCCCCGGCGCCCGGGCGGCGCTTCATTTATGGCTTGGGTTTTGACGGGATTGTGTAATTGCAGCGCGGGCATTTGTAAGGAGCGTGAGTTCCGCCGGGCGCCCGAAAACGCGCCTTGCACTCACCGCACTCATAATTTAAAAATTCAGCGGGCGCTTCCATGTCCGAAGCAGCCATCGTCGCGCGGCAGTTTGGACACCACAGCTCTTTCTTCACATCGTCATCAATAATCAGCGCATAACTGCAACTGTTGCATTTGAATCCTTTGCCGCTCATACGACACGCTCCGTACCGCCGCCTCGCGCAAATGCCGCGCCGTCGGCTGTTTTTGTTTCGATTATTAATTATAGCGCTGAAAAGGCAAAACCCGCGCCCCGACGGCCGCGGAAATTTTCGAGCGGCCCGAAACCGCCCTGTTCACTCCATGTCGCGCTGCATCTTTTCGAGCGTGTCCACATAGCTCTCGATATTATCGCGCGTTACCTGATGCATACCGGTGTCAGCGATGCGGCTCGACGGAATACCGCGCATGACCATGTCGATCCCGTTGCGCGCTATCTGGTCCAGATAGTCAACGAGCCGGAACCCGATCGAGTACGGCCGCTGCCCTATCGCCATGTGAATTACGCCCTTCTTCAGAAGTTCGCGAATCTCGGCGTCCACATTCACGCAGACAAGCGCCACTTTCCCAGCGAGGCCGGCCTTCTTGAGCGCTTCCGCGTCCGCTTTGGCGCTTCCGCCCGACGCGCAGAAAATCCCGACCAGTCCGGGCGTCGCCGCGGTTTTCTCCGCCGTGTATTTTATCGACGCGGCGCTTTCGTCGCCGCCCACTTCGCCGACCACTTCAATGCCGCTGTAACGGCCGATCGCGTCCTTGAAGCCGCCTATGCGCTCTACGCAGCTATTCACCTTGTAGGACGGCGAATCGATTATTATTTTCCCCTTGAATGAGATCAGCTTCGCGACGGTGAACGCGCAGGTGCGGCCGGCGGCCCTGTTGTTTGCGCCGATGAAAAAAGCGCGGTTGCTGTTCGGCACATCAGAGTCGAACGTCACGCACGGAATGCCCGCCGCGCTCAGAGTCTCGATCGACTTCGCCCCGGCCGCCGGGTCTATCATCGAAAGGCCGACCGCCTTCACTTCCGGATCGTTGGCGATAGTCTCGGCGATCTTGCTCTGCCACTGCGCCACGTTCCGCTCGCCGAGCGCCTGCGGCCTGTGATATTCAACTGTAATCGACCGCTGCGCCGCCGCCGCCGCCGCTCCGTCCTCGATCAGCTTCCAGTATCGGGAATTTGCCCCGTCAACCATGCCTAAAATTGCGATCTTGTTTCCGCCGCCCATGTTCTTTTTGTCGCTTTGCGATCCGGAAGTTCGTAAAACCGGGGCCGACTCTTCCTCGCGCCGCAACTTCCTCCCCTGTATTTCGCCGTGTCGCCGCTTTATCTTCTGATGCCCCACGCAGCGTCGATTGCTTCAATCATGCGTATTATATGTAAACAGCCATCAAAAACAACTGCCGCGCGGAACTTGCCCGGACAGCTTTGCCGACAGAATGACCGCGCTCCTAAAAACCTCCCATATTCCATATCCCCGCAAACAGTTAAGTAAACCATTGTTGAACATGTGCGCGCCCGATGGTATGCTAATTGAATCCGAATCCGGCGGTTTGATTCGGATTGAAAACCGGCGCGGCGCCGGACGCGAAAGTTTTTCGGAGGTTTTTCAAATGAAAAGCAAGCTCAGAATCTTTTTGGCGATAATTATAATCGCGGCGGCGGCGGTTAACGCGCGCGCGGCTGTCAAATTAGTCGCGGAGAGCGGCCCCGCGCGGCTCGAAAACGTCGACGGCGTTCGAGTCGTCCGGCTCGCCGGAACGCCGCGCGAGATAGGTCTTCAGCACGGCGCGCTCCTCAAAACCGAGATCAAGGAGCTGATTTCATACTTCTTCGAGGAAAAGAAAAACCTTTTCGGCGCGTCTCAGGAAGCGCTTGCGAAAGGCGCAAAGATTCTCGAAAAACACATACCGAAGGAATACATCGAGGAAATGCGCGGGATAGCCGAAAGCGCCGGCGTTGACTACGAAAAAATTCTTTACGCGAATACATTCCTTGATGTGGTGTCGGCGAACTGGGTGGGCGTAAAACCGATGTGCTCGAATTTCGCGGCTTTCCCCGGCAAATCCAAGGACGGCGCGGTGGTGCACGGACGCAACCTCGAATGGTCGGCCGACGAGAAAGTCGCGGCCATGAACACAGTCTTCTTCATCACGCCGAAAAACGGCGTCCCGTTCGTCACGCTCTCATGGCCCGGAATTTCCGGAGCGCTGACAGGCATGAACGCAAGCGAAATCTCGATGGGCGAAATGACCTCGATGTCCTCCGAGGCGACCCTTGAAGGAACCCCGATCATGATCCAGTTGCGCGCCCTCGTGGAAAAATCCAAGACGCTCGAAGACGCTTACAAAATTCTCGCCGGCATGCCGCGCACCACCGGCTACAACGTCCTCGTCACAGACGGCAAGACAGACACCGGCTTCATCGCAGAAATGACAGCCAAACGGCTCGTTCGCATCGAACCGAAAGACGGCTTCCTCATGCACACCAACCACTTCGTCGATAAAGACCTCTCGAAAACGCAGATGAAATACATGTACATGTTTTACGCCGGAAAGAAATCCGACACATTCTACCGCTACAACCGCTATTTAGAATTGATAAACGGCAACAAGGGCGGCATAGACGAAAAAGCCGCCGTTTCCTTCCTCAGCGACAAGTTCGACCCGATCGCCGGCAAAGTTTCCGGCGACCTCGTAAACACCATCTGCGCGAACAACACGCTTCAAAGCGCCGTCATGCTGCCGAAAACCGGCGAAATTTACGTCGCGCTTAAAACCATCCCCGCCCCGGACGGCGGCTACGTTAAACTGGAACTGCCGAAAATCAAATAATTTATTTAAAGCGGCCTTAGGCTTTGGGCATTTGGCCTTAGGCTAAAAACAAAAACTTAGCATCTTTGGATTTTTTGCTGTGCAGCCATAAGTAAACAGACACAAAAAGACCGTCATTCCCGAATGTTCTTGTCGGGAATCCATTGCCCGCATACTAATGAATTAATTAGCAACTCGGATTTGTCGTTCTGTTGGCGCATGGGGGTTTGATTTTTTAATCTTTAGCCTAACGCCCAAGGCCTACGGTCTAAAGCCGCAATTTTCTTATCGCCTAATGACGCTTTTATTCTTTCAGATATTTCTGGAACCATTCGAAGATGTGGTCGAACATGAGTTCGCGATGAGTATGTTGTGAGAACCTGTGGTCGGCGCCCTCAATCATTTCGAGCTGTTTCGGTTCGGCGGCGCTTTCATAAATTAGAAGCGCGTCGCTCGGGGGAACAACCTCGTCCTGCGTGCCGTGCATGATCAGCAACCGGGAAACCTTCGCCGCCTGCGCCTCGATATCGTATTTCGCCACGTCCTGCTTCAAACCGCGTTTAACGCGCAGTCCGTCGATTTCAATATAACCGTCGCCTGTTTCGGCCTCATCCATAAAATCGAAAGAAAACGGCGTCGCAATTATCGCCGCGCACGCGATTCCGGGGTCAGCCGCCACGAACAGCGCCGTGTCGCCGCCGAAACTGCTTCCGATCAGCGCTATGCGCCCGATCCCTTTATTCGCCCCCACGAACGACACCGCAGCTCTCAAATCCGCTATTCGTCCGGTCAGCGTCACGTCCTCGAACAGGCCGTCGCTCTCTCCCCGGCCTGCATGATCGAAGCGTAGCGTGGATATTCCCGCCTCCGCAAACCCCTCGCTCACATACACCCACTTATCGCTTTCCTTATTCGCCGCAAATCCATGGCTGATCACAACCGCCGCTTTCGGCGATCCCTCGCCTTCGTGATATATCCCGATGAGATTGTGGACTCCGCTGCTGAACCGGACTTTTTCAGTATCCATACGGCGCCTCCCGGGTTTCTTAAATGGTTATTTACACTATTATAACATAAAAACGGATTGGAAACACACGAAAGCCGCACGCGAAAAATCCAGAATTCTTCTGCTTTGTTCGAAATTCCACTGGATGTTAGTTAGCGAATCAGGTTAGTCGGTTATCCGGCGCATCCATTTAACCATATCCGGCAAATTGTCAGGGTATGTGAACAGCGGAACTTCCGACATTTCCTCGGGAAGCCCGGAGTTCATCAGCGAATCGCCGCTGCCGATAAGAACCATATCGACTCTGTGCGCCGTTTCCTTGCTTCTCAGAGAACGCAGCACCGTGACAACGTCGACATCCTTGCGCGCCGCGTCCCAGACAATGACGGCCGGCATATTGCGCCCCATAGCCATCAAAGCCTCCACTCCGCAGTCGAAGCAAGTCACATTCAATTGGCCCGCGGCGCTCAGATTGCGTTCGATCTCAACCCGCTCGTCATCTTTAGGATGCACCACGAACACATCTTTTCTGCTTGTTTCAAGAAGCGCCTCTGGAACAGGGATTCCTTTTTCCCTCAACGCGGCAACAAGCTCGTCCACTCTTATGCGGTAGTGGCCGCCTATAGTGCGGAAAGACGGCAGTTTGCCATCCCGCACCCAGTTTTTCAGCGTGTTGACATGTAGCCCAAGAAGCTTTGCCACATCCGTAGTTGTTAGAATCTGTTTCATTTTTTCCACTCTCGCTCTAAGGTAGGGTCATGCCATTATAAGTTGTTTGTTATTGCGAGTAAATACCCGAATAAAAATTATTTTTCTTTTAATCAAAGGACAAAAATATCTTTTTTGAAGCTTGTAGCCAATGAGACTACAAGCTCTGATCCCGCTACCTGACCGCCTATTTCGATACTTGTAGTCAAAGAGACTACAAAGCTCTTGTCCGGCTTCCGCTCGATGCCGCTTGACACGCGCAGCATGTAAAATTATACTTTTTTCGCTATAGTAATAGAAAACGGCATTAGAAGGAGAAAATCATGGCAGAGAACGAAAAAATCGAAGTGAGAGAAACAAAGCGCGGAATAGGCTGGCCCGGCGTTCTGCTGGCGTTCGGCGCGGGCAGCATCGTGGGCGCCATCACCGCCCTTCTTTACGCGCCTCAGTCCGGCAAGGATACTCGCGAAAAAATTAAAGACCGCTTCTCTGATATTTCTGACTCAGCGGGCGAGTTGATCGATAAGTCAAAAGAAGCGTTTGAGGAAGCCAAAGACAAAATGTCGACCGCCTACTCCAGCGCCGTCGAGAAAACCTCCTCGGCTATCGAACACGCAAAAGAAAAACTCGCAAAGAAAAAAGAGGGCGAAGAGTAACAACAGTCCTCAGCCCGAATAATCGCTTTTTCAAACCCGGTCCGCACGGCCGGGTTTTTTATTTGAGCGTTTTCGCGTCAAAACTTAACATTTTAACGTTTTACTCTCCAGCCTCTGTTGACTTTTTTCAATAATAAATGAAACATATATTAACCCAAATCCGTCATTAGGATTTGGGCGCAATGGCTCAGAGTGGATGAAATGCGAGGCGGAAGGCGTATTTTTGAAGTGAATAGAACTTGGGTTCATGAACAAAATAATGCGCCGATAACGAAGCAGATCGCCGCTATGAACATTGACCTGGATTCGGCGTCCTATTGGCGAATCCGGGATTAATCGAATTGGGAAAGGCGTTATAACAATGACCGTCACATATCAGAGAATAAAACGAGATATTCAGGAACTTGCAGAAACGGTCGCCCTGCAAAAACAGATGGAAGACGTCGAGAAAGAACTCGCAAAAGCGCGCGAGGAGATTAGGGAACTCAAGCGAGAAGTGGCGAGCCTCTCGAAAAAAATGGCGACACTCGGACTCGGGGGAACGAAAGTCAAAACCCACCAACTCATCGACGTCATAGAAGACATCGCGTGCGGACTCGAACAGCCGGTGAAAGTCGTCGAGCTCCGCGAATTGCTCATTAATGACGGCCGCGTGCGCAGCAAAGCGGAAAATTTCTATTCCGTCATCGTAACAGCGATGAACAACAGCCCAAAATTCGAAAAAATAAGCTCAGGCGTCTATAAATACATCAGGCCGTCTGAACAATCAGAAATATAGAACTCGCTTCAAGTTCAAGCGCTCTTCTTTGGAAACAACTCCAAGACCACGGTTCCGGCCATTCTGAGGCCGAGTCCGATAACCAATCCGAGCATGATTCCAACCACCGAGCGGATATATGTCATCACTATAGGCGTGTGCAGATGGCAGAACGAATTGAAAAGGCTGACCTGCCCTATCACGCCGACGAGTATCAGCAACAGGCCGACGTACTTTTTTCTCCCCAGCGGCAGCAGTCCCACGAGAAGAAGCGCCGGGTGGCCGATTAGAAACTCCTTGAACCGCGGCCGCGCGTAGAACATCGATTCGAGGCCGGTGCGCAACGCGCTTTCCTGATCAGTCATAGCCGTGGCAGGAGTCGACTGATTCCCGGACCGTATCAGATAAACCGCAAGCCCGGCAACCGCTACCAGCCCGATCGCTACCTCTATATACCTCAGCGGCGAATTGAAAAACTCGCCGAGCTTTTCGCCCGTTTCTCTCAGATACACGAAGAACACCAGCATCAGCGGCATTAAAAACGCTATTTTGACTCCGGAGAAAACCTCCATGCGCAGAAAATATTCGCGTTGCGAGAGCATCGCAGCGGTGAAAATGCCTCCCGCGAGCGTGAGCGCGCATGCCCCCGCCCAGCGGGCCGCCGCCTCTCCCGCTCCGGGCTTGTATTCCGTTTCCGAAAGGCGCCGCCCCACTATGAACAGCGCCGCCACCGACATTCCCGGAACCACGCACGCCGTTCCGAGCGCCGTAAGTTTTATCACATATTTATACGCCATCCCCGCCGCCGCGCCGGACTGCGGAAACGCGAAAACCACCGCGAACGCTCCCAGCGCTCCAAGCAGCGACAGCCAACCCGGGAACCCGAATCCGATGAACAGCAGCAATCCCGCAAACGCAACCGCGCCAGCCACGCACGCAGCGCGCGTCACTGGCTTGCTTATGAACGGCTGCAGCGGTTCCGCCGTCCCGATTATGAAACCGTCGTCCGTCAGGCCTTTCACAAGGTCTTCCAGATATTTGATGTTTTCCTCAAGCGCCTCATCGCCCGTCTTACCGAACCGTTCAGTGTAGAGCCTCACATACAGGAAACGGATTCCGCGCTCCTTCACCGCCCGCTGATAGCGGATCAGCGCCTTCGCCGGCGGATTCTTGCCAATCTCCTTTTCGGGAATGCTGTGCACCGGGATAACGCGCCCCGGCAGCATCCACGCGAGTTTTTTCACGCCGTCCTGTTCCACCATGTCGACGAGGCCCACCGACCAGCCCGGACGCCGCCATATCTCGCCGGCCGTGACTTTCAGCAACTCCGGAAAACCGAGCGCCGTTTCGCCGTCGAACACTATCACCGACGGCTTCAGCCTGTCCAGCGCCGCCATCTTCATCTTTATCGTCAGTTCATTCTCGAACGCCGTGTTGAAAAATCTCGGGGCAATCGCGCCGTCGATGCCGGCGCCGTGAAGCCCGAACGTCAGCGTCTCCAACGTCAGCCCGATGTCCGGAATGCGGCAGACGCCGCCCGGCTCGCAGGAATCCGCGCCGAAATAGGCGTTGAGATAGTTAGGAACCAGCGGGCTCAGCCATCTCCCCTGCAGCGTCAGCACCATGTTTCCGGGGTCCTTCATGCCGACCGAAGCCAGCGCCTCCGGCCACGTGCGATAGGCCAGAATGTCGTGGTTAGTCAGCAACTCTTTTCCCTTGAACTCATAGACGCCATAAGTGGTTATGCCTATCTGTTTCAGCCGCCCGGTCACCGACGCCGGATCGACGCCCGGCGGCAACAGCGACGCCAGCGACGGCAGATCGACAGCAATCTGCACCGTGCGGTTCGCCCTCTCGTATGCGGCGCGCTTCATCACAATCCGGCCCGCCGCGCCCAGGCCTATAAAGGTTATGACTATCAGCAGCCAAAACGCTATCCCGCGATTCTTCATAAAACCCCTCGCTCTTTGTTTAATGTCTTCAGTATTAACTAAATGCCGATTGACATTTATTTGAGATTCCTCGCTTCGCTCGGAATGACAATATCTTTAGTTTTTCCTCGATGTTCGAGAATCGCAAGCGTTTTGCTTTCCCCAAACTTCCAGCTAATGTCCTTTTATTCCTATGTTCTCGCCGCTCGCTACTGCTTTACGCGAACGTGACCTCAATCTTCGTAACGCCCGGATCGAGTTCCACGCGGTCCGAAAACTGGATCGTATCTTCTTTTCCGTCTATCTTCGCCGTGGAAATCTCGCGCGGGAAGCAGACAATCAGCTTCTCCGGCGTGTAGCTCCAACGGCAGTTGAACTCGACCGTGGCGCGCCGCCCGTCGGACTTCATAACCGCGTCGACCTTCCCGAAATGTGTCGGCGCATCCTTGATCGAGATGCTCTTTCCCTCCTCGAACCAATCCGCCGGCAACAGCGGGAAAAGAACGAGATTCTCCCCCTCTTCAATGAGGAGCAGATTGCGGACAAGATGCAGAAAATCGGCGACCGCCCAGCCGTGGTGGCCGTCGCCCATCACGCCGCCGCCCGTCTGCGTATGCACCGCCTCCGGCCATGTGTAAGTCGTCGTCGCCAGCCCCAGTATATATCGCAGAAGCGTCCACGCCTCCGGGTCGCGTTTCTGCAACAGGCACTGCGCGAACTGGAACGTCAGATAAGCGTTAATGCCCGAATGGTGATTGTTCTGATAGAAGCCGTTTTCATAGAAAGAGACCCGCCTGATCTCGGCGAGCGTGTTCGCCATGCGGTCGTCGTCCGGCGGGTAGATGCGAAGCGGGTACATCGTGCAGAGCGCTCCGATGGCGCCGGAGTTCATGCGCCGGTTGGGCGACGCCGGAATCACGCGCATGCCGAGCTTTCGCTCGACGTGAGCGAGAGACGCCTCGACGTGCCCGAGATATCTGTCGAACTCCTGATGGAACTCGCGCAGTTCGTCGTTCTTTCCGAGATCGGCCGCGGCCTCCTCGGCCGCCCGTATTCCCGCGAGGCACCAGAAATCGTCCCAGTAATAAAAATCGTTCGGGCCGAAGTGCTCCGCGCTGAATCCCGCAGGCAGCAGTCCGTAAACCGGGCTGTTCCGGTCCTGCGTCGTCGCCATGCGTTTCTGCTTAATCCATCCGACGCCTTTGACGAGAGCCGGATACATTTTTTCGAGAAACTTGGCGTCCCGCGTATATTTGTAGTGATCGAGCAGCGTCCACATCGCCTGCCCGTTCGCGTCCCATTCTCCGTTCTGCGAAATGAAAAATCCGTCCGCCCGCTGCCGCTTCGGGTAGGTGTCCAGAATCTGTTCCGCCTCGCGGTGGAAGCCGATTTTATCGAGCGCGGAAATCTGATACGCCGCGTCCCGGAACCAGAAGTGATGGTAGGTGAACGGCCCAGGCGTGATCGCGTCTCCATCCCACAAAAGCAACAGATACGCCTTGTTGATGTCGAACGCGCGCTGCAGATTGTCGTCCGGCAGTTCAAGCTGAATCGTTCCTGCGAGCCGTTCCTTCCACTCGCGGTATGTCTTTTCGAGAATCGCCTCGGAGTCCGCCTTCCGCGCTTCGTCCGCCCAGGCGCCATTGTCGTTAAGCAACTTAACCGGCGTGATGAACCAGAAGGTTTTTTCCTCGCCCGGCGGCAGCGCCAGTTTGTACTCCGCCATCGCATTGCATAGCCCGACCCGGCAGGACGCCGCCCGCCGGTTCATCGGCGCGTCCAGCGTCAGCGACACATCGCCGTCCGCCTCGTTCGAGCAGTCCACCGCGTCGGGTTTCTTCATGAACGCCACGGCCGTGCCGCGATTGACAGTGAACCGTTTCTCGTCGGCCCCGATCGTCTTTACCACGCTCAACCCCTCGGGGTTATAGGGCCGCAGGCTTATGAACAGCGACGCCGGCTTGTTAGCGGCGCCCGTATTT